>CAMWYM010000173.1 GCA_947178475.1 uncultured Clostridium sp. | reverse complement strand
CTAGCTCTTGGGGAATCCTCTGGCGCACCATAAAGCGTGTTTTCAGGGCATATGGAAGCCGCAGGATAGAAAATTCAAATCCTCGTCTGAAAGCCATACCTGCAAAGTTTCTAATTTCCAGTATGTATTTCAGATTGCCGCACACCTGAACATCCTGCTCATTAATTCCATCCCAGATATGTACAAAACACAGTGAAAACCCGGAAAGGGTACAAACAGTTATAAGCAGATCCAGCACAAACCCAAAAAGGAACGCAAAGGCTACCGCATGCAGGAACGCCGCAGGAATAAGACCTGTCATATAATCTACAAACGGATAGATTACACGCAATACAAACAGCCCTGCCAAGCCAAACCCAATAGCTGCCGGAAAACATATCCGTCCATTGAGATTAAGGGGAGCCCTCGAATAATCCCACCAACAGGCATGGAACAGCTTCTCCAACATCCATGATGTAAAATATTCCAATGCGGCACTGCCAGCCATACAGACCAGAAATACCTTCCAAGCTGATAAAGCGATTTCAGGAAAAAAGTCTGACAGCAGGGAAACCCCAAGAGCTCCTATGCCATAAATTGGAATGACTGGTCCATAAAGGAAACCACGATTTTTCCATTTGCGGGCTCTTATCGTGCAGAAAGCAGATTCATAAATCCATCCGATAAAGCTGTAAATAATAAACCAAATAAAATATTTGCAAAACATCGTGCATCATCCTTATATATCATATTTTTTCATGCACTATATGCCATCTACCAGCTTTTCTTTCTCAAGAAGTTCGTCAGCTTCAGCCATTGTAATGAAAAACTTGATTTGAAGTATCTGTTTCATATTTTCATCATCCAGACTGAAACGCCGCATAATTTTAATAACCTGAAATGCAAGATAAACCCTGTCCTGTACTCCAATATTTTGCAGCCACATGAAAGAGTCCTGAAATGTATCATCAATCAATTCCCTTTTTAGATGTTTCATAATTACTTTTGGATCATATGTCATAACAAATCACTCACCAACTCTATTCGTAAACTGAACAGAAATCTTGCCGGATACCGTGCGCAGACAAATCGGTATCTCTCCGTTATAAGTTGTCCGGGGAATGTCGAGTGTTCCCCTATCCGTATGGCAGTCAAGCAGATACTGCGTTTCATCTCCAACAAAGAGGCAGTCTATATTTCCGTTATTTGTGTTTGCACTAATTCCAGAACCACAGCTAACACCATGCAGGCTTATGTTTCCGCCTTTGCTGGAAAGCTGATAGTCCAAGGCTTCCACAGTAGTTATTTCAATGGCACCTATCGTAGTTTCTACTAACAGGCTTTCCAGCCCTTCTACACCAAAAACCCTGACAAATTCATCTCTGCTCTCAATTTCAAGAGAGCCAGTAAATGAAACCGGAATCTCCAGTGTCAGCTCCTTATCCTCTTTTAACTGGATAAAACCCAGCACATCATAGAAACCGATTTCTCCCTTATCCTCAACTTTCAGCACTTCCCCATCCTGCGTTGCGGTTGTGGTACGGCGGTCTGTATCCGACCAATACACCATAATGTCATCACCATTTCCAGCCACAACGTTGACTTGCGAAAGCCTGCTTTTAATCTGAATTTTTGTAATTTCATCTGCTGAAAAATTTTTTGTTACATCAATAGATTCTTGTTCCCCATTATTCGTAACATGAAAATAATGCAAACAGCCTATGGTAACCAATGCTGCAACAATCAATCCTGAAATCACTCTTCTTACTGTTGATCTTCTATCTCTATATTGCATCATAAATATCTCCAATACTTAAAATTCGGGACACTTGCAAGATCCGCAATCAAATAAACAACACACACATCAGCACCCCGACAAACTGACAAATTCCAATTGGGCAGCGGTCAAATGATGCCAACCGCTGCTTACCTATTTATAAGTAATTTCAGTATTTACCCCGATTACCTATCATTACGACTGTCCACCAGCCCTGTTCATAAAGCGTAAAGAAATTCCACCAGTCATTGTACGCAACCGGAGGGGCTTCTTGCCCTGGCAGTAGCTCATAGGAGGGGTATCAACATAACCGCTCTGAGTATGGCAGTCAACCGAGTAATCTCTCTCATCACCGACACACAGACAGTCTATATTTCCGTTATGTGTTTCAGCACTGATTCCAGCATCACTGGCAATACCCCGTAAGCTGATATTCCCTCCCATTGTAGAAAGCTGAAAATTCGCAGCATTTGTACCCGTGACCTCGATAGCTCCTATGGTGGTCTTTATTGTCAGATTCCCTAATTTTTCGATACCAAAAACACGAACCATTTCATCATGGCTCTCCGCCCTGACAGAACCGTTAAAGCCCGCAGGCACTTCTAACGTCAACTCTTTATCCTCTTTCAGTGCAATAAAGCCTAATACTCCATAGAACGTGATTGCTCCTTGATCCATAACCTCCAGCGCCTTGCCAAACTGTTTTGCAGTCGTGGTACGGCGGCTTGTGTCTGTCCAGCGCAGCACA
>CAMWYM010000172.1 GCA_947178475.1 uncultured Clostridium sp. | reverse complement strand
ATTGATGAAGAAAATGAAACTGTAAAAGAATTGACAATGGAGGCTCTTTTAGAATTGTATGAAAATGATGGCTTGATATCGAAAGTGGAAGAGGAAGGTCTGGAGGGGTTTCTTGCATACGAGAATATGAAACCAGTTTCCGTGAGGGAAGATTCTTTGACAGGACTTTACACCTGTGCTCTCGTTTATCCGCATACGTCTGGAAACGGGATAGCGAGTGACAGAAATTATGAACTGCAACTCTCTTACTGGCGTCCGGAGACGGCTGAGGAATATGGACATACCGAAAATGAGATTGACAATATTCGGCTGATGGAAAAAGAATCTCAGGATGCAGTGCTGCTTTATGAGGTGGATGAGCGGTTTACTCCCACAAAGGATTTGCAGGGATTTTTACAGCGGGATTATGGAATGGATCAATATCTGATCTGTGACCTGCCGGGTGGTTTTACATTGGGAGAGTATAGGGAAGATATTGGATTTTGCAGTGGTTGGCGGCTGGAAGGAGAAACGGAAGAACCGCCCCATGATGAATGGATTTCGGAGGCATGGTATTGTCCCAGTGGTATTGGCAGAGGAGAAAATGCATCCCAGATTTTGAAGTTTGAAAGCGGGACGCTAACAGATGCCGCTTTGATGATGAACCACGCGGAACAACTCGGGGAAACGGAAATACTGGAAGGCTGTGAAGTTCAGGCGATCTTAGCGGAGTATGCTTTTGATCTGTTTACTGCCGCTAGTTGGGAGGATTATTTGTCACAGCATCCAGATGCGGAGGAGGATGTATTAAATTCTCATTACTGGTATGTTTTTATGGGAAAAGAAGATAGCGAGTTTTTTTATGTCCTGTTTTTGAATCAGGAGCATTTTACCAAAGATGATGTCATTCGTATGGCACGGTCAGTTCAGTTTACAGAGCAGGCATTTTGATATTTTATAGTGGTAATTGGAATATTACTTGTATTTTTCAGGAGGCAGCATGAGAAAACGAATTGCATTTATAATGGCAATAGTATGTGTTTTGTTGATAACAGGGTGTGAAGCTTCAAACAGTGCAGAAGATTCCGCTGGAGCTGATAATCAAATGGTGGGAAATACAGAACAGACAGATACAGAGGAAAACATAGCAACAGATGGCGTTGCAGACTATCCGGCAGCAATTATGGTAAATGACACAGTTTATCTGGTGGAGTATGCAAAATTGAAGGAAGCATTATTGTGTTGTTCGTCATTGTGATTTTGATTGTCCTTTTTATGTCCTTAAAAAATAAACAAGGTACAAAGCGATAAAATTATTTTGACTTACTTGGCTGTTTCATTTGCTGTTAATGAGCAAGAAGGTTGGACATGAAAAATGTAAGCGTAGAATTCAAATTGATGTATTAAATGTAAAGGCATCTACTTGGGAAACTGATAGGTGCCTTTTACATTTTTAGACAGTTCAGAATGGATATGATTGAGAAAAATTGCATTTTCTATTTTTGATTAATGGGCAGGGTGATGCAAAATGTGGAACCGCCCCCTTCAGTATCCTTTACTTCCAATGTCCCTTTGTGGAGAAGAATGATATTTTGAGCAATGCTCAGTCCCAGACCATAGTGGTGCTTATCCTTATGTGATTTATCAACCCGATAGAAACGGTCAAAAATCCGTTTTTTTTCAATATCAGGAATACCAATTCCGTGGTCAATAACCTTGATGCAGAGTGATTTTTTTGCAAAAATATCTGCATTTTCCATATCTACATGCAGGGTGATTTCGCTGCCAGCAGGAGAATAGCTGATAGCATTGCTGATCAGGATGGACAGTACCTGAACAATCCTTGCTTCATCTATGACGATTTCAGGGAGCAGTTCATCTGGCAGATCAAGCTGTAATATATGATGTGTCTCTCTGCACAAAGGGAGGTGTGTTTCATACAGCCCTATCAACATGGCGCTTACATCAGCAGATGTAAGGTTCAGTGGCATATCTGCATTTTCCGTTGTTGCTAAAAGAAGCATATCAGATATCAGCCTGCTCATGCGGCTGCAGGCGTTAGAGATGGCAGCCTGGGCATCTACGGATGCTCTCTCGGAAGAAGAATTGGAAGCCTGTATGATGGCAAGGGGAGCTTTCAATTCATGGGAGGCATAGGAAATAAATTCTTTCTGGTTTTGTATATTTTGACCGACAGGTTTGAAAATTTTGTCAATCAGTAATTTCCCGGTAATCAGTAATAGTAATAATCCTAAAAGTTCCAATAGAAAATAAGGGATGATATTGCGGATAGAGAAAATTGTGTCAGCCGGATGCAGAAAATAAATCATAACATAGCTTCCATTATTCATTTTTAAACCTTGGACGGAACCATAATAAGACTGACCGGATTCGCTGGACAGTTTTACAGTAGGGGTAAAGTAAGATGTTTCTTCCTCTGTTCCCAGATTGATTTTTGAATATCCGGGTAATGATTTCTCAAGTTTTTCCAATAGCTGCATTTCCGGGGATAACGGATCGTCAGGATAAACCATGATGGTTCCGTCATCCGACAGAATTTTGAAAAAGAGATGGGAATAATTTGAATAT
>CAMWYM010000171.1 GCA_947178475.1 uncultured Clostridium sp. | reverse complement strand
AATTACTTTAATATTATAATCGATTAAAAAACTAATTTAACAAATAGCAGACATCTTTGAATAGGGGAGGAGCCAAAGATGAAAAAGATTCACAAAAGAGGAATGAAACGATTGGGGCGGCAAATGCTTTCCCTGATGCTGGTGGCAGCACTGGTGTTAGGATTGATTCCGGAAAGTGCATATGCAGCAGGCACAGGAGGTAAATCTGCAGATGGAATGGTATACACATCCAGAGACTGTGAGATTACTTATAAGGAAACGAATTCGTGGGGAAACTATGTCAATGTGGACGTAACCATTCAGAATAACGGGGCGGACACGATTAACCCGTGGAAATTGCTGCTTCAGTATGACGGCACCATCAGCAATATCTGGAATGCGGATATTGATTCCTCCGGGCAGGGAGAATATATTATTGCAGCTAAGTCTTACAATGCAAAGCTGGAAGCGGGAAAGAGTGTGACCTTCGGATTTACCGCTTATGGTGAAGAGAGCAAGCCGGATATCCCGCTTGGCATTTCAATGGAGGGAACTGCCACTGAGGTATCGACAGAGGAGAAGACGACGGAACAAAAGACTGACGGGCAGGAAACAGGCAGCCATACACTCCCGGAGAAATGGAGGGGGCTTAATTATGCTCTGTTTACCTCGGGGGATGAGACATTATCCTTTTACACGAATGAGACAAATATTTATGGCGATGTACATAGCAATAAGGGTTTCTATTATCAGGGAACCTCCGTTAAAGTGGATGGCACATTGGAAGCTGCCGGCATTATTGATTTGAAGACGGCAAGCGGCAAGGACTGCCAACAGATTGGCAAACAGCAGGAAAAAGCGGAAAGTCTTGATATGCCGGACATCACAAATGAGGTCTATGCCTATTGCAAGGAAAAGGGTACCATTTATGACAAGACGACAGATTTTAACAGTGACAGCATTGTTATGGAAAAACCGGTTGTAGTAGAGGGAAGTGCAGGTTTTAACGCTACCACTTTTCTTGGAAAAGGAATCCTGTATGCGAAGGACTCGGTAACCTATAACGTGGGAACGCTTGTAACACCGGAGGATTCCCGGGTGTTTATTGTCGCTGAAAACGGCAATATTACCCTGAATGGTTCGGATATTACATTAAATGCTGTGCTTTATGCACCAAACGGCTGTGTCAATATCAATGCAAACCATGTCACCCTGAATGGACGCATTATTGCCAAACAGGTGCGGATTAACGGAACCCTGATTAATATTAATGCGGGTCCATATGATTTTGATATGCTGGATTTCCTGTTTAAACCGGAGATAGAGCTTCATTTTGGTGGAAAGAAAAAGGAAAACAGAAAGGTAACGATAGATGTAGAGGAAACTTTAAATACGGAATATATCATCAAGGAGGATACGGTCTGGAGCATTACAAAAGACGGCAGCGAGGTAAAGGATGCATATGCGGTAGACAAAGAGGCATCCGGAGCGTGCCACAAGGAAATGATTTTTCGCAAGGCGGGGACTTATCAGGTCAGTGTAACGGTTACAACCGGCAAGGTGGATTATACGGTTACAAAGGAGCTTATTATTGAGAAGGATTTGGAGCCCGTTGCAGCTTTTGATCTGGAACAGGGGTATTATTCCAGAGACGAAAAGGGACAAGCTAAGATTATTGTCAAGGATGCTTCCAGCTCACCGGATGGGGATGCCATCGGACAGAGAATCTGGACGGTTTACTATGATGAAGATAACAATGGAGAGTTTACCGAGCAGGAAGCATCGGTCTATAGTGATGAAAATGAGACAGAGCTTGTCATTGATACAGACAAGGTCGGCAGATATAAGGTCGTGCTCACCGTAGTGGAGACCTTTACCGATACGATTCCAAAGCTGATTACCGAGGATGCCTATCTTAAGGATGATACTGCAGAGTACCCGGCAGAAAGCTGTGTCTTTGAGGTGGGAAATGAGGCGCCTAAGGCGAGGCTTTCGGTAGAAAAATCCAAGTCTGCGGATATTGTATTTACCCTTGGAGATACAGACAAAAATACGATGGATACCTATAATGCAAAGGCAGAGGCGTTGAAGAAAATCCTTAAGGAAAAGGGTGTGGATGCAAAGATTGATGCAGTATCCACCTCTACATTGACGGCTCAGGATACCTTTGCGTGGAAGGAATATGACCATTATAATTATTCGGACCGCTGGCTTCCTGCATTAGAGAAACATATATTGTATGAAGGCGATGATATAAAAATGATGGGGTATTCTGAGGCAGCGATAAAGGATTTTCTGTATGTGCCAGATGATAATCCGGGACAGAAAACTTTTGAGTTTGATTTGCAGAGAGATTATAATAACTGGCACAGTATGGAGGGCGGTGGATTCCTGTTCAATACAACAGTGAATAAGGAAGAAAATATCATGAAGGGCTTTTGTATTCTGGTAACCGCAAGTGGCTTGAAGCTGGTACAGATTAAATGCAAAGATTTAAAACAGTTTTGCGATGGAGGCTATGACTGGGTACAATATGCCGGAAGAATAATGAGAACATTTCCTATGAGGAATCTGTATGACCTGCATCACTTTAAAATCATAGTAGATGAAAAGTCGGTTTCTGTGTGGGATGGAGACACCTTGATAATTGACAACTTTGTTCTGCCAGACAATGATTATGGATATGGATTTGGACCAATTACCAGCCATGGCCGTCACAGCTGTGAACAGCAGTCTTACTTTACCTTTAAGAACATCACCATGCAGACCATGACCGGAAGCAGCCTGTCGGATATCGTGGCAGGCTATGAGT
>CAMWYM010000170.1 GCA_947178475.1 uncultured Clostridium sp. | reverse complement strand
GTATCAGGGAAGAGGAGAAGCAATGAGAAAAACAATAGATGTCAACAACATTAATCCATTTTTGCAATCTACCATCAGCGTATTTGAAAGTGTTACCCAGCTGAAATTGGGTGTGGGCAAACCAGCGATGGCTACCTTTTCTTTTTCTAATCCGGTATATACGATTACAGTGGGTGTTGTAGGTCAGATGAAGGGGCAGGCGATGCTGGCTATGACGGTCGACAATGCCAAGGATATTGCCAGCCGGATGATGATGGGAATGCCGGTCAATGATTTAGATGATATGGCATGTTCAGCGCTTAATGAGCTTAGCAATATGATTATGGGGAACACGGCAACGATGTTTTCTACTCTGGGAAAGATTATTGATATTACACCGCCATTTTCTACAATGGGAAACAACCTGAGGGTTCAGTCAGACATTGACCCTATCGCCGTGCCGTTATTATATGACGGTGTAGAGTATTTGAAGCTTTACATATGTGTATATGAAGAGTAGAATAATGGGTAAGGATATAATTTTTGGCGACATTACGGTGGATTTTTATAGGATATTTTATAAGGTGAATGCCGAATGCATGAAGGGTAAATATTCCCGATATATGATTGCGTCACTTGGATGATAATGAGTCAAATAACATTTTGTTACTTGGCTTCTTTTACTATATCAATAAAGAAGGGGAGCAGAGACAATGAGTAAAATTATTGGAAAGGGTATTACTTTTGATGATGTGCTGTTAGTTCCGGCGTATTCAGAGGTGATACCAAATGATGTGGATTTAAGAACGCAGCTCACAAAGAAAATTCAATTGCAGATTCCGCTGATGAGTTCCGGCATGGATACGGTTACTGAGCATAGAATGGCTATTGCGATGGCAAGGCAGGGTGGAATTGGAGTGATTCACAAAAACATGTCTATCGAGGAACAGGCCGAGGAGGTAGATACGGTTAAACGCTCGGAAAACGGAGTGATCACAGATCCGTTTTCTCTTACACCGGAGCATACCTTAAATGATGCGGACAGACTGATGGCTAAGTTCCGTATTTCCGGTGTTCCAATTTGTGAGGGAACAAAGCTTGTTGGAATTATTACTAATCGGGACTTGAAGTTTGAGACGGATTATACCAGGAAGATTAAGGAGTCTATGACCTCTGAAAATCTGATTACTGCTAAGGAAGGTATAACTTTGGAGGAGGCAAAGAAGATTCTGGCTGCTGTCCGCAAGGAAAAGCTTCCGATAGTGGATGATGACTTCAATTTAAAAGGCTTAATCACGATTAAAGATATTGAGAAGACGATCAAATATCCTCATTCAGCAAAGGATTCACAGGGTAGACTGCTCTGTGCTGCGGCTGTGGGAGTTACTCCGGATATAACAGACAGGGTGGACGAGCTGGTGAAATCTAAGGTAGATGCCATTGTGATTGACACTGCCCACGGACATTCTGCAAACGTACTCAAAACCTTTAAGCTGGTTCGTGAAAAATATCCGGATTTACAGGTTATTGCCGGTAATGTGGCCACCAGAAGTGGCGCAGAGGCTATGATAAAAATGGGTGTGGATGCAGTGAAAATCGGTATTGGTCCGGGTTCTATCTGTACTACCCGTGTGGTGGCAGGTATCGGTGTACCACAGATTACTGCAATTATGGAGGCCTACGATGTTGCAAAGGAATATGGTATTCCGGTTATTGCAGACGGAGGTATCAAGTATTCAGGTGATATCACCAAGGCTTTGGCTGCAGGTGCCGATGTTTGTATGATGGGAAGTCTCTTTGCGGGAACTGATGAATCACCGGGAGAGTTTGAGTTGTATCAGGGGCGTAAGTATAAGGTATACCGTGGTATGGGTTCCATTGCGGCAATGGAAAATGGAAGTAAGGATCGCTATTTTCAGGACAATGCCAAAAAGTTGGTTCCTGAAGGCGTGGAAGGTCGTGTGGCATATAAGGGAACTGTGGAGGATACGGTATTCCAACTGCTGGGCGGTTTGCGCTCCGGTATGGGTTACTGTGGTGCGAAAACGATTACCGAACTGCATGAAACAGCACAGTTTGTAGAGATTACACCTGCGGCATTAAAGGAAAGCCATCCTCATGATATTCAGATCACAAAGGAGGCTCCTAATTACTCAGTGGAGTGATTACAGCTAAAACAGATTATTTTTGCAGTCTCTATACAGGGCATAGATTATTTTTGTCTTGTATAGAGGCTGCTTTTTTTGGTAATTCTTATAATGAAACAATTGTATGATAGGAGGTCCGATATGGCAGTTGAATTTAAGAACAGTAAAACAAAGGAAAATCTGATGAGGGCATTTGCAGGAGAATCGCAGGCGAGAAATCGCTATAATATTGCAGCAAGGAAGGCACATCAGAAAAAACTACATGTGTTAGAGGAGGTGTTTAAATATACTGCGGAGCAGGAGAGAGCCCATGCGAAGGTCTTTTATGAATTTTTAACTGAGTGTTCAGGAGAAAATATTCAGATTGACGGCGCATATCCGGTAGATATCAGTGAGTCGTTAGAGGAGCTTTTAGGCATGGCGGAGCATAATGAGAACGAGGAGCATGATCAGGTTTATAAGGAATTTGAGGACGTGGCAAGGCAGGAGGGTTTCCAGAAAATTGCGGGAACCTTTCACATGATTGGAAAAGTAGAGAAGGTACATGCAGAAAGGTTTGCACAATTTAAGAAGTGGATGCAGGATAACCAGCTGTTTATCTCAGACGTTTCTACAACGTGGATGTGCCTAAATTGTGGCCATATAGTAGATGCAAAGGAGGCTCCGGAGGTTTGTCCGGTTTGTCAGGAGGAGCAGGGATATTTTGTGAGGGTGACATTTGCCCCTTATACAGCGGGAGTTAGTATGGAATAATAAAGCCGCCCCACAATGGCGCAGATTAGCGGTGCCATTATGGGGCTTAAGTGAAAATATAAATATTTTGTATTACTTGATTT
>CAMWYM010000169.1 GCA_947178475.1 uncultured Clostridium sp. | reverse complement strand
ATATGTTCCTGCGGTCAGTCCGATATACCGGTACAATAGCAGAACGATTCCCCCTCCGGCAATCACGGATAAGACAGAGAAAATCAGCTGTCTTGCCGTTAAACCCATCACTACAGACTCCTTGTAGTGATCTATATCCTTGTTGATTTCAATTACCATTTATCTCACCTTCTCTTTCTGTTCCGGTACAATACCCATGACTGACCGTTCAAACTGTTCCATGCTCTCAGGTGCTGCCTCACGCAGTTTTTCCACATTGAACATATAAAGCGGATACGAGCAAAAACCACTGCTTCCCACCAAACCTGTAAATTCCCCCAACCCGTGCTGTACAATAAAATCTTCCAGCTCCGGACAGTTATTGGTATCTACATATCCACAGTAATCCGGACATGGTGCATCAATATTGACGGTCAAATCTGCAAATGGCTCCGGATATTCACCATCTACCTCAATCAGACCGATATACATCCTGTTGTTGTTCATATAAGCATTAATCTCTAACTCCAGCTTCACCTTACCGGAAAATCTGCTGTTCATTTCTAACTGTTTATTCATCCTGTTCCCTCCTATAATCCCAATACTTTACTGGTTAAACTTTGTGCCCCTTTTACACTTCCTACCGTGAGGGCAATCGTGAATGTCATTTCACATAAAAATATCAATGTCTTTGCCCAATCTTCATAATCTCCTGTAAAACTTGGAAGCCCTGCACTGATAAATGCATTGCATACCATGATTGCCAGTGCCATTGTCACCGCCTCAAATGCAGTGGACAAGAAATATTTGCTGTAGGTGACCGCTGTGTGTGCCACCATGCGGTTTCCGCCCATTGTTGAAAATGCAATCGAGCCAACCGGTATAATCACCAGCAGTTTCAGAAAACGGAAATATACCGTATAAATCAGGAAGAAACCGCAGATAATGACGATCAATGACAGCAATGCCGCCGGTATCAGCATGATTAAACATTCACCAAATCCAAGATTTTTGATTATTTCTGCTTCCTCCGCCGGAATCATAAGTCTGGTATGGGTTCCCTCGCCCAGCAGACCCACCAGATTTCCAATTGAAGTAAAAAAGGCTTTCATAATCGTTACATTGTTGACTACCAGATACTCTGCAATCCCCAAACGAATGAGAATGCGGAAAATGACTTCAAACCGCATCTCCTCCTTGATGTCTATACTTTCCGAGCAAAACCCGATGACGAAAAACAGTACGACAAGGGAAGAGCCGACAGATACAAATAGCGGTTCTATACCCGATATGACTGCCCATGGTCCCCCTTCTTTGAACGCTACTGGTGATTGCCCCAGCATCTCAAATATGAGGGAGACCTGATTATTCCAGAATCCAAACACGACCTCCAGAAGTGCAAGGATTTTATCTCCCAGCTTAAAAATATCCATGTCATGCCACCTCATTTCCCGTTCCCTAAAATCCTAGGAATGCCAATACCGAGGAAATCCCCGCCATCATAATGCCTGCCACAATCCCTTTTAGGGCAGAATTCATCGTTGAAGAATCCTGCTGCTGGTAGGCTTGTGCAAATTCCATGACATTCTTTGCAAGGATAATGACACCTACAGCACCGATAATCGCAATGACCAGTGTCTTCAAATTCTCTAACGGAGCTGTAACTGCACTGGTATCTGTACCTGCTGCAAGGACAGTTGTTGTCAGCCGGCAAACGGTATATACCCCTCCGGTAAAAGACGGAACCAGAACCCCCTTACAGAACCCGAAAATCTTATTCTTTTTTTTCTTATTTGTGTAATTTCTCATAACCACAATCTCCTTTTCTTCATAAAAAATACGGAGATAAAAAATGGACGGACCTCTTCCATCCACGGCTTCTATCTCCGCTGATGAAACAAGTCCATCCACATTTGCTGCATTTATATTATCGGGATTACTCCCGTTGTTTTTTCATCTAGGATATCCCCTTTGCTTTTTCTGGCTACTCTTTCCCTCCTAATTATACTTATTCTGAATTTCAATAAAATAAAAAGCCACTACAAAATATCTCTGTAATGGCTTAAACAAGATTTATACATTATAAATAATAATTTTAAATAATTTATAGCACTGTAACTTTTGACATAGATTGTATTGTGTACTCATCACTTTCAGACTCTTTTATTAAAATCTTCAGAACATACTTTCCTGTTCCAGCAGGCAATGGAAGTTTTTCCACTTTAGTCATTCTCATATAATTCACGAAACCAAAACAAGCTACACTAACCTGTTCTTTTTCATTCATTTCTGCCAAATCAATAGAAAAACTATCCAAGTCAGAACATATACGATTCACCTCTTCGCTATCGCATTTGGTCAATCTTATAATAAAGTCAATTTTTTTCTTTTGCTCCAACGGACTCTCTTTTTTATGTTCTTCCTTATTCGTCCCTAGAAAATCAATCTGAGTTGCCACAAAAAAATCAATACATGGGATTCCAACACTATCAACTGACTGTATTTCGTTAAAGGGTGCATTAAGTGACATTATACTTTTGTTTTCCATTAATATTGACTTATAACATGCTGCTGTTGCATTTACATATTTCATGCACATACATACCACCTACCCTTTCTTTAACTCGTCACATTATCTGGTTCCCATTCTCCACCAATTTTATTGGCAGAATCAACATTTATGCCATCAACACTCTTCAAAGTAACAACTAGTGCCTCCTGTTGTTGTTTTAATGCCTGAATAGAACCTGCAATTTTTCCAGCCTGCTTACTACTTTCAGAAGCTTGCCAAACTGAAAACATACCTAATCCTACAGATACGATACTTAAAATCACACAAGCAGTATTGATATAAGCCGTAAAACCACTAATATCTCTCTGGGGGAAAAAAGTAGGTGCAATTACATTAACAACCAAGATAGCTATTGTTAATAAAATCATAAATAGCACAAGTCCATACAATGTCCATTGTATGACAGATTTAAATTTTTCGCTCATATCTTTTGTTCCTTAAGCTAGTATTTATCTCTTGTGTCCACTATATTCCCTAATATATTATATGAGACCAATTGGAATAATTGCTTGTCCATAACTATTATACCACAAAACATCTCCACTAAACATGTTTTTAGTATATTAATTATAACAAAACCCGTCACATTATGCAAGAACTCCCTCTTAAATGATAAGGTGATTCAAAAAACGCAAATGTGCAACTTACATTCATATAGTTTCCCAAGAAATCTTTGTTAGTTTAGCATAATTTATACAATAATGCAATACTTTTCAAAAACTTAGTTAATCGTCAAATACATTTTGCTTACACCCCATATTTCTTCATTCATACTGCCTTCTGATTTCCATCATTTTCGCAACCGATGTTTCCGGATAGAAATAAGAAAGTATCACTTCTTTCGGAACCTTGACCGTCATTGCCCGTTTCAATTCCTCTTTCTGTTCCACAGTAAAATGCC
>CAMWYM010000168.1 GCA_947178475.1 uncultured Clostridium sp. | reverse complement strand
GTTGCGAGCGACAAGCAGCGCAAGCGTGCCTGCGTTGATTTGTCTATATTGTACAGCGAATATCTTGAAAAACTTAAGTTTCGCAAACGCCTAATAATGCTAGTATGAAACAGGAAATACTGATTTATGCATTATGCTTAGAAGATATAAATACAAATGGAGATACAAAACGATGAAAAATTTTATTAAAACAAAAATGATGTTGCGTTATCTGATTAAGCTTTGCCTGCGAATTGCAATTTTTATCAGTGTACTAATATTTTATATCCTTCAGCGGGAAGCTCTATGCAGTCTGATGACATGGCCGGTATACAAGGGCATCACTCCCTTGCACGGTCTCTGGCTGATATTTATGATAATGATGCTTGTCCATATCTTTCCGGTCGACCGGCTGACTATGGCTTTGCGCAAGGCAGAAAAAGAACAGTACCAGGAAGAAGAAGGGTATTCCGAGCTGGAGCTCCACCGGTTTGTCAAGGACCAGAATGTAAAGGCATGGACTGTCATGCTGGTCTGGCTGATATTTAATGCTATCTTCGGCGCACTGTACCTGTTCCACATATTAGATGAGGCTGATCTGCTGATGCTTACCGTGTTTTACTTTCTCTGCGATTACATCTGCATCCTGTTCTACTGTCCGTTTCAGTCCGTCATCATGAAGAATAAATGCTGCATCAACTGCCGCATCTATGACTGGGGACATTTTATGATGTTTACACCAATGCTTTTCATCAAAAACTTTTTCAGCTGGAGTCTGTTCTTTACATCCTGCGTGGTACTGATACACTGGGAGGTCATTTACGCCAAACACCCTGAACGCTTCTGGAGCGGCTCCAACAAAACTCTTCAGTGCGCCAATTGCAAAGACAAAACCTGCCAGATCAAAAAGAAGCTGACAGGTTAATTTCCGTTAATTAGTAAAATTTATTATTTTTTCACCTTTTCAAAAAAGAGGTCAATATTTTTTTTGATATCATCGAGCTTCATCGTTTTCAGCATATAGCCCGCCGGCTTTAAAGCCATAACCTTCCTGACACTTTCCTTATCTCCTCTGCCGGTGAGAAAAATAACGGGAATGTCTGCTATATCACTGTTACTTCGAATCATTTCCAGCACCTGCCTGCCGTCGCATATCGGCATCTGGTAATCCAGCAGAATCAAATCCGGTCTGCCCAATACTATGCTCTTGATTGCGGAAAATCCGGAATCCGCCAAAATCACATGGTAATCCTTCTCCAGCAGCTCCTTCATACTCTGGCGTGCAACCAGTGCATCATCCACAACAAGCACCTTCTTCTTATTTGCATTTTTTTCCATCTGGCGTCTGAACTCATCCAGCAGCTTTGCAGATCCTATCGAATCCCCCGACGGATTCTCAGCTTCGTGTAATACATCCCCTCTTAGACAAAAGGCAAAATACCCAGCACCAGTGTCGAACAGCAAGCTGTATGGCGGATTGTCTTTCTCCATGGCTTTGGTAAACTGTTCCTCTGTCAAAAGACTGTCCTTTTCAAGCTCACACAAATCTACTGCAGGAAAATATTCTCTGATACGCTCCAGAAGCTGCTGAGACTGCACTCTTGCGGCATCAGTCACCACTTTATCCACCTTTTTAAATTGGATTCCCAGCATATGTCCCACTGTATTGATGAGCAGCTGCTCTTCATAAACCAAAAACACCTGATATCTCTCACCCCTTTGAGAACGATAATCCAAACGGTGATATATCCTCTTGCCAAAATCTTCTCCACCGTAATTCTCGCTGATTACCTGTGTCTCCAGCCGGAACACTTCCCTCATAATCTGAATAATAGTCTGTTCCAGTGCATTCAATTCATCCTCGGACCGTATATCTTTCCATTTGCTGATGGTTTTTCCCGTAATCGCATGATCCTCTGTCATCGTATGTCCGGACAACCATCCCATACAGACTCCGGTAAAATGCCGGATAGCCTTTGGAGAATAATCTGTCTCTATCAGTTCCTTCTCCAATGCCGGAAGCATTTTATTGCGAAAATTATCATGCAGACGTTTGTGCAGCTCATATCCATCATAATTAATAGATAGCATATACTCTTCTTCATCTTTGCAATGCTTGCCTGAATAACTTTTAAAATATTTAATCGTCTCTATACAGGCATGCTTCTGTTTCGCCTCATCCTCATTAAGTGCGACCATCTTGCCCATGATGGAAAAAAGCTTCTGATGTTCCCTGTCAATCGAATCAACACCAATATTAAACCTATCCTCCCATACCATTTCTTTGTTCATAGCTTATCCCCTTTATTTTTGTACAATCATAATAGCTCATAAAATATCATTGCTACTATTATACACATTTTACAACAAAAAAGGAAGCACTTATTTATATCCGCTGGTAGAAAATGGCCGGAAATAATCAACTATGCAAGCTCTTCTACCGAAAGATTATCTGCACATCATACAGCTCGCACTTTACCGCAATCCAGGGATAAGATACCATATTATCTTCCAGTGTAGTGTCCTCCACCGCAGTGAGCTCTGTATCGACAAAAATTGCGTTTTTCGTCAGATACAGCTCTGTCAGAAGCACATTCAAATCCGTGCGGTCCTGAGCCCCATAACCAACCACAATATAGAGATAATCCCTGGTCCGGTAAGTCAGCTTAAAGGGTTCCTTTCTCTTTTCCTGAATCAAATCTACCAGTGCATCAGGAAGCTTGCTCTCATCACAGATTGTGTAGTCCAAATCCTTAATTTTTTCTTCATTTGTCTCCTCAATCCGACATCCCGTCAGCACCGATACAAGAAAAATAGCAAACATGGCAAGTAAAAATATGTATTTACAGCGTTTCATAAAAACATCCTGTCCTCTTTTACTTACAGTATATTCACCTAAAAAGAAATACAGACTTATCAAAAAACGATAAGCCTGTATTCTCTATTATTTAAATTGATGGGAGCCCAGTTGATATCTGGCCTTTGCAATGTATCTTGAAAAAAACAAATAACTTTTCATTTCTTTCTTCTTCCCTCGTACCTTAATGGTGGTTGAGCCTTCCAATACCTCCTTTGCCGCTTTCCGGCAGGATTTCATTTCGCTCTTGAATTTACCCTTCTTCTTCTGCTGGTCATATATCTTTAACGCTTTGTTTAAAGCACCGTTTCGCACCGGTGAAAATTGTCCTCTCTGGTAAATCACTTCTTTTACACTATCCGGAAAGGATTTACTTCTGACACGGTTCATCACCACAATTCCGACAGCCTTTTGTCCCGCATAGGATTCTCCTCTTGCCTCACAATAAATAATGCTGCTCATATAACGAAGTTCGCTTTCTGTATATTTATTTGATGATTTTTCTTTCGTAGTAGCTTTGGTTGTAGCAGCTGCTTCACAAGATACATTAAACATAAGACATAATGCAAATCCAGCTACAATTACGGTTACTAGTCTTTTTAAATTCATAATACCTACGGATGTCTTTTTAGGACTACCCGCCCTTCCTTTCTTAATTGTTTTGTAACAATTTTGTAACATTATTGCATAAGTTTTAAATCATGTCAACCCGTATTTTAAGGTTATATTCTGGTAATTAATGCCATATTCGTCGAATTTTCAGTCATTTTCACTTATACCAATATAGTTTTATTATAATTATATCTAAAT
>CAMWYM010000167.1 GCA_947178475.1 uncultured Clostridium sp. | reverse complement strand
ACATTGACCAATTCAGCAAATGCCCCATCGACAAAAAAGGGACTGTCCAAAAACAGCCCCAAACAGTTTTATTTCATTTACAAATCTTTCATAACACCTACTTCACCTCTGCCCTCCGGTACACCTGATAAACGATTGGACAAAGAATAACAGACAATGTTGCATAAACCGGAAACAACACATTCAGTATACCGGTTACCGTTCCTCCAATCTCTGCCAGAGTGAAGGTTTTCAATGGCTTATCAAGCTGCATCAGCTGGTCCGGTAAAACCCCTAAAATCTGATTCAGTGTATGGCTATCGCTACCGCTCAAAAAGGCTGGAACAAAGAGAAGGATAAAGGGAACCATCACCGAAACCACCGCCGATTTTGTCTTTGCCGATACAAACATGGTCACCAGCATGACAAATAAGGTTCCAATGTAACCACCAAACAGAATCAGTAAATGACGCTGCAAAAAGGTAATATTGTAAAAGCTTTTCCAGCCGCCTAAGCTAGTCTGGATCATGCAGTCCGCCCCACTCGTGCCAAGAATCCCCAACACGATTGCGGAAAATAACAGCATGACCAGCCAGTAAAGCCCTGTCACGATAACAAGCCCTGCCACAAGCTTCGCAAGCACCGCCTGCTTACGCCCATGATAAGCAGAGAAAAAAATGGAATCTGCTTTTAACTTCGTCTCATTAGAAAATATCCCTGCCACCAAAAATCCCAGAATCAGACACATAAACATGATAAGCATCGGCGCATAGTATTCGGACTCATCCCATCCCATAAAATCTTCATATTTCAGCGGTGTTTCCATCTCCTCATACTGTTTTATCAAAAATGCCTTCTCCTTCTCAGAAAGGAAATGAGAAACTATGTCTGCCTCTGGGGAATTCAGATATTCTTTTAGACTCTCCACCCGATTGGAATAAAATTTTGCTGCATCCTCCGGTTTCAGGTAATCTATCACAAAATAATCATGTTCTCGAAATCCACCATAAGAATTGGCAAACATCGTGCGGATGTCCTCAAATCCCTGCATCCAGTTATAGGCGATATTTTGCTGCTGTATGTCTTTGGACTGTGCTTCCGGAGTCGCCTGAATTCTTGCATTTTCCTCAATTACCTGCATAAGTTTCTCCTCTGTAAGCTCCCCTTCCCATTCCTTTTTCATCTCCTTCAGCTTATGAATGGCGGAAATTCCCGATTCATGATTACCTTCTTCATTCGTATACTCCACATGAACGGCAGAACTACTGAGCAGTCCTAATAAAAATATTAAAATCAGCACCGCTATTTTATTGCTCGTCTTGGAGAATACCTTTTTTATCTCATAATACACCATTTTCTTCACCTGCTTTCTCGCCAAAGTAATATAAAAATACATCTTCCAGGGAAACCTCTTCCTCCAACGCATTCGGGTGAGGCATCTGCTCTGACAAAATCCGAAGCTCCACTCCCTCCTGAACCGTCTTGACATTGGCAACCTTATACTGCTTCATATAGGTATCCACTTCTGTTTTTGCCGCCTTTACATTCCATACTCTATCCGGAATAGAAGATGTAAGCTCATAGACTGTACCGGAATGGGCAAACACCCCGTCCTTCATCAATAAGATTTCACCTGCAATATACTCCACATCAGAAACAATATGGGTGGACAGCAACACCATCCGGTCCTCCGAAAGCTCACTGATAAGATTCCGAAACCGGATTCTTTCATTTGGGTCCAGTCCCGCTGTGGGCTCATCCAAAATTAAAATCCGTGGATCATTTAGCATTGCCTGGGCAATTCCCGCTCTACGCTTCATTCCACCTGAAAGCTTCTTCATTTTTTTATTTTTTGCCTTTGAAAGTCCTACTTTTCCCAGCAGTTCTTTTACCCGTTTTCCTGCCAGTGCTGACGGAAGCCCTTTGATAGACGCAATATACATCAGATAATCCTGCACGGAAAAATCCGGGTAATATCCAAAGTCCTGGGGCAGATATCCCAACATTTTTCTGTATTCCCCATCCATCTCAAAGATATCCCTGCCGTCATAGGTAATCCTTCCTGCAGACGGTTTTAACAATGTACACAGCATACGCATAGTGGTGGTCTTCCCGGCACCATTTACGCCCAAAAGACCGTACACTCCGTTGTGCATTGTGTAGCTCACATCAGATACTGCCTTAAAATCATTAAATTCTTTTGTTACATGTTCTAATTCTAATTCCATATCGGATTTACCTCCCAGTAATTCTCACACTTTTTAAACACCTGATAAACCGTAAACAACAGATAGACCAAAGACGCAGACAGGATTCCCCACCATACCGGCACCATCACTGCACTATACACTGCTTCCTTCAAAACCATCCAGCCCCAGACCGCACTCCATAACAGGGAAAGCGCTATGGCAAGATACTCTGAATTCACCCATCTGCTGTATAGCAGCCGGAAACAGATACAGCAGGTTACGTTAAACGGAAGGAAAAAATAAAATAATAATTCCTTTACAGTTATCTGTACGGTAATCGATACCACACCACAAAAAATACTTAACATGAGCACATCCGCCATTGCAAACAGCAGCATTCTCGCTGCATACACCTGTCTTAAGGAAAAATATGCCGTCCCTTCTATTTCCATAGACTGACTACTGCGGTTCTTCCACAGCTCCGGCACCAGCAAAATGGCAAATACCGCTGACAGTACACCCATAATCCGCTGTGTATAAATATCACTGCCCGCAGAATACAGAAATCTCCATAGAACCACCAGAACCATTCCCTGGCACAGCCACCACCATTTTTTGATGTATCTCATCTGATTAAATAAAAATTCCATCCGTGACACAGTATGCATTTTTGCACCTTCATAAAATGCTTCCTTTGCCTTTGACAGAGTTTCCAGTATTTCTTCCTCTTCCAAAGACACAGTCTGACTGGCTTTATAGGCGTACAAACGCTGTTCCAGTTCCTGTTCCTTCGATAGGCTTTGACTGGTCTTCTGCTTCGCCGGTGTTTTTTTCTGAAATTCCGTCATGTCCCTTTCCCTCCTATTCCAGTTCCGTATCCGTCCTCCGGTACACAATTTTCTTAGATTCATTTATGGCCGCCAAGAGCATGCGTCCATTAATGAATCTGTGCACCTTCCGGACGGATACTGTTTTTTGTTTTCCAGTTCCGTATCCGTCCTCCGGTACACAATTCTCTTAGACACTGTTCTTGTTTTCCGTTTATCATTTTCGCAGCATTGCTCCTAACTGCTCCTTTGCTTTTTTCATTCTATATTTCACCAGTGGCAGCCCGATTTGCAAAATTTCTGCTATTTCCTTTAATTTTCGGTCTTGGAAATAATATAAAATAATCACTTCCGATAACTCATCGGACAGCCCTGCAACTGCTATTTCTATATCCAGCCTATCTGTTATCTCTTCCATTGGATTTTCTTCCTGTTCCGGTAATTCCTCCATTGCAAGCGCTGTTTTTTTCTGATAAAAATCCCTGCACAAATTCCCTGCGATAACATACAGATAGTTCACTGTTTTTCCCATATGACGATAGTCTGTCAGTTTTCCAAAAAACCGTTCAAAGGTTTCCTGAGTGATGTCTTTTGCATCCTCTCTGTCCCGAATACGATACCTGCAATACTGTAAAATAACGGGATAATACTGCCGCACAAAGCATTCCATGGCTTCCTCATCTCCGTTTTTCATTTTCCGTATCAGGAAAAAATCCTTGTCCATGTTTTCCTCCTTTCTTCCGTGTTGAAAGTACTTTCTATATAGTATAACGG
>CAMWYM010000166.1 GCA_947178475.1 uncultured Clostridium sp. | reverse complement strand
GGCGAAGCCGAGGTGAGAAGAAGCGGCGCGACAACGAGGCGGAGCCGAGGTGAGAGAAGCGGCGCGACAACGAGGCGGAGCCGAGGTGAGAGAAGCGGCGCGACAACGAGGCGAAGCCGAGGTGAGAAGAAGCGGCGCGACAACGAGGCGGAGCCGAGGTGAGAAGAAGCGGCGCGACAACGAGGCGAAGCCGAGGTGAGAGAAGCGGCGCGACAACGAGGCGAAGCCGAGGTGAAGGGAGGTGTACAAATGCCGGATTATATTACGACGTATGGAGGGACTCATTTTGTTCCGGTGAAACCAGAGGCGGACAAAATTCACATCACGGATATAGCGCATGCGCTATCCCTTCTTTGCCGCGGAAACGGACATGTTAAGCATTTCTTTTCTGTGGGACAGCACTGCATTAACTGTGCAGTGGAGGCTGTGGCGAGAGGATACAGTGGGAGAGTGTGCCTTGCATGTCTTTTGCATGATGCCGGAGAGGCTTATATGTCGGATGTTCCCAGACCGTTTAAAAAATATATCCCTGAATATGAAGGTTATGAGGAGCAGATATTAGATACTATTTATTCAAAATATCTGGGAAGTCCGTTAACGGAGGAGGAAGCAATTCTTGTAAAAGAGATTGATGATGATATGCTCTATTTTGATTTGCGGGAACTGCTGAATGAATATACGAATCAGGAGGAACCGGAGATGAAAAGCATTTTTTCACAGGAAATGGTTCCCTTTTTAGAGGTGGAGAAGAGATATCTGGAGCTGTTTTCGCAGATGATGGATAGGCTCTAAATGGATTTGTATACAAGTGAAGAAAGAAAAATACAGAAGAAAAGAGGGTGGATTTATGGAATGTAGAAATTGTGGAAAGCCTTTAGAGGACGGCTTGCGGGTTTGTCCGTATTGTGGAACTGTCGCAGAGGAACTGAGGGAAATGACAGGTGACTCAGCATGGGAGGGTATTCCCCGTACACCGGGAAGCCGCAATCTGACAATGAAAGAATTTTTCAATCATCAGGTAATGCGTAAACATAGGGATTATTTATGGATTGCTGCTATAGGGGCATATTTTGCGGCGCTTTCAAGTCTGTTTGTAAATACTTTTGCGGTCTTTGATTTAGCCGGAATAATTTCTGCTTTGATAGTTCTTGGACTGGCATTGGGAATGCATTTGGGGAAAAGCAGGGTATGTGCCGTTCTCCTGGCAGTATTAGTACTACCTGGTGGTGGCGGCGCTTTACGTTTGGGATTGGCGGGTGTATGTGTCATTGGTGTGATACAGACTTTTGAAATGAAGGCTGCCTGGAATTCTTATCAGCAAAGGGGAGATTATCCGGGGCTTTGGTAGAAGTGTGTTCTTGGAAGTAAAGCGGCATCGTGGAACCCTTCGGTATGAATCACAGGAAGGGGAAGGCGTAAGAATAACGATAATACTCCCACAATAAAATCAATATGAAAAATTTTCCAAAAAATATGAAGATTCTGGTTGACACTTGAAACCCATGGTGATAAAATATTAAAATGTCATTATTGTGGGTAGCTATCCTCAATAGTGAATTTGCTTTGTGAAAAGCATTGAAAATACGTGATTATTTAGCAGGGGAGAGTTGGAGTTTGCTGAATGAGAGCGAATAATAAAGGTCAAGGAGTGAAAGCGTCAATGGAAAAGAGCAGAATTAGTCCTGTTGCAGCGGGAAGAGGAATCCGAATGAGTTATTCCAGACAGAAGGAAGTACTTGAGATGCCGAACCTAATCGAAGTACAAAAAGACTCATACAGATGGTTTCTGGAAGCAGGACTTAAAGAGGTGTTCGAAGACATTTCTCCAATCACTGATTACAGTGGTCAGTTAAGTCTGGAATTTATTGATTTCCAGCTCAGTGAGGAGGATGTTAAGTATTCGATTGAGGAGTGTAAGGAAAGAGATGCAACATATGCAGCTCCGTTAAAGGTCAATGTACGTCTTCATAATAAGGAAACGGACGAGATTAACCAGCATGACATTTTTATGGGAGATTTGCCCTTGATGACAGAGACAGGTACTTTTGTCATTAATGGTGCAGAGCGTGTTATTGTCAGCCAGTTGGTTCGTTCGCCTGGTATCTATTATGCGATCAGCCATGATAAGCTTGGTAAAACCTTATATTCCTGTACAGTAATTCCTAACCGTGGTGCATGGTTAGAGTATGAGACAGATTCCAATGACGTATTTTACGTTCGTGTAGATAGAACCCGTAAGGTGCCTATTACCGTTTTGATTCGTTCACTGGGTATTGGGACCAACGAGGAGATTCGTGAATTGTTTGGTGATGAGCCGAAAATTATAGCAAGTATGGAGAAAGACCCGTCTAATAATTATGAGGATGGTCTTTTAGAGCTGTACAAAAAAATTCGTCCCGGTGAGCCTTTGGCAGTGGAAAGTGCTGAGAATTTGATTCATGCCATGTTCTTTGACCCTAGGCGTTATGACCTTGCCAAGGTTGGACGTTACAAATTTAATAAAAAGCTTTCATTTAAAAATAGACTTGCAGGTCATGTGCTGGCGGAGGATGTGGTAGACCCTTCGACAGGTGAGATTCTTGCAAAGGCGGGGGACAAGCTTACTAGAGAAAGTGCTGCAGATTTGCAGAATGCGGCAGTTCCCTATGTGATGATTCAAACAGAGACCCGTAACATAAAGGTTCTTTCCAATATGATGGTTGATATTAGCAGATATGTTGATTTTGATGCTGCTGAGCTGGGAGTTACGGAAGATGTGTTCTATCCGGTTTTGGCACAGATGTTGGAGGAATATACGGATAAGGAAGAGTTGAAGAAAGCAATCCGCCGTGATGTTCGTGACTTGATTCCGAAGCATATTACAAAGGAGGATATTCTGGCATCGATTAGCTATAATATGAATCTGGAGTACGGAGTTGGTAATGATGATGATATTGACCATTTGGGTAACCGTCGTATCAGAGCTGTAGGTGAATTACTGCAGAACCAGTATCGAATCGGTCTTTCCCGACTGGAGAGAGTGGTTCGTGAGAGAATGTCAACACAGGATATTGAGACCATTTCTCCGCAGTCCTTGATTAATATTAAACCAGTTACTGCAGCAGTTAAGGAGTTCTTTGGAAGCTCCCAGTTATCACAGTTTATGGATCAGAATAATCCGCTTTCTGAGCTGACACATAAGAGACGTTTATCTGCACTTGGTCCTGGTGGTCTGTCGCGTGACAGAGCTGGATTTGAGGTGCGTGATGTTCACTATACCCATTACGGAAGAATGTGTCCTATTGAGACACCTGAAGGTCCGAATATCGGTTTGATCAACTCTCTTGCCTGCTATGCAAGAATTAACCAGTATGGTTTTGTTGAGGCACCGTATAGAAAGCTTGATAAGACAGATCCCAATAATCCGGTTGTTACGGATGAAGTTATCTATTTGACTGCGGATGAAGAGGATAATTATGTGGTTGCGCAGGCAAATGAGGCAATTAATGCAGACGGCACCTTTGCCAGAAATCGTATTGCTGGACGTTTCCGGGAGGAGACGGCAGAGTTTGACAGGAACAGAGTAGATTTGATGGATGTATCTCCTAAGATGGTATTCTCGGTGGCAACCTCCATGATTCCGTTTTTGCAGAATGACGATGCAAACCGTGCATTGATGGGCTCTAACATGCAGCGACAGGCTGTACCGTTGCTCCGCACAGAGGCTCCGGTAGTAGGAACCGGTATGGAGGCGAAGGCGGCAATTGACTCCGGTGTTTGTATCATTGCTAAGCATGACGGTGTGGTTGAGAAATCTACAAGTAAAGAGATTGTTGTGAAATGTGATGATGGTTCCAGAGATACTTATCATGTTATCAAGTTTGCCAGAAGCAATCAGGGTAACTGCATGAATC
>CAMWYM010000165.1 GCA_947178475.1 uncultured Clostridium sp. | reverse complement strand
GAATCTATTTAGAAATATTTCTAAATAGATTCTTGTGCTTTGTTCGGAATAACAAATAAGGAGGTGACGGCTTGGCATTTGCAAATACATTTAAAGCACTTTCTGACCCCATACGCCGGGAGATTCTGCAGCTTCTTAAGAATGGCAGATTGTCTGCAGGGGAGATTGGCAGTCATTTTGATATGACAGGAGCTACAATTTCTTATCACTTAAATATATTAAAAAAGGCAGACCTGATATGGGAGAGCAGAGAGAAGAACTTTATTTACTATGAGCTGAATACGTCGGTGCTGGAGGAGATTATGTTGTGGATTTCAGATTTAAAAGGAGAGAGTGAAGATGATAAAGAAGAATAAAAAGATAATTATTGCTGCAAATATAGTTACATTGCTGCCGATTCTGGCGGGTCTGTTATTGTGGGACAGACTGCCTGACCAGATTGCTGTACACTGGGGAGTAGACGGTACTGCAAATGGCTGGAGTTCGAAAATGACGGCCGTGTTCGGTCTGCCAGTGTTGTTAGTAATATTAGAGTGGCTGTGCATTTTGGCGACCATAGTAGATCCCAAGAAGAAAAATATTAGTGAAAAGATATTCTGTGTCATGCTGTGGGGCATGTCTGCTTTATCGCTGTTTCTGAATTGTGCCAGTTATTTTATTGCATTAGGTGGAAAATTAAACATAAATATGATTACTTTTCTACTGCTGGGAATTTTCTTTACCGTGATCGGCAATTATATGCCTAAGACAAAACAGAGTTATACCATGGGGATTAAGCTTCCATGGACTTTAAATAGTGAAGAAAACTGGAACCGTACCCATCGCCTGACTGGTTTTGTCTGGAGTGTTGGCGGTTTGTTGATGATTGTAAATGGCTTTGTTCAGTGGGTTTGGCTAAGTGAGATTATTGTTTTTGCCATGATTTTCATACCTATTGTTTATTCCTTTGTTTTATACAGAAAGGGGATTTAAGGAAATACTTGCAGTCAGAAGCTGAAAAACTTTATAATGTAAAGTTGCAAGAAACGTAAAATTCTGATAATGTATATAAGGAAAATAATTTGGGCAGCTGTACTAAGAATGTTTTAATTGATTTTGTGTGACAATGCCCTTAAAAGGCGTACAGGAGGATAGGCAATGGATAAGATTAAGATGACAACACCATTGGTAGAGATGGACGGAGATGAAATGACAAGAATACTCTGGAAGATGATTAAGGAAGAGCTTTTGCTTCCATTTATTGATTTAAAGACAGAGTATTATGATTTGGGTCTGGAATACAGGAATGAGACCAATGACCAGGTGACCATTGATTCTGCAGAGGCAACAAAGAAGTATGGTGTGGCGGTGAAATGTGCTACGATTACTCCGAATGCTGCCCGTATGACAGAGTATAATTTAAAGGAGATGTGGAAATCTCCAAATGGAACCATTCGTGCAGCATTAGATGGTACCGTATTCCGTGCACCAATAGTAGTGAAGGGAATTGAGCCATGTGTAAAGAACTGGGTAAAGCCGATTACGCTTGCGAGACATGCCTATGGTGATGTATATAAGAATTCTGAAATTCGTGTTCCTGGTGCCGGCAGGGCAGAACTGGTATTTACAGGGGAAGATGGGACAGAAATCAGGGAAACAATTCATGAATTTAAGGGACCCGGAGTGATTCAGGGGATGCATAATCTGGATGAATCTATTGGAAGCTTTGCAAGAGCATGCTTTAACTATGCGTTGGATATCAAGCAGTCGGTATGGTTTGCGACCAAGGATACGATTTCCAAAAAGTATGACCACAGATTTAAAGATATTTTTCAGGAAATCTATGACGCAGAGTATGATGAGAAATTTAAAGCAGCAGGGATTGAGTATTTTTATACCCTGATTGATGATGCAGTTGCCCGTGTAATGAAGGCGGAGGGCGGATTTATCTGGGCTTGTAAGAATTATGACGGAGATGTTATGTCTGATATGGTTTCTTCCGCATTTGGCTCTCTTGCCATGATGACCTCTGTATTGGTTTCTCCTTCCGGAGTATATGAATATGAAGCTGCACATGGTACGGTTCAGAGACATTATTACAAGCATTTAGCAGGGGAGGAGACTTCTACTAATTCTGTTGCAACTATTTTTGCATGGACCGGAGCACTGAGAAAACGTGGTGAGCTTGATAACATTCCGGAGCTTATGGCATTTGCGGATAAGCTGGAGGCGGCTACTCTCGGTACGATTGAAGCAGGAAAAATGACAAAGGATCTGGCATTGATTACTACAATTGAGAATCCTACAGTGCTTAACTCTGAGAACTTCATTAAAGAAATCCGTAAGAGCTTAGAGGAGAGTTTATAAAAGCTTAGCAGAATATAATAGAGATAAGAAGCTGCCGCATTAAGAAAAATTTTCTTTTTCTGCGGCAGCTTTATCATAAAAAGAGTAATATTATTATTAATATGGTTTGTTTCTTATTATCGGTTAAGTGCCGATTCCATTTTTTTTCTTTTTGTTTTCAGATAGATAACTCCTAAAAAGGCAGCACATATAGCCCATATAACCGGTTCTGTCAGGACAACGCCGGTATATTTCATGATTGGGATGACAAAAATGCAGGATAGTACTTTTACAACCAGTTCAATACCGCTGGAAAGTAGTGGAGCAATTTGATATCCCATCGCCTGCATGGAATTACGCAGTACAAATAAGATGCCGAGAGGGAAGAAGAATATTGTACAAACTCTCAGATTATATGCTGCATTGAGGATAATCACTTTATTATTTGTGCCAGTCAGTATTTGTACCAGTATATTTCCACATAGAAAGGCGGCTGCCACGGATATAAGCGACCAAATAAGCTCCAGCCACAATACCTGTCTTATTGCCTGTCGGATTCTATCAAACAGCTTTGCTCCAAAATTTTGTCCCACAAAGGTAGAACAGGCATTTGCAATTGCCTGTAAAGGCATCATCAAAAATTCAAAAATTCGTCTGGAGGCAGTATGTGCGGTAATAATGTCCTTTCCTAAATGATTGATTGCCTTTTGCAGAATAATGGACCCAATCGCTAATACGGAAGACATTAACCCCATGGAAATACCTGTTGCAAGCATTTCTTTTACTAACTCTTTTGACATATGCCAGTCTGCCTTTTCAGGCATATATATGCGATATTTTTTAATGATATATATTACACAGAGTATGGCAGAGATTAACTGTGCGGCTACAGTTGCTAATGCAGCCCCGATAACGCCTAAATGCAAGCCCATAATAAACAGGATATCCAGTACAATATTTATCCCACAAGATGCAATTAGAAAATAAAGAGGGGTTTGGCTGTTTCCCACTGCCCGCATAAATCCGGAACACATATTATAACTGATCGTTGCTATCATTCCTGCCAGAATCACAAAGATATACTGATATGCCATTTTGAATATTTCCTGCGGAGTATCCAGCCAGCGCAGCAGAAATGGTAAAAAAGGCAGAACAATTATCGTTAGCAGTATAGTTGTCACTGTATTTAATATGATTGTAGTGGCAACAGATTTTTTCATTTCGTCCATATCTTTTGCACCAAAAATCTGTGCCATTACAATGCCAAAACCGTTATTCATACCATTTGCAAAGTATATCAATACGGAATAAAGAGCGGATGTTGCGCCAATGGCAGCTATGGCATCGTCACCAAGATTGTATCCTGCGATCATGGTATCTATCATATTATATGCCTGCTGGAAAAGTGTTCCGATGAATAGCGGGATGGCAAACTGTACAATTACTTTAATTGGTATTCCCTTTGTCATGTCACTTGTATGCATAATATCAGTAACCTCCTTATCCCTTATCTGTGGGTATGATTAAACTGCCTATCATTATAACTGTTGGCTGTTTTTTTGACAATATGAAGTTCCCATTTCTACATGATTAAATGATATGGAAAGGCTTTTGCTTCTGCTCGCAATATCTGTTATGACGGTAAAGTGTATTTTTTATTAGATACAATTATGATACAATATTGATGTATTTATAATAGCAATAAGCCAGTGTGAGTTTGGCTTATCTGTAACAAACGGTTATGTTGGCATATCATGTTTTCCGAAAAACACGCTTGCGCTCTGCTTG
>CAMWYM010000164.1 GCA_947178475.1 uncultured Clostridium sp. | reverse complement strand
GGTTAAATATACTACAGATAATAAATATGTTGATTTAAAGGTTTTTTTAGTTTTTTGTCTGGCACTAGTTTGCATGTGGCTTACACCAGTTCATGCAAATGCGGCAACGACATGTAAATCAAAGATGTCTTATCCGGGTAAGACCAATGCTCAGGTCAATATCCGGAAAAAGGCGGGTACCCAATATAAAAGTTACGGTATGCTGGAAAAAAATGCAGAGGTTACGGTTTTGGGGTATGTCACAAACAAAAAGCAGACATGGTATAAATGTAAGGCTAAGGTTAATGGGGTGATGAAAACTGGCTATGTCAGTGCCTCTTATATTACCAAGGATTCTCAGCCGGCAGGTGTGGTAAATAGTAAAGTGACTTCTACCGTAAATGTACGGAAAACGGCTAAAACTTCAGCAAAATCTTTGATGAAGATTCCCCAAAAAACAAAGGTTTCTGTCCGGGGAATCAAAAAAGTATCGGGAAACTATTGGTATAAGGTTAAGGTTACTGATAATAACAAGACGGCTACCGGATATGTACTCAGTACGTATATCGATGTGAAACGCAATTCCTCCGGTAGCACAAATAACGCATCAAATACGGACAAAACGCCGGCAAATACGAATCAGGGACAGGATGGCTATGTGAATGAGAAGGTGACGACATCACTTAATGTACGGAAGTCGGCAGATACAAAGAGTGCTATTCTTGCCTCTATTCCGACAAAAACGCCGGTTAAGGTTTTAGGAACCAGCGGTGACTGGTATAAGATAAAGGTTACCTATAAGGGAAAGACGGTGACGGGTTATGTTTCCCGAACATATATAACATTGGGAAAGGTTTCGAATAGTAATAGTAACAATAGTAATAACAATAATAATAGCAATAATAATAACAATGTTGTGACAGATGCTTCTTTTGAGGTGTTGTTGGCGGCTTTTCCGGAAAGCTATAAGACGGCACTGCGTGCGTTGCATAATTCTTATCCGAACTGGAGATTTGTAGCAGTTAACACAAATTTGGATTGGGGAACAGTAATTCAAAATGAAAGCGTTGTCGGTCGAAATGTAATCCAGAGTAATTATCCGAAGGGAGGCAGCTCTCTGGCACCATTCTCATACCTGTCGACAGAATCCGGTGCGTATAATTGGTCGACAGATGCTTATACGGTGAAAGATGGAACAAATTGGTATAGTGCAAATTCGGCGGTGATAGCGTATTATATGGATCCGAGGAATTTTCTGAATGAAAATGATATTTTTCAGTTTGAGGCTTTGGCATATGATAGTTCACACAGTAATACTGTGGTTCAAAGTATTTTGAATGATACCTTTATGAAGGGAAATTACAGTGTCTTAGATTCGGCAACCAATACAACAGTAAGCGGTTCCTATACTCAGGCGTTTATGGATGCAGGAGTGAAGGCGGTGGCCAATCCGTATTTTCTGGCGGCTAGAAGTAAGCAGGAGGTTGGCTTAAATGGTTCTAACGCAACCAGTGGAACCTATAAAGGGTATGAAGGGATTTATAATTTTTATAACATCGGCGCATTTGATGGCGGGGATGCAGTGGCGAAGGGACTGCAGTGGGCAAAAACCGGTACAGATTATGGGAAGCCATGGACAAATCCTTATAAATCCATTGTAGGTGGAGGACAGTATATTGCAAAAACCTATATTAATAAAGGACAAAATACGGTGTATTTCCAAAAGTTTAACGTGAAGCCTACGGATCCTTCTACTTTGTATGTGCATCAGTATATGACAAATGTACAGGCTGCTTATTCTGAGGGAAGAAGTACAAGAAATGCGTATAATGCAATGGGAATTTTACAGAATACGATGGTATTTTATATACCGGTTTATAACAATATGCCGGGAAGTGCCTGTCAGCTTCCGGTATCGGCAGGTAATCCTAATCCGTTTTTGAAGAGTCTGACAATCAGTGACGGAAGCAGCAAGCTAAGTGGTATGACACCAACCTTTAGTCTGCCGAGCAGTGGTGGAACTTTAGGGAATAGCACTTATACGATAGTTGTCAAAAAGTCGGTTTCCAGTGTTAAAATAAATGCCACAGCGATAAGCTCAAAAGCGACAGTGTCCGGTATAGGAACAGTAAATCTGAATGCTGCTGGTAAAACAACCACTGTTAAGGTCACTTGTAAGGCACAGAATGGAAGAACTCAGGATTATACGATTAATATTACAAGGCAGTCCAATTAGTAACAGTCTTGATATATAAATTGTATCTGAAAATATAGGCACAGGATAGAAAGGATGAATGAAGAAAAGATGAGGAAAAAAATTGCGATTTTATTGGTGCTTGTGTTAGCGTTTGGTCTCTTTATGACGGAAGTAAATCCCAAAAACAGGGTATACGCTAAAAGCGCACAAATGTATTTAGAAATTCCGGATTCTGTCAAAAAGGAAAATGAGATCACTATCCGGGCGGTGTTGGACAGCGGAGTTGATTTATATTCGATTGATGCCTATTTATCTTATGATGCCGAGATGCTGGAATTTATTCCTGACAATGAATTTGTTACAGGAGCTGACGGAGTGCTGGAATTGAAAGATGTCTATGGTGAAGAAACCAAAAAAGCCGTATATGAGATTACCTTTAAGGCTTTGGAAACAGGAACGGCACAAATCGGCTTTACGGATGTATATCTGATTGATTATGAGGATTTGGAATATATTACGGTTGCTCCCTCTTCGAATAGCTTTGAAATAGGAATTAATAAGAAAGTGGAAGCGGATGCCCGGCTTTCGGAATTGATTGTAGCACCGGGAGAGTTGACAGAGGAATTTAATCCGAATTGTCTGGAATATGAAATGCATGTGGACTTGGATGTAGAAAGGATTGGCATCAGTGCAATTCCGATGGACGAGGACAGCGTGATTGAACTTGAAATGCCGGAGACACTTCAGGTTGGCGAGAATCATGTGGTAATTAGAGTGACAGCACTTTCGGGAAATGTAAACGAATATTCCATTAAGGTGATTCGACAGGATTGGCCGGAGGATGACATGGAGGAAAGTGATAATGAAACTGGTGAAGATGATGCGGTTCAGGAATCAACCGGGGAGGAGTTGACAGAACAGCAAAAATCTGAGGAAGGCACAGAAATAGAAAATGAAGCAGACTATCCACAGGAAAAAGAGACTGGAGACCTGCCAATGGATAGTCCGTCTACAGAGGTGACAGAACCGGAAGCACAGCCGGTAGAAGAAATACAATAATTATAAAGAAGGTTTGTTTATCTGTTAGAGAGCATTTCCTTTAAATCTTTAATCTCGAAAGTATAGTTATGATTGCAGAAATGGCAGTTTACCTCAATTGGTTTGCCATCTGCAATCATTTCTTGTATATCCTGTTTTCCAATGCTCATAACAGCCTTGTAGACTCGTTCTCTGGAACAGTCACAATGATATTTCGGAATAGTAGAATCGCTGAATAAAATATCATAGCCATTAAACAGTTTTCTCATCATGTCTTCAGGTGCCATACCCTGGTCCATTAGTGAGGTTATGGACGAAAACTCTGTTAATCTGGCTTCTAAATCAGAAATCAGGGTTTCCTCTGCAAAGGGCATCAGTTGTATGATAAATCCTCCGGCATGTTTCACCGTATTGTCTTTCTCCATTAGTACGCCCAGTGCAACAGAGGTTGGAATTTGCTCACTGGTTGCAAAATAGTAGGTTAAATCCTCTGCGATTTCACCGGAAACCAGATCGGATTGACCAATATAGGGCTCCTTTAATCCTGTATCCCGGATTACTCTTAATATGCCTGATTGCAATGCACCGCCGACGTCTAGCTTGCCTTTTGAACTTGGCGGAAGCATAATCTGAGGATTATTTACATATCCCTTAACCTGTGCTTTTGCATTAGCGGTTACCGTAAGACCTTCTATGGGACCGGAGCATTGGATTTGCAGTGTAAGTACATCCGTGTCGTTCTTACACATACTGCCCATTATGGATCCTGCTGTCAGCAAGCGCCCTAGAGCAGCAGTGGCTGTCGGGCTGGTATTATGAATGGATCGGGAGGATTCTACCAAATCTTTTGTATAGGCACAAAAGAAACGAACCTGATTATCTGCTGCTGTTCCCCGTACAATAATAT
>CAMWYM010000163.1 GCA_947178475.1 uncultured Clostridium sp. | reverse complement strand
AGTACGGCACCTAAGTACCGACGGCTCCCCAATGCCCTGCTTGCGATATTGTCTATATTGTACAACTAGATTTTGGGAATAGTGAGTTTTGCTCATTTCTATTGACAAAATATATGATTTGTTTAACTTGTGCATTTCCTGCAAATATCAGCCAATAAATTTTGTGCAAAATCTCCTTTGAAATTCAGAAAAAAGGACTGTATAATAATTTAGAACGTGTGGCGAAACTGCGTAAATCCAGTTACCTGCCATGCGTTTTTTGTTTTTTATTAAAAGAATCAAATTATTATCATTCAGCGTGTAGCCTCTTGGCGTAAGACCAGCAGCCAGAGTCTATGGGCTGTTTTTTGTTTGGAAGGAGAACAGACATGGAAACAAAGAATAATTCTTATTTAATGGAAGAACCTGTGGGAAAGCTGATGCAGAAATATGCAGTTCCCTGTATCATTTCGCTCCTTGTAGGAGCTCTGTATAATATTGTTGATCAGATTTTTATTGCCAATGCAGTTTATCTGGGTTCGTATGGGAATGCCGCCAATACGGTAGTATTTCCATTGACTGTCATTGCATTGGCGATAGCCGTAATGGTGGGAGATGGGTGCTGTGCATTTGTAAGTCTCAGCCTTGGTCAAAGAAAAACGCAGGATGCAGGTAAAAGTATGGGAAATTCTATACTGATTACGATATTCTTGAGCCTGGCATTATGTGTGATCTATCTTACTTTTAGCAATCAGATTATTGCAATGTTTGGAGGAACGGTAAATGAAGAGACCTTCCGGCATTCAAAGGAATATTTCTTTTGGATTTCCCTTGGTATCCCGTTCTATATGTTTGGTCAGGCGATGAATCCGGTTATTCGTGCAGACGGAAGTCCGAAATATGCAATGTTTGCGACATGCGCAGGAGCGGTAATCAATATCATATTGGACCCGATTTTCATTTTTATATTCCGGTGGGGAATGATGGGAGCGGCAGTGGCAACAGTGTTCGGGCAGATTGCGACTGCAGGCTTATCTGTATGGTATCTTGTTCATACTAAGACAGTAAAGTTATCCAAAGGGGACTTTCGGTTGGATAGTAAAATCATAGGTCAGACTCTGGTTCTTGGCATTTGCAGTTTCCTATCGCAAATATCACTCGTTGCGGCTATGGCGGCAATCAATAATATGGTAAAGAGATATAGTGCATTGGATGCTGTTTTTGGGCAGGCACAGTACGCACAGATTCCCATGGCAGTTGTCGGTATTGTCATGAAGTTTTTTCAGATTGTAATCTCCATTGTGGTCGGTATGGCTGCGGGCTGTATTCCGATTGTTGGATATAATATGGGAGCTGGATTAAACAGGAGGGTAAAGGAGCTGTTTACAAAATTGCTGGCAGCAGAAGCCTGTGTTGGTATTATAGCATTTGTTATCACACAGTTTTTCCCGAAGCAGCTGATTGGTATCTTTGGGGCGGCTAACGAAAGCGTTTACTATACGGAATTTGCAGTCCGGGCATTTCGCATCTATCTATGCATGGTCATTTTTGCTTGTGTAAATAAGGCAGCCTTTATTTTCTTACAAGCTATGGGAAAGGCAGTGGCATCTACGATGCTTTCCATGGTCCGGGAGATTGTGTTTGGTGTTGGATTTGCACTTTTTCTGCCAAGAATCTATGGATTAAATGGTGTTTTATATTCTATGCCAGTATCCGATATTTTAACATTTGCCGTTTCAATTATTATCATTGTGCTTACCTGTAAGCAGCTGGGAGGAGCAGATGCTTACGAGAAAGGTGACGTTGGAGAAAAGGAGTTAGGCTATAGTATTAAATAAAGAAAATTATTTGTTTTTTGTGTTGACAAAGAGTCCCGTATTCTTTAATGTGGAACTATAGTTGTTCAATAGAGAGGATATAATGTGGGTGTTAATAGAAAACAAATAACAGAGCAGAACGAAATTTCAGACATATATACTTTCTCTTTGGGAAAAATACCGCAGAAGGTTTTAATCGAAGGAAGGAGCAAAGAGCTTCCGATTGTCATTAATCTTCATGGTGGACCGGGTACGCCGATACCTTTCTCAGTGGGGTGCAGAGGTCTGTTCCCGGATTTTACCAATCGTTTCATTATGGTGTACTGGGACCAATTAGGCTGTGGTATCAATGATTATCCGTTGAAGGATGCATTTACCATAGATTCCTTTGTAGAGATGACAGCGGATTTGATTGTGGAGGTCAGGAAGCTGTTTCCTCAGAATAAGCTTATTCTTTTTGGCATGTCATGGGGAAGCGTACTCGCACTAAAGGTATTGCAAGGGCTCGAAGAAGGTGTAGATGCGGTTGTGATCTGGGGACAGGTTGTCCGAAAATTATTCCTAAATGAAGAGGTATATAAAGCTTTGGAACAGGGCGGATGCCCTGAGAAAAAAATGCAGAGAATCAGGGCAGTTACAGAGGATAACTTTACGGATAAGGATATGCAGTTCTTAACGGCAGGTATTCGTAAATATACAGCCGGATATTTCAACAAAAGAGGGGAACAGGCACCTATGGGAGCTATTATCAAGGGGCTGTTGACAAGCAAGGATTATAGGCTTAAGGATTTTAAGGCAATTATGATAAATGGGACGGCTACCAGTACCCGGCTGTGGCCTGAGCTGTTAAAGCTAGATTTGACTGAAGAATTGCTTCAGGTAAGTATGCCGTATTACATATTACAAGGTGACACAGATATTGTGACATCCACAGAGGATATTATACAGGAAGTAAAAGCGTCCGATAATCCGTATCTGCATTGGCAGATTATAGCAGACTCGGGGCATATGCCGGGCAAAGCTGGCATGGATGCGGTGTTTGAGACCTTGGTAAAAGCAGCAGAATATAAGGAGGGATAGAAATGCAGCTGAGACATCCGATGATAACGCAGATAAATGACCATATCTGGCTTATGAATGATAACAATGAGGCTACCGGATATGTTGTGGCAGGAAATCAATCTGCCATGGTAATTGATACAATGCTTGGAATGGTAAATGTAAAGGAGGAGGCGGAAAGACTAACGGATTTGCCGCTTATATGTGTGAATACACATGGTCATTTTGACCATATTGGAGGGAATTGGAGTTTTGATAAGGTATATATAAATTTTGAGGATTTATCTCTGGCAAAAGAAACATTGGCTATGCCTGAGATTCAGGCTACTACCAGGCAATTCGGATTCCAATATCCGGAATATTTACAGATTGAGGACGGACAGATATTTGATTTGGGAGGATTAGAATTGCAGGCATACTATCTGCCGGGACATACTGCCGGAGAGATTGTTTTGTTAGACAGAGCGGACAGAATTTTGTTTTCAGGGGACGGAGTGATTGAACAAATCTGGATGCAGCTTCCGGAGTCACTTCCTATAAGAACGCAAATTCAGAGTATGCAGAGAATCCAGCATCTCCGCACAGAATTTGACTCGATATTGACAGGTCACAGCCGTTGTGCCGAAAAGGCGGAATTGTTTGATGCACTGCTTGAGGCTGCTATTGATTTGGATAACGGGAACACTGCAGGAGATGTTGAATATCAGTGGTTTGGAGGGACGTGTATGGCTCATCCTTATGGAAAGGAGCCGAGAAGAATTGCTTATAAAAGTAATTGAAAGCTACGGTTAATTTATTTAAACAAAAGTTAAAATCTGTTCAATTGTGCGAAATAGCATTTTCTGATAGGATGATTTTAGTAAAGGTCTTTGCAGAAATAACGACTTAGGAGGATGTTTTATGCAGATTGGTGAAGTGATTCGCAAGTATAGAAAAGATAAAAATATGACACAGGAGGAGATGGCAAAAAGATTAGGAGTAACCACCCCTGCCGTGAATAAATGGGAAAAGGGTGTGACACAGCCGGATATCATGCTGTTGGCCCCTATTGCCAGATTGCTGGGGATTACATTGGAAACGCTTTTATCCTTTCATGATGAACTGGCACAGGGGGAGATTACCAGTCTGGTCGAGGAAGTAGCCCAAAAGCTTGACGATGAAAGCTATGATGATGTATTTCGATACGTATCAGGTATTATACAGGAATATCCTAACTGTAATCAGTTGATTTGGCAGATGGCGGTGGTTTTGGATGCCAGATGTATGACAGACG
>CAMWYM010000162.1 GCA_947178475.1 uncultured Clostridium sp. | reverse complement strand
GCATTATCCTGTCCCATTCACAGTTTGAGAAAATCCCTGTTTCAAGAGAAAGGCGGGAGGCATTGTTAAACCGGCAGATTCATGATATCAGTTTTGCCATTGCGGAAATGAAAGAACGCAATCAGGAGCGTTGGACAATCAAGCAGATGGAGTCACAGAAGAAAAAGCTGGAGGAGCAGTTAAAAAGCATGACGGATGAAAGCCGGAAGGATGACCTGATTACCTTTGAGGAGCTGGGGATTGATTCCATTATGGTGGACGAAGCACATGCGTTTAAGAATCTCGCTATTTTTTCCAAAATGAATGTGTCGGGCATTACCGGAAGCGGCAGCCAGCGGGCAATGGACATGTACCTGAAGTGCCAGTATATCAATGAGATAAACGGCGGCAGGGGAATTGTCTTTGCAACGGGAACGCCTGTTAGCAATACGATGTGTGAACTGTATGTGATGCAGTTGTTTTTACAAAAGGATGCGTTAGAACAGCTTGGAATTTACCACTTTGACAGCTGGGCGGCAAACTTTGGGGAACAGACTACCGCATTGGAATTAACCGTTGAAGGCAGCGGATTCCGGTTTAAGACCAGATTTAACAAGTTTACGAATCTGCCGGAGCTGATGAATCTTTTTAAAGAGACAGCAGACATTCAGACCAGGGATATGGTTGACCTTGATACTCCGGAACTTCGGGATGGGAAATATATCATTGTGGAGAGTGAACCGGACTGGTATGTAGAGCAGGTCATGGAAACTTTTGTAAAAAGAGCAGAGGCAATCCGGAATGGGAATGTAGACCCAAGTGATGATAATTTCTTAAAAATCACCCATGAGGCAAGGCTGCTGGGAACAGATGCCCGGCTTTTAATACCAGATGCACCGGAGAACGAATATGGAAAGCTTAACAAGGTTGTGGAAAATGTGCTTTATGAATATCATAAAGCCCGAAAGGAGGGGATTATCGGGACACAGCTGATTTTTTCAGATATCGGTACACCCAAACGGTCATGGTCGGAAGAAATGCTTGATACACCGTGGCATGAGATGGGTATGTTTGATGTATACAACTATATAAAAACAGAACTAGTAAAACAGGGTATTCCGGCAGAAGAGATTGCATTTATCCATGATGCAAAGACTGATGTCAAAAGGGATGCCCTTTTTCGTGAAATGCGTGTTGGTATGAAAAAAGTACTGATTGGTTCCACCGATAAATGCGGAACAGGTGTCAACGTACAGACACATCTGACTGCCATGCACCATGTGGACTGTCCATGGAAGCCGTCAAGTATTGAACAGCGTGAGGGGAGGGGACTCCGGCAGGGAAATGAGAATGATGCGGTGGCGGTTTACCGCTATGTCACAAAAGGAACCTTTGATGCATACTCATGGAGTCTGGTGGAAAATAAGCAGCGTTTCATTTCACAGATCATGACAAGCAAAGCAGTGTCCCGAACCTGTGAGGATATCGATGAGGCTACACTTTCCTATGCAGAAATCAAGGCAGTAGCGACAGGGAATCCACTGATTAAAGAAAAAATGCAGATTGACAATGACGTACAGAGACTCAAAATGCTGAAAGCCTCTTATGACAGCCAGCATTATATGATGCAGGACAGTTTTATGATTAAGTTTCCGAAACTGATTGCCACGGCAGAAGAAAAACTTGCATGTGTCCGTGAGGATGTCAAGGTCAGGGATTACAAGCTGATTGCAGAACCGGATTTTTCCCTGAAGGTGGGTGGTATCACCTATACGGAGCGTGCGGATGCCGGAACTGCCTTTCTGTCTGCTGCCGGCAGGTGCAAAACAGGAAATACCACAGAGATTGCAGAATATAAAGGTTTTCCATTATCGGTAGAGAAGAACTTTATGGGAAGCAGCTATCTGATACTTTGTGGAAGAACCGATTATAAGGCTGAACTTTCCACCTCGCCGGTAGGATGTATGATACGGCTGGAAAATCTGTTTAACGGTATTCAGGAAAACATTAGTTTTCTGGAGGAGAAGCTGGAAAAGTACCGCCTTGATATGGAGCAGGCGAAATTGGAGTATGAAAAGCCCTTCCAATATGAGGATGAGCTGAAAACAAAGCAGGCAAGGCAGTTTGAGTTGAACACGCTGCTTGACCTTGATAGTAAGACAGTTTCTGGAGAACCGGAGAAGAATGCGGAAAGGAGAGATTGCCGATGAGAAGGGGAAGAAAAACAGAAATTATGCTGGTGGTATTGGGGATTGTCTTGATTGCAGTCCCTTTTTATATCCACATGAAAGAGGAAAGGAGGATACAGCAATATGTGGAAGAATTTGGGAAAGAAGAGGATGAGGGTAAAGAAAATGGCAGTAAGGGAGAGGACAATCCTCTCTTTTTGGAGGAGGATGTTATCGGAATCATTGAAATACCGAGTCTGGACTTGAAATATCCGATTTTTGAAGGAACAGGGACAGGGCAGCTCAATGAGGGTATTGGACATATGGAAACAACAGTGCCTTTGTGTAAAAAGGGAAACTGTGTATTAGCCGGACACAATGGCAGCAGAAGGGGTGTTTACTTTACTACTCTCTGCAATGTGGAATTAGGGGCGGTGGTAAGGATAACCAATAAAGAAAAAGAGGTACACGAGTACACCATAGGGGAAATGCGGGTGGTAAATCCCTATGACAGCTGGGTGACGGAGGAAGCTGACACGGAACTCCTGACACTGTTTACCTGTGCTGGTCATGGGACAAAGCGGTTTGCAGTGAAATGTGTGCCAATCAAAGATTACAATGTGGAAGGGGGAAATGCACAATAGAATCCGATGTGGGTTCAATGGTGAAATGGAGAATTGATTTCTCGTCAACAAGCCTTGATATCCCGATAATGGTCTTTTTCATTATCGGGATATCGAGGGTTCCAGGGGTTTGGGGGTGGAAGACCCCCATGTGGCTTTATTAACAATGGGTTTATGGAACGCAAATATGCGTGCAGAAAGAGAGGAAAATATGAAGTATGAAGTGAATGTGAATAAGTTAGAGAGAGTAAATGAGAACAGCAACCTAAGAGGCTTTGCCAGTGTGGTATTTAATAACTGTTTTAAAGTAGGCAACATTGCGATAATGGAGAATAGAGAAGGAAAGATGTTTGTATCCATGCCACGCTATGAGACTACCAAAGGGGATGAGGATTATAAGGATGTATGCAATCCGATTACCAAAGATTTCAGGAAAGAACTTTATGATGTTATCCTCACCTCGTTTGAGGAATTAGAGCCAGGAAATCATACCAAAGTGAATGTGGAACATGGAGCTCAGAATGAACAGTTGGGAATTAGTGTAAATGTAACACCATTTGAACGTGAGGGTAGCAATATCCGTGGAATTGGCAGAATCTATATTGAGAATCAATTTGTAGTCAGCAATGTTGTAGTGTTGGCAGGTAAAAAGGGATTTTTTGTGGCGATGCCATCATATAAGACCAAGCAGGTGGACGGAAAAGGGAAGAGTGTTTATCAGGATATTGCCTATCCTGTGACAAAGGTATTTCGTGAGAGACTGTTTGGCGAGGTGCTTAATGCATATGAAAATGCTCTGACAGAACAGAAAACAAAGGCGGCACCAGTGCAAAGGCAGCAGAAAACATCTAAGACCGGAAAAGAAAAGCTGGAAGTTACAGAGGGTTTACCGTTTCGTTAGAGAAAACAGAGGCAAAGAAGGGAGCCGGAGGCAGTGATGCTTTCGGCTTTTTGTCAGAAAAGAAGATATTTAAAATTAATTAAATTGGAACTACTGATTATTTTTTATGAAATTATTGACAAGACACGCAATGCGTGATGTATTGCAAATAGAAACAAACACGCAAAGCGTATATTCAGAAGAAGGTGAACTACATGGAGTGTCAATATTTGATTAAACAGATGAGAGAGGAAACTGGATTGTCCATGAAGGAATTTGCAGAATGACTGGATGCTTTTACTGTTTGATGGCAAAGGAGACTGTCTTGCAAGCCGGGTTGCACCGAAATATATGTGTCGGCACATGGGAGTAAAAGCAAGAGCATGTGGGAATGGATGTTTGAGTGAGGAGGTAGAATTGGTCAGTTTCATCACTGTCTCGTATACACCTCTCCGAGCCCACGAGATTCCTGAGCATCGGGTGTGCCGTGTTGTGG
>CAMWYM010000161.1 GCA_947178475.1 uncultured Clostridium sp. | reverse complement strand
GAGCACACGGCTGTTAACCGTGGTGTTGTAGGTTCGAGCCCTACTCGGGGAGTTTTTTGTTAAGAATTATGATTGATAATTCTTATCATCAAAATGAAAGTATTGCATATAATACTGTATAATTGAATTTGGCGCCATAGCCAAGTGGTAAGGCAGAGGTCTGCAACACCTTCATCACCAGTTCAAATCTGGTTGGCGCCTCTAGTAGAAAATACTGTAAATCTGAATCTTTTAGGTTTACAGTATTTTTTATGCTGGAATGGAATAGGATTATGTAGTATCTGGCTGCTTACATAAATACTGAAAAGATTATTAACTTTGCATTTGTGAAGAAACGTGTTATACTTTGAAAGTAGGAGATGTGCTATGGGTATATTTAAATATAGACATATTATTGCAAAGTTTATATTGATACAATTTCTCTTTATTCTTCTGTTATCCGTTCATTTTACTGCGTGGGGGGGAATTTATACAGAAGATGGCTTAAGTTTGGAATGTATTGTGGATCAGGGAAGATATGTGATTGAGGAAGGCTCTGACCGACTGACTTTGTCAACAGTTTGTCTTGAACATTCGATTGTAAATCTATGGGTGGTAGCATTGAGTATCATAGGACTATTCTGTCCATTTTTCTTTGTACTTTTCTTTTTGAGAATTTATCAGAAAATATCTTATGAATTTTGTACACTGGTGAGCTTATCTGTTCGTCTAAATAATTGAAATCCATTATGATGTCCCATTGCTTGTGATGGGGTATCTGATTTATGAGTAATAAATTAAATAATGGAGGGATATTATGACTATTTTAAGAATTGATCATTTATCTAAATCCTATAAAACAGGAGGAGAAGCAATATCTGTTTTACAGGATATTTCTATGTCTGCTAATTCAGAGGAAATGGTGGCCGTTATGGGTCCGTCAGGCAGTGGTAAAACAACATTATTACAATTGCTTTCAGGAATTGATATACCGGATGGTGGCAATATTTTTATAAAGAATAAGGATATCTGTAAGTTAAAGCAGGATGAAATGGCACAATTCCGCAGAAGGCATATAGGTATGATTTTTCAGGATTTTCAATTATTTGATAGTTTAAATGTGCAGGAGAATATCTTACTCCCACTGGTAATTGATGAAGTTGATTATGAATTGCAGGAACAAAGATTACAATATATTTTGGAGATTTTAGAAATTGAACAATTAAAAAATAAGACAGTGAATGAAATTTCGGGGGGACAGAAGCAAAGAGTTGCAATTGGCAGGGCATTGATTCAAAATCCGGATATTGTATTTGCAGATGAGCCAACAGGAAGTTTGGATATGCGTTCAACCAAAATTGTTATGGAGTATATGTGGAAGATGAGCAGAGAACTTGGTGTTTCATTTTTTATCGTTACACATGATGTATATACCGCTTCTTTTTGTAATCGTGTTTTATTATTAAGGAATGGACAATTTATAAAGGAAGTGTCAAATAAGAAAAATTCTCTACAGAAGGATAGGTTGCAAAAGGAACAATATACAGTAAAAAATAGAAAGATATTTCAGGATGAAATCATAAATATGCTGCATGCTTTGGGAGGTGAAGAAGATGAATTTTTCTGAATTTTCAAAGAAAATGCTGTTGCAAATATTGAAGCATATTAGAATTTTTATAGGTGGTAATACATTGGTTGCCTCTCTGTTTTTGGCATTTGCCTCCATTTATACAAACCATTCCTTTATGGATGAAACGATTGTGGACCCGATGATTTCGAGCAACATTTTATTTGCAGGAGTATTGGTTGCTTTGTTTTTCGCAGTAATGATATTGATATCGGGGCGTGTGTTCTGGAATGAACGAAAAAAAGAATATGCAGTGATGTCTGTACTCGGTATGAGTCAGAGGGAGGCTGTAAAAAATATGATTCGGGAAAATGTATTGGTTTTGGCAGTCATAATTCCTATCGTATATATATTTGGAACGATACTATCTTACTGTTTTTATGCCGTAATACGTTATGTAATAGGAATTGACGGTATAATTTGGATGGATAATGGGGACGGATATATTTTGACGTTTATCCTATATGGAATTTTGTCTTTTATATCGATTGTATGGAATGCGATTATTTATGTAAAAGAAAATCTGGCATTGAAATTGAAAGAAAACCGATTAGAGGAAGATGGTTTATTTGTCCGCTTTGTGAAAAGACACTTGCCAGAGGTATGGAACCGGTTTTTACCTCAAAGTGCTTTTGTGAGGCTGCATCAGAGAATGTGGAATGCCCGATATGGAATAGGAAGTATACTGACATGTGGAATGCTGCTTTTGATTGGAATGTGTGTATCTTTGTACCCATCATTTCAGGATAGTGCAGATATTTATTCGCCGTATGATATGCTTTATACAGAAATATATGGTAAGAATCAGATGTCTCAGAAAGAGATTGCAGAGATACTGGATGAAAATGGTGTGGATGTTATAGAGTATAAGCAGTTTGAGTATGTTCGAAATACAGCATTTAACTTTATCGCTGTATCAGAATTGAATACGGTTTTTCAATGCGGCTATGAAATACATGAAGGTGAATGTATGAATCTGTTTCAAATTGATAAAACCGATGGGTATGAACATGATTTGACACCAGTTCAAACAGTGACATTAACGGATGATATACGGTTAATATCAATCGGAAGCGATATTCGTATATTATGGAATCAGAATCCAACTTTTGCAGACCGGACGCTGGTTGTTAGTGACAAAGATTACAGTCGTATAAAATATACAGATGATTGTTCGGCGGGCAAGGTAAATCTATACCAGTTTTATGATTGGAAATCTTCTGAAATTGCGGTTCGAAAGGTAGATGAGTATTTACATCAGGTCAACGGGGTGGATTGGGAGGAACAATACTATTATCGAACATCTTCTCGTATCAATCAATATCTGCAGGCAAAACAATCCGGGCAATTCTTTATATTTGTAACGAGCTTTGTTGTTATTTTATTGTTGATTGCGGTAATATCGGTTAGCTATTTTGGAATTTTGGCAGAACAGGGTGAGCATAAGAGAATGGTTGAATATCTGTACCGGATTGGAGCTGTGGGAGAACAGGTTAGAAGGTATTTAGTGTTCCGTAATCGTCTTCGATATGTGTTTCCGGTTGTGGTTGGGGAAATGATGGGTTTTATTCTGGTTATGCTGTGGAACAGAGCCGCATATCAAATGCGGCTTAGTGCCATTTTGACAGATGTGGTGATTGCCGGATTGATTATCTTGGGTGTGTGGAGGTTTTCAAGCAGTAAAAAGGGTTGAAAAGAAGATAATTTATGTATCCTTTTACTTGTTCTTATAAATAAATATTTTGGTATGAGTTGTGGTGTTTTTGACAATTTGTTTCATATTTTTTTCGGAGACCGCAATGCACCCCATTGTATAGGTTCTTCCCTTGCCCGTACAGTGCAGAAAAATTGCAGAGCCCTTGAGATAGGTGCATTTTTTGTTGTAATCCATTGCAAGCGCGTAATTATACCATGGATCGTAGCTTATTAAATGTTCTCCGCTCATCCATGTGCGACCTAGTGTCCTTACATCAACAAATGTGTTGTAGGTAGCCTTCTCTGCAGACCAATAGTGATATTTATTTAATTTGGTATAGGAAATTCCTGCTGTTCCTGGTGATTTTTTGCGACCAAAAGCCATTGTTATGTTATATATGCCCATTGGAGTTTTACGGTCACCCTGCCTTTTTTTGTTTAATCCGTTTTGACCAACATATGCCTTGCAGGAAATAATTTTTTTCCAGGCGGTTTTACTTGTGTATAGGGAAGCTTCATTCGTTAAGGCATCTGTATTATCGTTTGAAGCTATATTATTTGAAGCTGGCTCAGTTGTTTTGGTGATTTTTTTCCACATTTCAACGGTTGCTTTGCTTCCTGTCTTATATTTGACAAATATAAGACGGTCTGTTTTGGTATTAAGATAATCATTTTTTATCGTCTGCCATCTTGTTTTATTATATTTGGATTTGCCATAGTCTTTTGCGGTGCTTTTTGCATCAGCAGTAGAGCTTATATTGCATAATATTATGAAGTACAGCATTAGGACGGTAAGTATTTTTTGGATTGTATTCATGGCTTTTGATTCCTTTCGGTTGTGGTTGTCGTTTAGTTCGTTGTAAGGTTTTGTCCTTTTTTGGTTATTTGTTGTAAAAAACAAACTATCGGCTAAAATGTGCATAGAGCAAAATTTGTTTTTAATTATTAATATATTATTCTTTGTTACTTGTTTAGTCAAGACCTTTTAATATTGAGATTATATATTTAGAGTATTATAG
>CAMWYM010000160.1 GCA_947178475.1 uncultured Clostridium sp. | reverse complement strand
AGGTTACTCCCTCTGTCTCAGCCTCCTGATATGCCACGATGTCTCCGGCACAAACACCTGCTGCCTTCTTCACCTTATACTTCTTTTTGTCATTTTCCGTGATAATTTCCAATATTTGGGTTTTCGCTTTGCTTGCCGGAGTTATCCTGACCTGCAGCCGATTTCCCCAGCTTCCCGGGTTTTTTGCAGTAACCTTTAACACTGCTCCCTCTTCCTTGGGAAGATACCCCACCGACGGCTGTGCATCCTCTGGAGCCACTCTCATAACGAAACACCTTGACCCTCCATTTACAAAAAAATGCTCCACTGCATAAGCAAGAAAGCGATAATCACCAAATTCATTTTCCGACAAATACCCTCCATACTTCCGGGTAAAATCCGCAAAATTAGTGACCAGCTGCGGTATGCCTACCGTAATTCCTCTCTGTGCCAGTCCGATAAATCCCGCCGTACTGGTGCTGACTCCCTCCATCGGTTTACTGCCGGAGTCAAACTCCTCCACATATACTCCAGGTGATAAATATTCTGCCATATCATTGCCCCCTATTCATAATAAATATAATATTCCCGTAAATCCTCCCGGGAAATTCTCTTACCTGTTTTCCTCATTTCCCATAGCAAAGCCTTAACTATATACTCCATAGTCACTCCTTTTCCCCCATCTGCCGCAAAAAATGCTGCCTGCAATGCTATATTTCTAATATGGCTGCCTGTCAGTTCAAAGTGCTTTGCCAGAAAGTCATAATCAGGAATTTCGTCAAATTCCATCTGCTGCGGAAAAGCCTTTTCCCACAGCATTCTCCTCCCCGATTCATCCGGAAAAGGAAAGTCTATCATAAACTGAATACGTCTCTTAAAGGCCTCGTCTATATTCTGCATATAGTTAGTGGCAAGAATCACCACACCCTCATATTCCTCCATTTTTTGTAGAAGATAGGCAGCTTCCATATTGCTGTGCTTATCATTGGAATCATTAACCTGTGTCCGCCTGCTAAACAAAACATCCGCCTCGTCAAAGAACAAAACCCCCTGTCCCTGCATTGCCGTGTCGAATACCAGATTCAAATTCTTTTCTGTTTCTCCAATATACTTGCTGACCACAGCTGCCAGATCAACCTGCAGCAGGGTAGTTCCAAGAAGCTCTGCCACAACACCTGCACTCATGGTTTTTCCTGTCCCCGGCGGTCCCGAAAACATCATGGACACTCCTCTTCCATAGAACACCTTCTGACCAAATCCCCATGTACCGTAAATCTGTCTTCTGTACAAAATCCGGTTGCATGCATTTCTCAACTGCTCCTTCTGCCTCTCCGGAAGAACCAGATCATCCCATTGATAACCGGCATTCCTTATTGAAATCAAATGATTACTCTCACTTCCCGCCTCCCGTATGCATCCCTCTTTAATGTGACTGCGCTCAATATAGGATAATCCTTTTGTAATACGAATTCTCTCTGCATGCTGCATAATTCTCTCAATCTGCAACGGCGTAAAACGGTAGGTTCCCGCGAAAAAGGCAAGTTCTCTGGCATCCTTTATGGGATAACGTACCGCAACACGTTCCCATTCCCTGACATCCGCCACCTGTGCATTTTCCTCCACGGAAATTTCCCATATTTCCGGATGATGTTCAATCACGGAAAAGGCTTTCTCTCCAGTAACAAACACTGTCATCTCCTTGTGGGAAAACAATTTCAGAAGGGAAAAAAACATATTTCGATTAAATTCCTTTTCCAAAAATTCCTGATTAAGAGAATGTATACACAGCCATGCGCCTTTCACCACAGCCGGCAGGAGAATATCTGTGCATATGTCTTCCATAAACTCCTCTGCCTGATTTTTTTCCATAAGTCCAGCCATCTGCCGTATATTAAGAAAGCAGATGTCCTTTCCTTTTTCCCTGCTATAATCCTCAAGCATCCGGTTTTTTCCGCTTTCCTTTGCTCCATACAAATAGATTACAGAAGCGTTCTGTTTAAGGGCCACATCCAGCAATGGAAAAACCGGCCAGTACACCCCTTCTCCTTCCCTAATGCTCTTTTTGCCACACCATTTTATAAATGTACAATCATTAAAAAGGTCTTCTGCAGGGCAAAACAAAAATCGAAAAAATCCCTGCCGGCATTTCAAACCCCATCTTGCTCTGCTCTTTCCCTCCTGCTTATACAGACACAGTAAATATTTCATCATGTTACTTCCGCTTGTAAAATACCGGTAAAATCCAGTATTGCCCTCACTTTTCTCCGTATATAACCGGATTGCCGTATCCAGAGCAATATAGCCGCTATTCCAATCATTGTTCATGTATATATAAAATTTCTCAAAATTAGGATTTACCTCACCCAAGACAGCCAGCTCCACACACATCTGCTCAAAAGCATCCAGCTGAAAAATCTCAAAAATCCGCTGAAGTAGTACCAAAACCTCATCTTCATCTTCTGATGTGCCGTTCTGTTCCCCTGACAGAACCATATCCGCAAAATACTTTTTAACCTCTATACTCAATATAGACTCGGAATAAGGGGAGGCTTCACTAAAATCGTAGGCACTATCCTGCTCCAGCATGCACAACAATCTGTATATTCGTTGTCCGTTATCCATCTTTGCCTGTTTGAGAGATAAGCTCTGTTTTTCTTTACCTATCATAGAAATCTATCCGCTTCTCTTTCCAGCATCTGGTCATCATTTATGTTAAAACCATTCTGCTGTCTTGTAGATACGACCCTTCCCTCCTTCTGCTGTACTACATGTCCCAGCTCGTGGGGGAGATACCTCTCCTGCCCCGGAGCTACATATATGTGATTTCCCTGAGTATATGCAAGCGCTCCTACCTCAGCAGGCATGGGAGAATTATAATGAACTCTCACGTCCTCAAAGGACAACCCTGATTTGGCCTCGGCTCTCTGCAATAAGCTATCTGGTATTCCTGTGCGGTTTATCCTCTCTTCCTTCTGTTCCTTTTCCTTATATTCCATCCTTCCGCCTCCAGCCTACGTCTCCTCCAAATAAAACGGAAAGACCAGATTAAACGGGCTGTTTGTTGTTCTCACCCGGTAAGCAATCCTAATTTCCACAGCACTGTATTCCTGCACCCTGTCTTCCACATCCACCTGAATATCCTGAATACGCGGTTCCCACCGAATTAAAGCAGTCTCTACTGCCTGCTGCATCATCATCAAAGTTGTATAGTCTATAGTATCAAACATAAACTGATGAATATCGCAGCCAAAATCCGGACGCATTACTCTCTCTCCTTTTCTGGTCATAATAATCAAATAAATGCTCTGCTTGATATTATCCTCATAGGAGCTTTCTCTAATATGCCCGGTCATACTGTCTACAGTAATCGGAAACTGCCATCCATTGCCCAAAAAGTCATGATTACTGTCAAAATCAAACATATACTCCTCCCATTTTTTGTTTTCAGTATACTGCATAACGACCAAAATAATCGTTAGTTTTTTTTGTCGGATTCTGGTGAAAATAATTGGTTTTTGTTATATAATTATCTAGGGAGGTAATAGATTCATTATGAGTGAAAGATTAAATATTATATTAATCGACGATGACACATCTGCGCATATACGCCTTACAAAATATGCAGATGCCGCCAAAGACATTTCTATTCTAGCCACCACCGACAATTCCTACCATGCATTAGAACTGGTTAAGGAATATATGCCAGAGGCGATTGTACTTGACTTGGAATTAAACCGCGGAACAGGTAATGGTTTACTTTTCTTACGCGATTTGCAAAATCTCTCATCACTCTACAAACCATATATTCTTATCACAACAAACAATTCCAGTACCATCACCTATGATTGCGCCCGAAAGCTGGGAGCGGATTTTATCATGTCAAAGCACCAGACAGATTACTCGGAAAAAAATATTATAGAATTATTGATGTTGATGAAAGATACGATTAAGAATACGATTTACAGCCAGAACCCGGATTATAAGAACAGTGAGCCTAATGTACAGAAAAAAAAACGGCTTACCCAACTGATTAACATAGAACTGGACTTAATCGGAATAAGTCCAAAAGCCGTAGGCTATAAATATCTGACCGATGCCATACTTCTTGTACTGAATGACCAGGGACACAATCTGTGTACAACTATCGGTGAAAAATATGCAAAGACAAATACCAGTGTGGAGCGTGCCATGCAAAACGCCATCAATAGTGCCTGGCGCTCCAACAATGTTGACGAACTCCTTAAACACTATACCGCTAGAATTCATTCCGAAAAGGGAGTTCCAACCCTGACGGAGCTGATATACTATTACGCTAACAAGATAAAAAACAGATACTAAATTATAACTCCGTACAAAAATATCCTCTTTTTCTGTATATCCTTTTCTCAGTCTTCTATCTTCGCCGTACCTATCAGAAATCATTCTATGTTATATAATATATTTCACTATTTTAC
>CAMWYM010000159.1 GCA_947178475.1 uncultured Clostridium sp. | reverse complement strand
TTGAGGAAATCAGAGGAATGCCATCAATAAAAACTGGATGGATTCCCTGCTTTCTGGCAAGGGGGTTGTCACGGCGCAAGAGCAATCCCCATCTGTCCCGTGTTGGCAGTTTGATAAAATCATATTTTTTTATATCAGCAGGCTCGATTAAAACGCCAAAGTCTAATAGCCCCTGATCCAGACGTTCTGTCACATCATCGGCATTGCCACTGAATAAATGATAGGAAATATCAGGATGATTTTTTTGGATTTTTTCTGCAGCTTTTGCAACCAGGCGTATACCCTCTGTTTCACCGCCTCCAATATAGATTTCACCACTGATATTTTCACCGGAGGAACTGATTTCGGATTTGGTTTTGTCCATCAGTGCCACCATTTCTTCTGCACGTTTCCGTAAAATCATTCCTTCTTCTGTAAGGGTTACCTTACGGTTTCCGCGAATCAGGAGCTGTTTGCCAAGTTCTTCCTCCAGTTCTTTTAGTTGTCTTGATAAAGGCGGCTGAGTCATATTGAGTGATTCGGCTGCTTTTGTGATGCTGGCTTCTCTGGCAACAGCAAGAAAATATTGTAATACTCGGATATCCATAACAACCTCCTATTCCTACATGCCTTTTTCCGTAATGAAATGCAGGCAGATAAAAACAAATTCTTTCTTAAAGTCAGTATAACATTCCTTGAAATACCTTTCAAGTATGGGAAAGTATTCAATATATGTATTTGATATTTTGTGCTGTAATTGCTAGACTAATAAGTAAGAAAAACAGGTGTCAAGACACTAAGGGAATGGGAAAAGGAGATGTAAGATTTGACAGTACAAGACGTGATAGATAGTTTTAACGATGATGCAGCAGAAAATCCAGAGCGTGATGCATATGCAGATATTCTCTTTCAGGATGCCATCCGCATTGGTATGGAGCTGAATAACCAGTACCATACACCAGAAGAAATCAGAGAGATTATGGGCAGACTGACAGGAAAAAAGCTGGACGACAGTTTCCGGATGTTCCCGCCATTTTATACCGATTTTGGAAAGAACATTACGATTGGTAAGGATGTTTTTATCAATTCCGGCTGTCATTTTCAGGACCAGGGAGGAATCACCATCGGGGACGGCTCTCTGATTGGACATAATGTGGTATTGGCAACCATTAATCACGATTTATATCCTGTTAATCAGAGGAAAAACCATTATGCACCCATTGTCATACAAGACCATGTATGGGTTGGCTCTAATGCAACAATTCTGCCGGGAGTTACGATAGGCAGATGGTCTGTGGTGGCAGCGGGAGCCGTTGTCAGCAAAGACGTAGAGGAATTTACGGTTGTTGGAGGTGTTCCGGCGAAGGAGATTCGCAAAGTGAAACAGGAAGAATATTAAATCAAAAGATAAATAAAGATGGAGGCAGATGGAATCCTGCTTGGTTCACCTGTATATTCAGCAAACCGGAATATGTAGAATCTTGGTGAGAATATAGCTTATGTACTGCATAAGTTAAATGGTATGTAAGAAAGGCCACTGTGAGGAAAGGATGTGCGTATTGATGAAAAAAGGAATTCGTATTGTTTTAATGTTTGTTGTATTACTCTGTTTGACAGCATGTGGAAGTAAGAATCAGCAGGGACAAACAGATGCAGATGGTAGTGTTACAAGAGAAACGGAGGAAGCTAGTGTGAAAAGGGATAATCAGTCAAAAAAAAATGCTGGAAAAGAGACAGCAGAGAGAGTCTTTGATTTCGAGAAAAAGACAGTTACATTAAACAGTGGTTATGAGATGCCACTGAACGGACTTGGTACTTACAGCTTAGAGGATGAGACTTGTATTTCCTCTGTTTCGGAGGCATTAAAGCGTGGCGTAAGACTGATTGATACCGCCTATATGTACCATAATGAGGAGGAAGTCGGCAAGGCAGTCAGGGATTCTGGTATTCCCCGTGAGGAAATATTCGTAACGACAAAGCTCTATCCCAACCAGTTTGCCGATGCCGAAAATGCTATAGAAGAGGCATTGGAAAAATTGGATATACAATATATTGACCTCATGCTGCTCCATCATCCGGGAACAGATGATGTCAAGGCATACAAGGCGATGGAGAAAGCAGTTGAGGAAGGAAAAATTCGTTCTGTCGGACTTTCTAACTGGTATGTGGAGGAACTGGAAGAATTTCTGCCACAGGTAACGATTACCCCGGCACTGGTACAGAATGAAATCCACCCTTATTATCAGGAAAACGATGTGATTCCGTATATTCAGAAACTAGGCATTGTAGTACAGGGATGGTATCCGCTGGGAGGACGTGGGCATACTGCAGAACTGTTGGGGGATGAAACGATTTCTGCCATTGCAAAAGCGCATGGAAAGTCATCGGCACAGGTAATCCTTCGTTGGAATCTGCAAAAAGGTGTGGTGGTGATACCAGGTTCAAGCAATCCCGCTCATATACAGGAGAATACAGAGTTGTATGATTTCGAATTGTCGGATGAGGAAATGGAGAAAATCAATGCACTGGACCGTAATGAAAAGCATGACTGGTATTAGGAGTGTGATTTTATCGGAACTGATGGCAACCTGCGTACTGGCGTGGAAGCGTCAGCAGCCGTTTAGTCAGGCGTCAACAAAATTTATTGAACATATGAAATGCTTTTTAGGCATGAGTGAGTTATAAAAACTAAGTATTTGATATAAATCGCATAAGGAAATATAGTGTAAGTGTACAAGGTGAAGAATTGTCCGATAAAAAGAATTACGAGGAAATGAGGGGTTCTTTCATGTACACTTACTTTTTAAAAAATATATTGACATCGTGTCAGAATAGATGTATTATAATTTTACTGACACGATGTCAGAATAAAAGTAATGAAAGGATGGTTGTTTATGAAGAAGAATATTGGTTCACAGCTGGCGTTATATCCGATGCCGGTTACCGTGATTGGGGCAATGAATGGAGAAGTGCCAACATGGACGCTGGTGGCACATGTTGGGATACTGGGACACGACAGGGTTCTTGTCAGTCTTGCAGAGCCACATTTTATTAACGGAATCATAAAGCAGCAACGAAAACTATCCATCAATATTGTAGATGAGGGGATTTTGCCGGAGGCAGATTACGCCGGTTCTGTGAGCGGGGCGAAGACAGACAAAGGGGAATTATTTGAGTTTGAAGTGGGAGAGTCTGGAACACCAATTATAACAAAAGCACCGCTTGTCATGGAGTGTTCTGTTGAGGATATTTATCACACACCAAATTTTGAAAGTTTCATTTGCACTATAGACAATACTTATGTGGAGGAAGAACATCTTAACAGTGAAGGTAAAGTAAATTACAGGACTTTAAAGCCTATACTTTTTGAATTTCCGACATATGAATACTTAAAGACCGGCGATGTGTTGGGAAATTGTCTTTCTTTTAAAAAGAATGAGGGAGAAAAATAAAACAGCAGCCAGTACAAAAAGATATATAGAAAGGAAAAGAAATGCCAAAGGGATCGATTGAACTTACAAATGCAAGGAAAGAAGAAATCATTGCTGCCTGTGAGCTGCTCTATCAGACGAAAGGCTTCAAAGATATTACCATACAAGACATTGCAAAGGAAACGTCCTTTACCCGCACTTCTATTTACAATTATTTTGAAACGAAAGAAGAAATCTTTATGGCTCTTTTACAGAAAGAGTATGAAAGGTGGGTAGAAGAACTGGAGGATGTGATTCAGAATCATGAGAGCATGGAGAGGGACAAAGTTGCAAAAACATTGGCTGTTTCTTTGGAAAACAGGGAGCTTCTTCTGAAACTGATGAGTATGAATCATTATGATATGGAAGAAAACAGCAGACTGGAACGGGTAGTAGAATTTAAGGAGGCATATGGGGCATCCATAAAGACAGTGGACCGTCTTTTACAGAAATTTTGTTTAGATCTGTCAGACGGGGAACGTCAGGATTTTATCTATTCCTTTTTCCCGTTTGTATATGGTATTTATCCATATACCAGGGTAACGGATAAGCAGAGGGAGGCAATGGAGAAGGCAGATGTGGGATATGTATATCTGTCAATTTACGAGCTTGCTTATACCTGTGCAAAAAAACTGTTGGAAAAAAACAGATAGGAGGATTGCAGCATGAGTACAACAATGAAGATTCTGATTTTGACAGGAAGCCCGCATAAACAGGGCACTTCCAACACGCTGGTACAGGAGTTTGTCAGAGGGGCCAAGGAAGCTGGACATCAGATAACCATTTATGACTGTGCTGGTGGAAATATTAATCCCTGCCTTGGCTGTGACTGCTGCGGCATGAACGGGGACTGTGTCAGGAAGGATGATGGAAATGAAGTGCTGAAAAAACTGCTTGATGCAGATGCGGTTGTATTCGCAACCCCGGTTTACTATTTTGGTATGAGTGCCCAGTTAAAGATGATGGTTGACCGTTTTTATGCCCGGAATGGGGCAATCACACGCAAGAAGATGAAAGCGGCGCTGATTGCAACAGCATGGAATGATGATGAGATTGTGATGAAGGGGATTAAAACACATTTTGAGATTATTTTTGATTATCTGTCTTTCCAGAACCGGGGTATGATTCTGGCAAAGGGAGCAGGAACGGTAGGAATGATGCCGGAGCGTTATAAAACAGAGGCATATCAGCTTGGAAAATCTATGTAGAGGGAGGATGGTTGATGAAGTATACAAAATTAGGTGATTCAGAATTAAATGTATCCCGCATCTGTATGGGATGTATGGGGTTTGGCAATGCAGAGGAAGGACAGCACTCATGGACACTGGATGAGGAACATTCCAGAGAGATTATTAAGAGAGGG
>CAMWYM010000158.1 GCA_947178475.1 uncultured Clostridium sp. | reverse complement strand
CCTCTGGCTCAACCGATGTTTCCTGCTTTGCCTCTGGCTCATCTGGTGCTTCCCATCTTACCTCCGGCTCGACTGCCATTTGCTCTATCGGTGCCGGTTTCTCTATCTCAACCTCTGTTTCAGCTGTTGTTTCTTCTGTTATCGGCTCATCTGGCTCTTCCCACTTCACCTCTGGCTCAACCGATGTTTCCTGCTTTGCCTCTGGCTCATCTGGTGCTTCCCACCTTACCTCTGAATCAACTGGTACTTCCCACCTTGCTTCCGGCTCGGTTGCCATTTGTTCTATCGGTGCCGGTTTCTCTGCTCTGACTATCGGTTCATCTGGAACAATTTCATCAAAATCTACAACCTGCTCCTGTGCATAAATCACTTCAACCGTCAAAGGAATCTGGCTGTCATGCATTCCGTCTGTTTTATCAATATTTTCATCTTCAATATCGGATTCTCTGTATTCTTCAAAGTCAAAATCCTCGACTTCAAATCCATGGTTGTCATAGCTTACCTTTGATTCAAAGCCTCTGGAATCTTCTCCGGTATAAAATTCCTTGTTGTCAATCATCTGCCGAAGCATTCCGGCAGCATCCGGCATTGCCTCCTCCATTGTTTCATCCACATCTGAATGAACAACAGTAATGAATCCCAAAGAATCAAGCGGCTGTTCTTCCTCAGCCTGCATTTCTGCAAGAAACTTTTCTTTCAATTCGGTATAAGACTCTCCCGTATACGAAAGCTGTTCTCCACTGATTCCCCCTTGTACAATCTGGTTGTCCTCAGTTTCATTTTCATCAGCCTCCTGTGTTTCTGCATCGGATTTCTTACGCCTGCTCTTTGCTTTTTTCTTTTCCGCAAGCTCAAGGGAAGCTTCCAAAGCTTCCAGCTCCAGTCTCTCCTCCTCTTCCTTTCTCGCCTCTATATCTGCAATCTCCTCTTTGGACATTGCCTCCAATGAATCCGGAATCATCGCATCTAATTCCTCATTCATGATAACCTGACCAACTGTCTTTTTAGGAGGTTCCAAAACACTTTCTATAATACCGTCCATGATTTCTTCGGAGGTATTCTCACCAATATTGGAAATCTGTTCCTCTCCAGTCTGCTTGGTTCCCACTGCCTCGCCAATGGCATCCGTTGCTTTTTTTACATTGTCCATCACAGAATCAGCAACTGACTTGACCTGATTCTTTGCCTTAGTGGTGTCAATTTCCTTAACCGCCTGTGCGACCTGTTTAGCAGACTCTTTTATCTTGTCCTTATCAATCTTTTTGGAAAGTAATTTTTCCAGAGCAGCTTCCCGCTCTTCTTTGATTTTTATCTCTTCCTGCAGGATATCTTCTGTCTGTTTCCGAGCAGAATCCTCTGTTTCCGCCACAATATCTTCCGGCTTATAATCCGGATTCATCAGCATCTCGGCTTCCCTGATAATATCCTGAACAGACCTGTCTTCTGGTTCTTCGTATTCATCAAGATCTGACATGCTGCTATCAGCAGAATCATCAGCATCTTTTTTCTTTTTCTTCTTAGTTTTCTTATCCTTTACCGGGCGTTGCTCCAAAGCATCCTTATCCTCAGCCTCAACCATGATTCTTGCTTCTGGAGGATACATTCGCAGGTAATCAGCCTCTAACAGCTTTTCTTCTTCTTCAATCAAATTCCCGAAAAGCTCTGTGTCTTCCTCCTGTTCCTCATGAGGATAAACATAAAACCATTTGTCAACATCTAACTTGTCATCTATATATTCTATAACAGGTTGTACAAAAATAGACTCCTTAAAATTCTCCAAAATATATCGGCTTTCATCTAAAGCCTTGTCTTTGCGGTCCATTTTATCATATAACAGTACCGCCTCAAAGTTCCATTTATCCTCAGGCATACGCTCCAGAATCGGCAGGAGAATGGAAGCTAGTTCCTTTATCTCGGCACCCTTTGCCTTCTTCATGATATATTCGACATAATCCTTCTGTGTATCCTCAGCACCGGAATTAAACAAATACTGCTCATAATATTTATCTGCCTTTGTGAAATACCCAAGCTCCAAATACAACTGAATCAATTCATAAATAATACGGTTTCCCTGCGGTGACATCTGATGCGCCTTCATCAGTATCCTTCTGCTGTCATAATAACGTTTGTTCTCTCTGAATATCTCTCCGCTAATCCTTAAAAACTGTGGATTGATGGACTTATCTAAATTCTGGGTATCTAAAATTTCTAACGCTTCGGCAAATTTTTTTTCTTCTGCTAATTCTTTTATGCGATTAATACTGGATATACTAATTCCCGTACTCACAAACTTCACCTCATAAAATATCACTTATTCTAGTTTACCATAATATGAAATCTTTGACAATAAAAATCCGCCAATTATTCCTGCAAACAATCCTCCGATATGCGCTGCGTTGTCAACTCCCGCAGAAGCCAGCCCGGAATATATCGTAAAAAGGGTCAACATCAGCAAACGCTGGGGTGTCAGGTATCCTTCCTGTCCACGATTGACAATAAGCACTACAAATAAAGCTCCCACCACACCAAAAATCGCACCGGATGCACCTGCACTGACTATTTCATCATTCTCCTGTGCATAGTACATCAGCGATACTATATTGCCAATAATTCCTGACAACATATAGACAACCAGATAGGATACTTTGCCTATACGTTTTTCCAGTTCACATCCAGCATAGGTCAGCAATACCATATTGCTAAACAAATGATTAATCCCAAAATGAAGAAACATCGATGTGACAAGCTGATACCACGCGCCTTTCATCACCGTATCAACAGACATAGCTCCCATTTTCAGCATAATATCCGTGTCGTATACGGCAAAATAACTGCGATTTAAAATGATAACCGCTAAAAAAGCCAAAATGTTAAGCGCAACCAACACGATATTTACCGGTGTGACGGTAAACGGCAGACGTTCCCACAGCTTTGTCCTCACTAGTTGCAGATTATTCAAACATGTATATAGACCATCAAAATCTGCCTGCTGGTTCTCATAAACATATAATCTGCCTGTATCTGCAGCTACAAGCCACAGGTTGGAGAATTGCTCAACCAGCAGCATCACATCATCCTCAAACATCCCATCAGGAGTAATTAATATATGCAGTATCTCCACTGGTCGTCGGTACTGAGTAGCCAAAGTGAAATTTACCCGATTCTGCAAATTATGATAATTTTGTATCTGAACACCAGACCTAAAATGTATTATCGTAACTGCATATACAACATTCTCACTTTCACGAATCATAATTCCGGATTTTTCCTGTTCTAAAGACCGGTATCCACATTGGGATAATTTTTCCATCAGTTGATATCTCACAATTATTCCTCCTGGTGCTTTCCAAAAGATAGCCAAAAAGGAAAGTGACTGAACCCCATTTCAGCCACCTTCCGCATTCATCTCCCGCCAACACATATAGTATACCAGTCTATTACTAACAGCATATTTGTGATTGAATTACCGGTAAGTTTATCCGATTCTAACGCATCAGCCCTCAAACACCTTCAAAACCTTCTCTAATACAGTGTCTGTCATATCGCCTCTTGTCTTCTCATACTGAAGTCCGGATTCCATAATCTCCAATAATTCCATACGGTATTTTGCATCGATAGAGCCCTGTTTGATGTATACCATCAAAACATCTTTCATTGCCGAAACATCAGGCAATCCTTTCATCTTATCACACATCTCTTCGTAGTTAAAGCCCACATTACTCCGTAATTCTTCTTCTTTTCTTCCGCAGATCGCACACTCTTCATCTCCTGCGGCATTGATATATCCACAGTTACACAGCCATGTAGTTCCGTCGGATTTGTAACGTTCTACTGCATCCTTTCCACGTTTCTCCTTCAGACCCTCAAACGCTCTCTTTGACAGAGTAATGTCAATCGGGTCTGCATCAGGAGCAAATACGCCCTTAGCAGTTACATATTTCTTAACATAGACCTTAACATCCTTAATTAACGGAATATCCTTCATCGGCAGCTTGCACTCCACAAAATCTGCTTCCAGCTTAGTTACATTATTCCTCTCAAACACAAAATCTATTCCCTGAAGCAGAAGCTTCTCCTCATAAAAGCTGGTCAGTTCTACATCACAGCGGACTGCCTTAACTTCATCCTGATTATAATTGTAGAACACCGGTGCAATCTTCACTACACCGTCCTCACCTGCCAGAGTAACCTCCACAGGTCTTGGCATCAGCATATTGTAATAATTGCTGACATAAATCTTTGAGGTAACCACCTTATGGATTGATTCCTTCTTGCGAATCACCACTGCAGTTCCTGAAGCAACTGTACCTACTGCATTATTTGAAAAGCCTGCGTAATTCAAATCAACACCAATAATGGCATTTGCTCCTCTCTTCTCCGCAACCTTAATCAAATTATCTATCGCATTCTCACTGGCGCTCTCCAGCTTATTCGTAAAGGCAGTACTCTCCTGAGCCGTCCACTCAGCAAGATTTGAAGATAACTCTTTAAGAAAATTAGAACTCAATGCAATCTGACCATTGACAAATCCAAGATATTCTGTAATCTCGTATCCCTCAAAACCATTTCCTGTTGTTAATTTGATTTCTCCCATATCAATATCCTCCCAAAATATTATGTTCTACATTGAATAAGTGCTCACTAATTCGCACTGCAAGCACTCGCTTAATATGTCCATTATACCACATTCAAGTTGATTCTCAAGCATTTTTTATATATTTTATGTACTTTTTTAATATTTTTTGTATATTTTTAACTAATTTCTGTCATTTTCTATTACGGACTATATTTTTTTGATATACTAAAACATATTCTT
>CAMWYM010000157.1 GCA_947178475.1 uncultured Clostridium sp. | reverse complement strand
GGGGAAGAATATCAATTTCATATGTTCCCATATTGACTCATTAATTGGTGTAAAAAATCCCACTATATAATTGTTTCCACTCCAATCATATAGAAAGTGAGCAAGTGTTCCTGTAAGCAGAACAAAAATTATTCCAATAATTGTATATGATTTTAAATGTTTCATAGAAATTACCTCATGCAAGTAGTATATGTAATTGGTACATAGTTATGTATAAGAATATAATAGGCATTTAAAAATAGAGAATGTCTGAAGGAAGGAAAAAAGCATGAAAAGGAAAAAAACATTGCCGGCTGATTTTGAAGAGATACTGAAACGGGGAGATGTGGAGGAGATAAGGGGTATTCTGGAGCAGTGCGAGGTGGATGCCCATAAGCCGTATGAAAAGAAAACAGTATTGTTTTTTGCGGCTCTTCCAGAAGAGATTATCCGCTATCTGGTGGTGGAGAGAGGAGCAGACATCAATCAATTGTCTGGATATCAAAGTACGGCTTTGGCAGAGCATGCATTTTCACATCCGGAACATATTCCGCTATTTATTGAATTAGGGGCAGATGTAAATCTTTGTGGGGAGGGTGGTTCTACCCCGTTACATAGCGTGGCAGGGGTTCACGGGGTTGAGGGTGTGAGAATGTTGTTAGAGTATGGAGCAGACCCGTCTATTCGTTGCGGGTGGGATGAGAGTACGGCATTGGAGCATACACTGAAAACCTGCAGGAACATGTATATTCCTGCTACGGCCAAGATTGCAGAAATGCTGCTGGGAAAAGGTGAAGATGTTACAAAAGAAATGAAGAAAGAAGTGACACGTATTGGCAAAGAGTTTGAATTTTACCGGACAAGCATTGTTCCCGAATATCTGGAGGAAATAGAATGTGGGTTACAGAAGCTGTATCGCTTGTTCTCGGTAGAGCCTGTTCCACAAAAACCGGTACATGATGGCAAATCCCCGATTGTGGTCAAAGCAGATACATGGCAGAAGCAGCATGATGAATTATGGAATATGCTGGTGCCGGGGAAGGGACATGCAAATACTGTTCAGGGTGAAGTGATTCGTATTATCGGGAAATTAGGCTATGAGATATTGGACAACGGTGCGATGAACTGGGATAGAGAGTATAAGAAGCTGACAGTGGCATTGAAGAAGTATCTGAAAATGGGTCAGCCTGCAGAAAAGGATGTATTATCTCTTGCAAAAGGGATTGGTGCAGATTCAACAGAGGATGAGTTAGACCGGTTAAATGAGGCTTGTGTAAAGTGGGTGTTGGCAAATCCGAATCCAATAAAAATAGATTCTGTCAGCTATAAAAGATAAAATCGGCAGGCGGGTAATAAAATTAATGATGAAGGGAGTCAAAGTAGATGAAACATATGTTATTAGAGCAAATAAAGGGAAAGATGGAGGCTTGGGACAAGTCGGATATTTATGCGGTATCCTTATTTGTACATGATATGAATGATAATCCCTGTGAGCCGGTTGTGACATTGGGATATAACACAGTAGAGCAATTTCAGAAGGAAATACCCAATGCAGATGGAGAGCAGGAGGCAAAATGGAATTATGCGTTCTGGCTGCAAAACGAGGAACTGTCATTTGGAGCGGGAGAGACGCAGTCGGTGGTAAGGCAATGGATTGAAAATTCCGGATATTCCTATTTTACTTATGAGGAGATGTTTGGTGCTGGGGAAAGCCCCGAAGAGAGTTTGTATGAGGGTATCACGGAGGCGTTTTTAGAGGTATTAATTGAAGTGGTTAAGGAGCTTCATGAATCGGGCTTTATAAAAGAGCAATTTGGTAAGGAAATTCCTGTGCTGATTCATGAATTAGAATACTATGAGGAAATTGCTGAGCAAAATCTTAAGGCGAATCCGGCAGAAACAGTAGAGGAATTTGTGAAATTTTGTAATGAATGGTAAATTAGAGGGATTTGGACGGTAATGGAACATACGAGGTGGTAATAACAATGGGAGAATTTAAGATAAACTTCCGACTACAAGATTTAGATAAAATATGTCCATGGGGAAGTGAAGATGACCTAAGTCTTCATTGGTTCGGTCTGACAGACGGTCAGCTATGGATAAATGCCGGCAATCAGACAATATATGAATACAGTGAGGCGGCAAGACAGTATTTTGGGTGTCCGATACAGTATAATGATTATCAGATAGTCAGATTTTTAGAAGATTTTTCGTATACGTTCCGATATATAGGAGAATCCATTCCGGGGTGCCTATATGATGAGATTGGTGAATTTGAAGCAAAAACGGATGCATGGAAAGAAAGTCATATGGAGGATGAGGATGCGGTTTTTGACCTGTTCTATGATAATGAATATGAACCATTAATCAGATGGTTTTATGATAGAACCTTTGATTCCATGCATTTAGTGGGAGGCCCGTTGATTGGCTGTTTTCGCTTTAAGGACAAAATAAAGCTTCTATGGGAGAGTACTTATCAGCTGGAAAACGGAGAAAGTATATGGACAGCACCGGCGGGAATTGTGGAAATGGCATATGAGGAATTTGTCTCATCGGTGACAGAGTTTTATGAATCTTTTTTTGTTGCAATGGATAGACAAGTGGAAAATGCGGTGGCAAAGGATTGGGGCAATGTTTCACTGGATAAAGAACGGCTTGTAGAAGAGAATGAAGAGCGCAGGTCTGATTTTTTTGACGATATTAAACTTTTGAACCAGCCGGGAGAAAATACAGACTGGAATAAGATAGTGGAGCTATATGACAGGATGAAGTGTTGCCTTGTCAAAATATAAGCAATAAGGCAGAGCACATTGTGATAATAGAATGTGGTGTCTTGACAGAAATAGGGAGGAATGTTATTATATCAATAGAAAAGTGCTACCGATAGACGGTTAGCCTAGATAAAATTAGTTAAAAAATAACCGTTCATTCGAGGCATGAGGCGGTTATTTTTTATGTGAATTACTATTTCGACCAATGGTATAACCAAGACCGAAACAGCTAATGCATAGGCTGATAACTGTAATAAGACTTTCAATGATTTGTTCTGTAAGCAAGAATGATTTGTAGGGAAAAAGATAGAATTTTATTGGGAGGTTTTTATATGTTAGAAAAAAAGGAGAGTTTTCCTGCCGCAGACGGACATATAGAAAGTATATTGATAGGAGTTGATCAAGTAAAAATATCCTTTCAAACGTGGGATTCCAAAAAGTTGGTATTTATTTTTGACAATGTAGAAAGGGTAATTTCTTCCCATTCAGTATATGGTGATATAAGTGAATTTCAAGAAAGTTATAGTGGAAACGGATTAAAGAAATATATTTTCTATAGTGCCTGGTACGATGAAAATGGAGAAGATAAGGAAGTTTTATCAATTGAAGCTGAGAAAATGGAAATATTTCAAGTGGGTATAGGCGCAGAAATAAACTCCGCAGTATTTAATGTTGGATATGAGTATGTAGGCAACCAAAAGTGCCCATATTATTGAAATAATGCTAAAGATATAGGAAAGCAGAACAATTGATAAAAGGAGGGAAAAGCAAATACGATATGAAGGAGAAACAGAGGAAAGACATGAATTATGTATTTAGAAAAATCACAAAAGATGAATTTGATAGATTGCATGACTTGTTTCCAGATAATGAACAAATGTGGTTAAAGTATCGAGACATGAGATTGAAAGAATTTGATAATAAAGAAATAGATGTTTATGTTATTGAACTAGATGGTAGTTTTGTAGGAGAATTATCAATTAACTATATAAGTCATGATCTGCCTTCTGAAGCAATACCGAATCAAAGAGTTTACCTTCAGGCTTTTCGATTAGATAAAAAATGTCAAGGATTAGGACTTGGGCAAAAGTTAATTCAATTTACTTTATCTGATTTAGAGCAGCAGGGTTATACTGAATTTACGATTGGTGTTGAAGATGATAATAAAATAGCAAAACATATTTATTTTAAATTTGGATTTACAGAAGCGATTGATAGAGGTTATGGAGATGAATTTGATCCAAGTGACTATACATTATATATGAGAAGGATTTAGAAAAATGCGGTCTGTAAAAGCATCAGCATCAATGCAGGTGCATTATTTAGTAAATGAATAAGAAGTGGAATTGTAGCATTTTTCGTCTTGATAAATGCTACGGAATAGATGATACCTGTTACAAACATACCGAGGTTGTAAAGCAATTCCTGAGGCGTAAGTTCGTGCATATGAAGTATCATAAACAACAGCGAGGCTGCAATGATTCGAATGACAACAGGAATGCGTTTTCCATTTTTTATAGGTATGATTCGGAAAATGAATTCCTCAGTGACCGGTCCCAATATTCCAAATGCAAGAAACAATACTGGGATTGGGAGTATTGTAGCGGCTTCTGCCACACTATTGTCATTGACGGAAACATAGTTCGGATAAAACATGGCCAGTGGGAGAGCCGAAAGATTTGAGAGGATAATGTTCGCAACAAATGCACCCATCAACCATAAAAAATTTTTGACTGTATGTGCTTTCCACTGGTTAACACCTTCCTTAATCATGTTACGGAAAACTATCATTCCTACTGTCCCAAGAACAATATAGTTTATGGCTTGTATCCAAAGAGATAGAGGCGTATGCCTGAAATAGTGCAATCTGGGCAGAAGTAGTGCAACTACCGTATATATGCCACAAAAAACAAATATAACAACCATGCTATTTTTTTCAGAAACTGTATTTTTCATATCAATCCCTCCTTGTAAGTTGTAACCAATTTTGCTCTGCAAAATTGATTGCTTGATTGCCCGCCATCACGAAGTGATTTTAATGCGGGCAATTCCCGTCTCATAAATTTTCATAATCTACTTTACACTATC
>CAMWYM010000156.1 GCA_947178475.1 uncultured Clostridium sp. | reverse complement strand
GCCAAGCGTGGGTGCTTGCACACACATTTGGCGACTATCGCAACAAACGGAGTTTTCAGAGCAAAATTGGTTACAAATACAGGAGGGTATACATATGACAGGTTTGGGACATGATTTTGTGACATTGGGACAAACTGGTATAACAGTGAATAAAAATGGATTTGGTGCACTGCCAATTCAAAGGATTAGTCAGGATGAGGCAGTCCGTCTTGTCCGGAAAGCCTATGATGCCGGTATCACATTTTTTGATACGGCAAGATGGTATACCGATAGTGAAATAAAGCTTGGAAAGGCTTTTAGCGGAATACGGGATAAAGTGTATATAGCGACCAAAACGGGAGCACAGACTGCGGATGAATTCTTTCAGGATCTGGAAACCTCTTTAACGAATTTAAAGACAGAATATGTTGACCTTTATCAGTTTCATAATCCGGCATTTTGTCCAAAACCAGGGGATGGAACCGGTTTATATGAGGCAATGACAGAGGCAAAGAATCAGGGAAGGGTGCGGCATATCGGAATTACAAATCATCGTTTGTCTGTAGCACGGGAGGCGATAGAATCCGGGCTTTACGAGACTCTTCAGTTTCCGTTTTGCTACCTTACAGGAGAACAGGAGCTTTCTCTTGTCAAACAGTGTGAGGAAGCAGGAATGGGCTTTATTGCCATGAAGGCACTATCCGGAGGATTGATCACTAACTCTGCAGCAGCGTATGCCTTTTTAGCGCAGTATGACAATGTGCTTCCAATCTGGGGTGTTCAAAGAGAAACGGAGCTGGATGAATTTCTATCCTATATCGATAATCCACCGGTTATGACCGAAGAGCTTTTGCAAATTATAGAAAATGACAGGGCAGAGCTAGCGGGAGAATTTTGCAGAGGCTGTGGATATTGTATGCCTTGTCCGACCGGAATTGAGATTAATACCTGTGCAAGAATGTCACTGCTGCTCCGGCGTTCGCCGTCTGAAATCCAGTTGTCAGAAGCAGGGCAGGAAATGATGAAAAAGATTGAGGACTGCATACACTGTAACCAGTGTCGGAGTAAATGTCCGTATGAGCTGGATACGCCGGCATTGCTTCAAAAGAATTATGAGGATTATAAACAGGTACTGGCAGGTAAAGTGTCGGTGGATTGAGTTCAATAAAACATAAACATAAGCAAATCCCAATACATATGTAATAAAATCGGAATCCATATATTTTTGCTTTTTATAAACGTCTGGCTAAAAATAACACTAAGAATAATAATACTCATGAAACCCAGATTTTGAAAATTTTCAACAAAGCCTCCTTCGTGAATCCACTTTGGAAAGTGAATGAGAAGAAACATCATCGAGTTAATGATTACAGGCAACCACTTTTTCTTTTCACTAACCATAATATTCAGTAGCCAGCCCCGAAATACCATCTCCTCTGTTATTCCTACAAAAAGCACTATGAGCAAATCGCTGAATCCGAAGGTTTCATTAATTGATATTTTACCTTTTGTCAAAATGGCGCCAACAAACAGGTAAATGGTAAAAAGAAGAAATATTGGAAGATATTTTTTTAACAACTGTGGCTTTACTTTAAACATATCCTTCAATCCAACATAAAGGTCAGCCTTAAAATGATTTACCAGCAAAATCGCAGGCAAAGTCCAGACTAAATTTTTGATGACACCAGATTTTATCAACTGCGATATGTATTCATTTTCAATGGCATTGTTAATAAAAGGCTTTCCCAAAAACTCCCATATCGTCCATATACTGTAAAATACAATTACATATACGATTAACGCAGGCAATTTCAGCACATTATTATTCTTGCTTTTCATTTCAGTGTACCTCACCTTGTTTTCCATGGCCTTTTCTTGTCCAGCCAACCATTTTTCTTCCAATATTCTTTTTCTAATTCGCCAGAACCCCAATCCTTAATCTGCATCATCCGCATTATACTAAACATAAATCTTGTTTTTATGCCAACATGAATTTTTGCATTTTCAATAGTACTAGCCAATTTTGCAATATCCTTATTTATTTTTGCCTTTTTCTTAGGGGAAACCTGTTTCCAACTCATTGCCTGAACAGCTACTCCATATTCCTTGATATACGGAACTCCCCAATAAAATAGTGTATTGGTAATATCCTTAATAGCCGATTTCGTTCCTGTTCCCGCTGCTGTTGATATCACCACTGCCTTTTTTGAAAACATACACTCTCTTGGTTTATGTGCCATCCAATAAGTAAAAGTAAGGTCAATAAATGCTTTCATTGATGCTGAAGCACGCATACAATATGTTGGAGTAGTAAAAATTAACAAATCCGCAGCTTCAACAGCCTGCATAATCCTGCTTTTCTCATTGTAAAAAGGGCATTTCTCCTCATTTTCAACACACTGATAGCACCCCTGACAGAAGTGTTCCAAATCTTTCGGCAAGAAAAATTCCTGTATGTCACTATTTCCAAATTGCTCTGCAAGCAGCTTACCAATATGATAAGTACTTCCCATATGATTTTGACCATGTATTAATGTAATTTTCATTGTTTGTCCTCCGAATAATTGATATTAAATTGTCGTATATGTGCTTCAATCATTTTTAATGCTTCCTGCTCCCTGCTTGGCTGACGATCACATACAGTAAGTAAAGTATATATCGGAGCATAAAATTGCAATGCTAAAATATCAGAATCAACCTGTTTAAACTTTCCAGTTGCAATGAATATCTTGAATAATTCCCCTTGATAAGCCAAAGGGTCATTATAATATTGTTTGGAATATAAGTCTGCAAGCTCTGAATCGCGAAATTGTTCAATAGTAAGTAATTTTCTGAATAATTTCATATGACTGTCGTGAAGAAAATAAAGAAACAAATTTTTACCTATTTCTATAAAAGATTCTTCTGAAATCTCAGTATAAATACCGGCATCCATATTAGTGTTATTTCCATCAATACCTATAGCAATTGCATGCTTTGTATAGTTCTCTTTCAATTCCTCAAGTATAGCATTAAATATTTCCTGTTTATTCTTAAAATGCTTATATAGAGATGGTGCCTTTATGCCTACTGCCTTGGCAATATCATTAACATACACATCACTATAACCTTTTTCTGAAAATAGTATCAAAGCCTCTTCTATTATCTTCTTTTTTGTATTCATGCAAACCTCCATTGGCTAATTCAAATTAGCTTGATTATAGGCTAATTTCGATTAGCTGTCAAGTAAAATAAAGAATCTTCTATATCCACCCACATCTGCATATTACCCTCAAGGTAAAGACGGGCAGGTTTTTCTTTCCCTTATTTTTGCCCTTATGAGTTCGTAACACGAGGGAAAAGGAGGTGCCGAAGGCAGCAGTCCGATGCGTATAGCTGCAGAGAAAATTTATCTTAATATTGTTAAAGAGTTATTCTGGAATGGTGCAAAGCTTGATATTTCTTGTCAAACAGGGAATAGATAATTGAAATCCTGCCATAAATATAATATAATAATGCAAAATAAGGAGGAAAATTTAAATGAAAAATATATGTACTAACGGGAAAAAATTTTTAATTTTATTTGGTCTTGCAGTTTTATTACTTCTTTGTGAATATGTACCTGTTCATGCAATGGAAAAAGCTGTTATGAAAATTACGGTAAAGGACAGCTATCAGACGCAGACAGGGTATGTTAATTATCAGAAAGGGGATGAAAATACAGGGCTGTGTGATTACTTTGATTTTTCTGAAATACATATATTAGATGATGATAAGAATTTAACAGCAGAGGTGTCTGTTGAAGTCTTAGATAAAAATCTTATTTTAGAAGATACTTTGCAATATAATAAAACAATATCAATAAATGATGATTTGGATTTAGGTTTATCTTTCAGGTATAATGATTCGTGGAGAGGCTTACAGTCATTTGATTCTAATTACGGTGGTATAGAGACATTCAAGCTATATGGTTCCATAGATAACATGTATGTTTCTACGACAAGTAAGGGATTTAACCCAAGCAAGGGTAACTATATAAAGGTATATGGTTTGATAAATCATGAGACTGCTTCTTCCGGTGATGTTTTTGATTGGCGTTTATCAAATCTTTCTAATGATTCAGATATCAAAACAAAGATTTATGTAAATGTATTGAATATAGACGGAAAATATGTATATAGAAAAACATACAAAAACAAAGATTATGATTTATATAATTATTTTGTTAATTTAAATTGGGATGGAAAAGCATCAAAAGGGAACAGCGCAGGAGTGAAGGCTGGAAAATATGTATCGGCTGGAAATTATTACGTTGAAATCCGTGAAACGATGTCGGTATTTGGATATACAAAAACTTTTTCGGAGAAAAGAAATTTAAAGGTGTCAAAAACTGCTCCCAAAGGAACAAAGGGTGTAATGAAAGCAAATAATATTCCTGTTTTGACTGGCATTTCAGAAATTGATTACATGGCTGAACAGATGTGTAAATCAGCAGGGATAAAATCCAGTATGAGTGATGAGCAAAAGATTAAAAAAATTTATCACTATATGACGAAGAATTTTAAACATTTACATGATAACTCAAAAAGAAAAAAATATTATAAATTAGACAAATTGAAAAGTAAAATTAAAGCTTATAAAGTAAAAACTGATGAAAAAGCAGCATCAGGAAAAATGATGTACTCATATTTGGAATATTCCGATCATTTTGGTCTTATTAAACGCAGTATGGTAAAGAGAAGTGGTGTTTGTGATGACCATGCAGTTATTTTCATGATTCTTTGTAATCATGTAGGCATAGATGCAGGCCGAAGCAGCGGTTATTATAAAAATAGTAATGGGACATTAGCACCGCATGCCTGGAATTATGCAGTTATAAATGGGAAAACATATTATTATGATGTAGATATAGAGATACAGAATTATAAAAAGGGGCAGGGGGATTACTACTGGTATAAAAAAACATTAAATCAGGCAAAAAAGAATCATAAGTTTACCAACTACAGTTATTAAAATAGAGCGGGGGTGCGGACGATTTCTTGGACTGACCGAGCGTGTGAAGAAAAGTCTGTAAATGCTAATCTTCTATGATAATGTGTGGGCT
>CAMWYM010000155.1 GCA_947178475.1 uncultured Clostridium sp. | reverse complement strand
ATTTTGATTTGTATGTTTTTTAAAACATTCCATTAATTTACATAGGAGATGATTAAATGTATGCGTTAAAAAACTCATCACGCAACAATAGGTTTTTATACCTTCTCATGTTCATATTATTTCTGTCCGGCACAAGCATCCGGTGTGAGGCTATGACCAGGCGATATAACGTCAAGGACTTCGGTGCTGACGGTACCGACAAGAAAAGTGATTACGATGCAATTCAGGAGGCACTAGACCAGGCATCAGAAGACCATATGACAGTAGTCATTGTTCCCAACGGAACCTACTATATTGACGGAACTCTCTATATACAATCAAATACAACACTGAAGCTGAGCTCTCATGCCACGATCAAACGAAAAAAATCTGCATTAGCTAATAATATGCTCCGCACCACCAATGCCAGACACTTCTCTGGGTTCACTGGCGGTTACAGGCTTGCCCACAATATTACCGTTACCGGCGGTACATGGGACGGCGGCGATATCGCCAAAGCCAAAAAGACCAGTAACCTGATTTATATGGGACATTCCAAACACATAACCATTAAAAACACCACCATCAAGCATTGCTATGGTGCTCATGCCATAGAGTTTGCCGGTGTCAAAGACAGTACCATAAAAAATTGTAAAATAAGCGAATTCCGCTATGATTCTTCAAGATTCACCAGCGAGGCCATCCAGCTCGATACCTGTTATAAATCCAAAAAAGATGGGCGCTGGACCCCCGGCTTTAAGGCGGATAAGACACCCTGCACTAATATTCTCATCGAGAAAAATACGATAACCGATTACCCGAGAGGTATCGGTGTCCACCATTACCTAAAGGATCATCTGATCACAAATATTACAATACGAGACAACCGATTTAAGCGAAGCTCCGCCTCCACACAGGGCAAAAGTGTCGTAGGCATATTTTTGATGGGCGTAACAAAAGCTACCATAACCCAAAACACCTTTGACCACTATGCTTACGGAGCAATGGTTAAGCTATCCAAAAAGGTAAGTATTACCAAAAATAATTTTAAATATAACCCTTCGGGTAATTTGATTGTCGAGGGATGTGATAAGAACAACGGAAGGCACACATTCCGTGTAACCTCCGATGATATTAATACTACAAAATTTGAATTCACCTGTGGAAACATTTCTTCTGGAACAGTTAAGACAGGCGGTCGTACATACTATTTCCATAAAAAAGGAACAAACACCATAACACTCTCTGATAACCTTTACGCAAACCAACAAGTAGATTTTTATGGCAAGGACGACTACAACAACAAATACTACCGCACCTATTACGTGCCTAGACAGACAGTCAGAAAATAACCTGCTTATTTTCTGACTATCTTAGAAATAATATACTTCGGACGTCTTTTCACCTCTTCATAAATCCGGGCAATATAATATCCGATGATACCAAGGCTAATCATGGTCAGACTGCCTATCAGCAAAATCAGCAAAATAACGGTAGTAAAGCCCTCTACTGCTGAGCCGCTAAAATATTTCACCAGCGTCTGAATACCTAAGATGATAGCAAACAGCAGCATTATCCCTCCTGCCGCAGTGACAAACTGCATCGGGACAGAGGAGAACGCCACAATATTTGTCATGGCATATCGAAATAGAGAGCCTACAGACCACTTAGATACTCCTACAGTCCGCTCCTGCACATCAAATTCAATCTGAGTACTCCGGTATCCAATCCATGAAGATAATGCTCGAAAAAAAGAGTTTCTTTCCTGAAGTTCCAGCAATGTATCCACCGCTTTCCTATCCATAAGCTTAAAGTCAGAAGCCCTTGTCATATCGATTTTAACCGCACGAGACATAATCTTATAAAACATTCCTGCACTCATACGATGCAAAACTGACTCTTTTCCCCGGCTTCTTTTGACACCTTCTACCACTTCATAGCCCTGTTCCCATAAGCGGTACATATCCACCAGCAGCTCCGGCGGATGCTGCAAGTCACAGTCCATCACCACGCAGCAGTCTCCCCCCGCAGTGGCAAGTCCTGCAAAAATCGCTGCCTCCTTGCCAAAATTACGTGAAAAATGTACACCTACAATATGGGGATTTTCTTTTGACGTTTTTTCAATCAGTTCCCACGTCTTATCCTTTGAGCCGTCATCCACAAAAACCAATTCATACTCTATTGCTGCCTCTGTTAAAATGTTCTGAATCACTGAAGCCGCCTTCTTAATCATTCCTTCCTCATTATAAGAAGGCAATACAACTGACATCATACTCATTTCTATTCCTCTCTTGCCTCTAACCGCCTGGACTCCACTTCTTTCACTGCCTGATCAAGCTGTTCTCTCATGGATTCCGTTATATTTGTAGTCTCTCCGTAATTCAGGTAAGCAAGAATAGTCAGCATTTCAGATTCGCTGTCGACATAATATCCTGTTCCTTCCTGCTCCATATTCCCTACGTTTTTCACCAATTCCAGCATTTTATTAGGCATCATCTTATAATCCCACGGTCCAACCGTTCTTTCCAGCATAGTTATCCCCTCCATGTTCATCTTGTTCATATGTGGTTTTACCTCTTTACAAGGTTCCTCATTTGCCAGTACCTATCATACCACATATGGATATAAGAATTCAATCCACTTTATTTTTTATATATTGTCAATCGTCTTTGACAATTACAAATGCCCGTCCCTTCTCATCAGCTCTCGCACAGTATAATTCGTATATCCTGCTTCCCCTTTTATATCGGGTCATAAGCTCCTTTTCTATCCGATACCGATTACTGTCTTCCCTCTCTAGCAGCATAAAATCCTCGCTATTGTCTCCTTCCTGAATACGAAGCCAGACCCCCTCTATGTTTCGTTCTCCCGGTACCATTAGCTGAATCCACTCTCCGCCGTCATAATCTTCTGCCAGCAGAAAATGGCTTCCTGCATTTTTTATTACCCGTATCTCTTCAAATGGAGCTGTCCTATATTCTCTTCGTACATAATCTGTAGGAATCACATATTTTTTATTCGGATACAGATTAATAGACAATATAGGAATACCACTGATATAAGTAAACATTCCACCGGATATACTGATTATCTTTCCGTCTCCTTCAGCATCAGGTGCTATCTGACAATGTCTATCCTCATAAAATCTTGATTTTATGTAAACCTCCATCTGTTCCGTCTGTAAATCCTGAAAGATATAATATCTCTGCTCCTTTCTCGAGATTGGCATGCATCCGTTGACCCATACACGGACATCATCAGTACCCACTGTTTTATTGGTAAAGGCATCCCTAAATTCTATGCAAAGATCTATTTTTCTCTTAATACTATCCCTCATCACATTACTCCATCTTCGTAAAATATATATCTGCCTTATCTGCATACTCCGATGAGATATACTTATCACACAAATACAGATATTCCTTTGCTGCCCTATCCCGGCGAAATCTTTTTAATACCTCAATAAACTGTTTTCTTGCTCCCGAAAAATCCCGGGTACAATATAACTCCACACCCCGTTCAAACAATTCCTTTGTCTCGTTTTTACTCTCTATATCCTCTGTAAAATCTCCGTCATATACATCATAGACCCTATCAGTATATCCAGTATAGGTATTATACAAAAATCCCAGAGTTCTGCTGTGATAGGTCTCAAAAAAATCCGGAATACGCTCTGCCGCCGTCTGGGTAATCAATATGTGTGCCTGATATCTCTCCGCAACCCCCTGCAGCCAGCAGGCGGTATCCCGGTACTGTGAAACCGTAATTGCCGCCATTCTACTCTCCTGCCCCACTATACCGAGCATAACCTCTCCATAGGCAATTCCAATACCCACTTGATTTCTGTCCAGCTGCTTTTCCTTCACCATCCAGTTTAATTTCTGACATATCGTTACAGCACTCAACAGAGCCGCTCTGCAGCCGTTATCAAACACAACATTAAATCCTGCATTTTGGAAATTCTCTACCATCCCTTTTTGCTCCACCACCACCGGCACACAGGCATTCAACACCCGATTGATGTCTGTTATCATCTCTGTAGTGTTCTTACTCCGGATACTGCGGTCGAAATCCGCCAGCTGCAATGAAAATATCGTAAGCATTGTATTTACTCCGTTTCCCGGACAGATATCTTCAATACTGCTTTTCTTTAAAAGTGATAATATCTTTGCAGGTACATATCGATAATAGACATCATTCAATCTTTTCATCTCCTCCATGTGTCTGGAAATGTTTTGGGACATACTATTAAATGCAACGGCAATCTCCGCCAATTCATCATGCCCTCTCACCTTAACTTCACCACCAAATTTGCCCTCGGCAATCTGTCCTGCATGTATCTTCAGTCGGTGTATCGGCCGCAAAACAACAAAATATATAATGATCATACAGATAACACAGCAGACACCCATCACTACTCTTAACCGGTCTACTATCTGATCTATATATTCATCCTCCTCCTGTGATATTTTATCCCCGGAGATATCCACACCTACAAACGCCACCACCTTACCCATTTCGTCCAAAACCGGGGCATACATCGATTTCAGTGTCTCTTCCCCACTAGATGTATCATCAAACTGGGAGCTGGGCTCTTTAGAATCAATTACCTCTGTCAGCCCTGGATAATTCTTTTTCAAGTCACTTTCCAGTCCCAGTCTATGAACGACTTCCGACTTTCCGGCTTCCCATTTAAGGTCAAAATAGTAAATCCCTTTCTCCTCATTTTCCAACGCTACCACGTAAATATAATAGATTTCATACTGCTTCTGTATCTCCTTTACCTGCTCCAGCAATTCATTATATTCTTCGTCTTCCTTACCGCTTCTGGCATATTCCAATATCCTTTTTTCATTAATCGTCTCCTTCACAACCTCTACCACCCGCGTTGCGCAATAAGTATTCATCTCCTGAACCAATTCACTGTGCTCTATCGCCATATAGGTTCCAACACTCATCACCATAATATACATCAGTGCCCAGAATAAAAGTATAAACTTGGGAAGCAGCCCAATCTTAAGCTTAAGCCTTATCTTCATGTGAATCTCTCCTCATTTTATGATGTGGTAATAGGTGATTGTGAAGCTCTCTATTTCCAAAACCTAGTTGTGCAATATAGACAATATCGCAAGCAGGGTACTTTGGAGCCGTC
>CAMWYM010000154.1 GCA_947178475.1 uncultured Clostridium sp. | reverse complement strand
ACTCATAGCCTGCCACGATATCCGACAGGCTGCTTCCGGTCATGGTCTGCATGGTAATGTTTTTGAACGTAAAGTAAGAACGTTGCCAACAGCCATGACTTGCCTGACTTGTAATCGGTCCGAAACCATACCCATAGTCATTCTCTGGCAGAACAAAGTCATCAATCACCAGATTATCTCCATCCCAGACAGAAATCGTCTTTGCATCCACAACAATCTTAAAGTGATGGTTTGCATATACATCACCGACCGGATAAGTGCCCAGCAGTTTTCCTGCATGCTGTACCCAGTTATAAGAACCGTCACGAAATCCCTTTAAATTATTACAGTTAATCTGTACTAACCGAAGCCCATTCTGTGCTACCAGAACACAAAAGCCCTGTATGCTGTTATTCTCATCTGACACCGTTGTATTAAAGAGGAAGCCTCCTCCTTCCATGCTGTGCCAGTCCGTCCGGTCACGTTGCAAATCAAACTCAAAGGTTTTCTGTCCAGGATTATCATTTGCAATATACAGAAAATCCTTTTTCGGGGAACTATGATATCCTATCATTTTGATACTGTCTTCTTCATAAAGAATATGCTCATCATAACCGTCACACTTATAATGACCGTATTCCTTCCACGCAAAGGTATCCTGAGCCGTCAGTGTAGAAGTAGACACTGCATCAATCTTTGCATCCACACCCTTTTCCTTGAGGATTTTCTTCAACGCCTCTGCCTTTGCATTGTAGGTATTTATCGTATTTTTATCTGTATCTCCAAGGGTAAATACTATATCCGCAGACTTGGATTTTTCTACCGAAAGCCTCGCCTCCGGCGCCTCATTTCCCACCTCAAAGACACAGCTTTCTGCCGGGTACTCTGCAGTATCATCCTTAAGATAGGCATCCTTGGTAATCAGCTTCGGAATCGTATCGGTAAAGGTCTCCACTACGGTGAGCATGACCTTATATTTTCCGACCTTGTCCGTATCAATGACAAGCTCTGTCTCATTTTCATCACTATAGACCGATGCTTCCTGTCCGGTAAACTCCCCATTGTTATCTTCATCATAGTAAACCGTCCAGATTCTCTGCCCGATGGCATCCCCATCCGGTGAGCCGGAAGCATCCTTGACAATAATCTTAGCCTGTCCCTTCTCGTCTCTGGAATAATACCCCTGTTCCAGAGCAAAAGCTGCAACAGGTTCCAAATCCTTCTCTATGACAAGCTCCTTTGTAACCGTATAATCCACCTTGCCGGTGGTAACCGTTACACTGACCTGATAAGTCCCTGCCCCCCGAAAAATCATTTCCTTGTGGAACACTCCGGATACTTCTTCATCTACCGCATATGCATCCTTTGCCTCGCTGCCGTCCTTTGTAATGCTCCAGACCGTATCCTCCTTAATGATGTATTCCGTATTTAAAATTTCCTCTACATCTATCGTTATCTTTCTGTTTTCCTTTTTCTTTCCATCAAAATGAAGCTCTATCTCCGGTTTAAACAGGAAATCCAGCATATCAAAGTCATATGGACCTGCATTGATATTAATCAGGGTTCCGTTAATCCGCACCTGTTTGGCAATGATGCGTCCGTTCAGAGTGACATGGTTTGCATTGATATTGACACAGCCGTTTGGTGCATAAAGCACGGCATTTAATGTAATATCCGAACCATTCAGGGTAATGCTGCCGTTTTCAGCAGCGATGAACACCCGGGAATCCTCCGGTGTTGCAAGCGTTCCCACGTTATAGGTTACCGAGTCCTTCGCATACAGGACTCCCTTTCCAAGAAAGGTGGTCGCATTAAAACTGGCACTTCCCTCTACTACAACCGGTTTTTCAATAACAATGCTGTCACTGTTAAAATCCGTTGTCTTTTCATAGACCGTTCCCTTTTCCCTGCAATAGGCATAGACCTCCTTTGTAATGTCCGGCATATCAAGACTTTCTGCTTTTTCCTGCTGCCTGCCGACCTGCTGGCAGTCCTTCCCGCTTGCTGTCTTCAAATCAATGGTACCGGCAGCTTCCAATGTGCCATCCACTTTAATGGAGGTTCCCTGATAATAGAAGCCCTTATTGCTATGTACATCGCCATAAATATTTGTCTCATTTGTGTAAAGGGATAATGTCTCATCCCCCGAGGTAAACAGGGCATAATTAAGCCCCTTCCACTTTTCCGGAATTGTATAATCACTTCCGGTATGTGGACCGTCTTCCACTGGCTGTTTTATACTCTCTTTTTCTGTTGTTTCCTGCTCTGTGGTCGGCTTCTTTTCTTCTGTTGTGGCTTTTGCCTCCCCTTCTATTGAAATTCCAAGGGGAACATCCGGCTTTTCCTTTTCCCCACATGCAGTAAAACCAAAGGATACGCTGTTTCCTGATTCCAGCTTTGCATTATAAGATTTTGCTGCAATCAGATATTCCCCCTCTTTAGAGGATTCAATATCCGCATTCCAGATATTGCTGATGCTGCCATCATACTGAAGCACCAATTTCCACAGGTCAATCGTTTTATTCCCATTGTTTTTAACTGTTATGTCCACATTGACATAGTTTCCCCACGAATTTGTTTCCTTGTAGGTAATCTCGCAGTCTCCTGATGTGTATACGACTTCATCTGCTACATTGCTTCTTGCCCCTGCTGCATAGGCACTTTCCGGGATTAATCCCAGCACTAACGCAGTAACTAATACAAAAGACAATAACCTTTTGCCCCATGTTTTAACATCTCTTGTTTTAATACCTTTCATGTTTCTCCTCCTTGTAACTTACCGTCGTCTATTGATGTGTAAACTCTTAAAAATATTTTAAAATATTATCAGTTATCCAGTTTGGGTAATTATATTATCACAATTTTCGACAAATTCTTTTATCATGTAATAAAACCGTTTATTGATGTAACTTTTCCCAGATATAAACAATTATATTAACCTGAAAATTTCAAATAGCTCATCCATTCAACCATAATTATCTAATACAATCATCATCTCAAACATCCAATTAAAATATCCATAGTAAAAAATTTGAACATGCACAAATTAAGGTGTCAGGTTTTCAATCTTTATTAGTAATTGAAAACCTGACACCTTATATAACTACTTCAGCTAATATATTTATCATTTCTCAAATCAGAACACCAAAAAGAATTATAATCAATGATGCTCCAAATATGGACGTAAAAATTGATAAGAAAACTCTATTTAGCCTTACCTTATTGACCAAACTTGTTCTACAATATACTCTTTCATAATTTCCCACTTCTTCCATCAATGGAATAGCGTGATAAATTTAGAGAATATTATAATCGAATATGTAATAATAATTCCGCTACCGCATAAGAGCGTTAAAAAAGATAAGTATGTTCTATTAAACTTTCCATTTAAAACTTCCCCATCTACAAAATCATTTTGTACGTTTTTTTTCTTACTCCACTCCCAAACGAAATATTCCTTACCCATGTATGAATATATTTTCACTTCTTTCGGAATTCTATTTTTATATCGTTTAAGAACAAGATCACTATAGTAAGTATGCTCTGACCATTCTGCTTCTATTTGAAAACATTTTATGAGCAAACCACCACGTGGTCCCCAATTGTAATCATAACATACTATTCTTATTTTTTTGACCTTAGCATTAACAATATGACCATGTTTTACAATCTCATCTAACTCCTTCCTATAATGTAATGTATCCATTGAACACCAAAAAACTAATATAATATACAACACACAAAAAATTTGAGCAGCTCTCTCTTCAAACCCGCCCTCACCTTTCAACAAAAAAGCAAAATAGAGCAGAAATGCTTCAACAACAACACAAATAAATAAATATGATAGATTTGTTTTGTAATATATTCTCTTCATGAAATACCATTCCTCTTCAAAAATCATCTTATCCTGACATACAACAAATTTTTGAGTAGAATCTTAAAATTTTGAATATATACAAATTCCGCCTCACATAATATGTCATAAAATAATTTCATTTTTATTTAAAATTATAGATCCACCTTTTTGAATTAAAATACGAAATATTACTCTTGCAAATTTTTTTTACGTTATCTCTATCATTTCCCATTAACTCACATATTTTTTTTACCAATTTAGTAGGTGCATCCTGAAGTTTAATCATATCTTCTTCTCCAAATATTTTCATGTCTATCACATTAATATATCTGTTTCTGAAACAATCCATTGAATCTCCATATAATGTATATATTGTCTGATTGTCGTTAGACTTGCTAATATAGTGTGCCAAATATGACTTTAAATCTGAGGATAAAATCCTTGATGCACAGGAATCTCCACATACTCGAACAGCATATTTTGACATATCCGAAATATTAGTAAACATATTTCCTAAACTGATTATCAGTTCTGTCCAAAAACCCACATAAGGGATACTAGCAATGATATAATGGATTCCAATATTAGCAACTTCATTCGCAGAAGCAGTCACTATTTCTTTTGTAACACTTATATATCTTAATCTTGCATTATTCAGTAAATTTTTAGCAGCTTTTTTCACTCCATCATTCCATGCATTATCTGACAACACTTCTAAAACATATATATTATTATTGATCACATCCATATTAGCAGTAAATTTAACATAATCTTCATATCCTTCAATAGCACCTATTCCTGTTTGCAATATGCCAAATGAGATATTAACTATTTTCAAAACTTTCCCAACACTTTTACCTTGAGAAAGGATTTCAAATCTTCCCTTGACAACAGCCTTTTGATTTAATGCATTTTTTAGCTCTGCATTATTTGATACTGCCTTGAGTAATCTTTGATATAAATCATCATATAATTTATAAAATTGATCCTTTGTCAACGAATCAGAACTTTTTTCCAAATCAGAAATTGATTGCTTTAAATGTTCTATCTCTTTATTTAAACTGATGATAGCATCTATTGTATCTGCCTTATTTTTGTATGTAACCATAGCATGATCCAGAAGGAGACTTATTTCTGCTCCTAATTGTTGAATGTAGCTAGCAACTGTTAAAGCCTCACTTTGCTCTTCTAATTTTTCGTTCTTTGACTCAAAAAAATCTACTAAGGCATCTTCACACATCTCTTTTTCAGAGTAATTAGATCCAAATAAATTATTTCCGAGCCAAACCCCAATACTTTTTGTGTTACTATTTAAATAATCATCCTCATATTTATTCGCTAAAGATTTAGAATCATCTGTAA
>CAMWYM010000153.1 GCA_947178475.1 uncultured Clostridium sp. | reverse complement strand
TCTAAATGCACAAAAGAAATTCAAAAAACTAAAATTGTTTGTTAACACTTTCCGAACAAAATACGGATAATAATACTTGTAACCCCCCAATACATTATATAGTTTTTTTGCTACACCCCATAAGTAACAAAAAAATACCTTCTCCAGAAAAGGACAGTCGATCGGTTGGCTGTCCTTTTTACTTTTATCATTATTTTTCGTTGATATATTTGAAAGAATGGAGTAAAATAGAACAGATGTTAAAAGTGGAGGGGCATTATGGGCTATTCATTTAGAAATTATACCAAGGCACAGAAAGTACAGGCTTATGTATTTCAAAACAAGCCGGCAATCCGTTTTGATGTATTGTTTTCCGACGGTACCGGAGATTATCGGATTCCCGCAGAGCCTATGCCAGGAGACGAGGTTACGGTAAGATTCCGTACCGCTAAGGGCAATGTGGACCGGGTCACAGTTATCTGTGACGGTCAAAGGCAGGATATGGAAATTGTGGAATCAGATGCTTTGTTCGATTACTATTCTGCAAAGCTTCCGCAGATTGAAAAGGACAAGGTGGAGTATTATTTTGAAATCAGTGCCGGCAATGCGCTTTGTTACTATAATAAAATTGGTGTACAGACGGAGGTTAACCCGACCTATAATTTTAGCATTATGCCGGGATTTACCACGCCGGATTGGGCAAAGGGTGCAGTCATATACCAGATTTTTGTGGACCGTTTCTGCAACGGTGACCCGGATAATGACGTGCTGGATAATGAGTATTACTATATCGGGGATGCCTCTAAGAGGATAACCGACTGGGGAAAATATCCGGATGCTATGGATGTACGCTGCTTTTATGGCGGCGATTTGCAGGGAGTTATCAATAAGCTTGACTACCTGCAGGATTTGGGCGTGGAGGTTATTTATCTCAACCCGATTTTTGTATCACCCTCCAATCACAAATACGATATTCAGGATTATGATTATGTAGACCCTCATTTTGGAAAGATTATAAGGGATGAAGGCGAATGTCTGAGGGACGGGGATAACCTGAATAGAAATTCTACCCGTTATATCAACCGGGTGACAAACAAAGAGAATCTGGAGGCCAGTAATCAGTTGTTTGTCAGGATGGTGGAGGAAATTCACCGTCGGGGAATGAAGATTATTCTGGATGGTGTATTTAACCACTGTGGTTCTTTTAATAAATGGCTGGACCGTGAACAAATCTATGAGAATCAGACCGGATATGAACCAGGAGCTTATCCGTCAGCGGCAAGTCCATACCGTAGCTTTTTTAAGTTCTATGATGAAAATGCATGGCCGTATAATTCCAGCTATGATGGCTGGTGGGGGCATGACACGCTGCCGAAGTTAAATTATGAGGGTTCTGACGATTTGTATCAGTATATCTTACGAATTGGGAAGAAATGGGTATCCCCGCCGTTTAATGTAGATGGCTGGCGTCTTGATGTGGCAGCGGATTTGGGGCACTCTGAGGAGTTTAATCACAAATTTTGGAGGGATTTCCGCAGGGTGGTCAAGGAGGCTAACCCCAATGCGATTATTCTTGCAGAGCACTACGGTGACCCGTATAACTGGCTGCAGGGTGACCAATGGGATACGGTAATGAACTATGATGCGTTTATGGAGCCTATTACATGGTTTCTAACTGGAGTGGAGAAGCATTCGGATGAGTTCCGCGGTGATTTACTGGGTAATCCTGATGCGTTGATTGGCTCTCTGCGGCATCATATGAGCCGTTTTCACCAACAATCATTGGAAGTATCCATGAATGAGCTGTCAAATCATGACCATTCCCGCTTTTTGACGCGCACTAACCGTCGTGTGGGGAGAACGCATACGCTGGGACCGGATGCAGCCAACGAGAATGTAAGCAAAGGGGTGCTGCGGGAGGCGGTAGTATTTCAGATGACCTGGCCGGGAGCCCCTACTATCTATTATGGTGATGAGGCAGGCATGTGTGGTTGGACTGATCCGGATAACCGGAGAACTTATCCATGGGGAAATGAGGACAAGGAATTGATTGCCTTCCACAGGGACATTATACGGATTCATAAACAAAATGCCGTGCTTAAATATGGTTCGGTGATGTTTTTACACGGTGCTCATAAGGTGGTTGCCTATGGGCGTTTTGACCGGCGGGATAAGATTATAGTCATTCTTAACAATAATTATGAAGAGGTGAAGCTGAATCTGGCCGTTGACCGTCTGGGGCTGTCGAATGGTGATTTTCTTCATCAGCTGATGCTGACGACGGAGGAGAGTTATATTACTGAGTCTAAGGCTTATCGTGTGGAAAATAATCAGTTGTTTATTAATGTGCCGAGGATTTCGGCGATGGTATTAAAAGCGGATGTCTGACAGGAGATTAGATTTCACTGATAGATTGGTATGAAAAAAGGAGCTGTCTTAAACAGCTCCTTTTTGCTGTGCTGTGGGATATCAGCATTTGTCTGGTTCGGGATATTCTTTGCCAAATGTATCTACTGTCATGGATTGAATTTTTTGTGTCTCCAAGGGTCTGTCATTATAATCGGTGGAAACGCAGGCGATTTTGTCCACGATTTCCAAGCCCTCGGTCACCTTTCCGAAGGCGGCATACTGACCGTCTAAATGTGGAGAGGTTTTGTGCATAATAAAAATCTGTGAACCGGCAGAATCCGGCATCTGTGAGCGAGCCATAGACAGTACGCCGGGGGTGTGTTTTAAGTTGTTTTCAAAACCATTCATGGAGAATTCTCCCTTGATGCTGTAGCCGGGACCTCCCATGCCGGTTCCCTCCGGGCATCCGCCCTGAATCATGAAGCCTTTGATGACACGGTGGAAAATGAGACCGTCATAATAGCCCTTTTTAACCAGTGAGATAAAGTTGTTTACGGTGTTTGGTGCAATATCCGGATAAAGCTCAGCCTTCATCACATCACCGTTTTCCATTGTGATTGTTACTATTGGATTTGCCATAGTTTGATGTATCCTTTCTGTTATATATTTTGACCGGGTGACGGTAATGCTGCCTCCCGGAAAGCCTCCTCCATCGAAAGCCTGATGGGTTGGTGTCAACGTGAATATTTTAACATTATAAGGAAGAAATAGCAAGAAATGTTAAAATTTGTTAAAAGTAAAACTGTGATTATGCCGAAAAAAATTGTGCAATACGCACAAGTGTGTCGAAAATAGGATATAACTTGGCGAATGGTGTAGAAATCTTTCCTTGCTTTTTGAAGAGAAGTGGTTTACAATAACACAAGATGTTGTGCCCGAAGAGTATTAGGGCACATTATTTATGTGGTGGTCCCAGATAAGAAAGGAAGTTTGAAATGAGGATAATTAAGCGCAGTGGAACAGAGGAGAAATTCGATATTGCTAAAATTGTTGCTGCAGTGGAAAAGGCAAACAGGGAAGTGGTGGAGACAGACCGTCTTACTTCAGAACAGGTGAAAGAGATTGCAAAGAAGGTTACATTGATTTGCAGCAGCATGGACAGGGCTTTCGGTGTGGAAGAAATTCAGGATTTAGTGGAAAATGAAATTATGGAAACACAGGCTTTTGAGGTGGCAAGAAAATATATAACCTACCGTTATAAGAGGGCTATGGTGCGTAAGGCAAATTCCACCGATGAGCAGATTCTCAGCTTGATTGAATGTAATAATGAAGAGGTAAAGCAGGAGAATTCCAATAAAAATCCTGTGGTAAACAGTGTGCAGAGAGATTATATGGCTGGTGAGGTCAGCAAGGATATCACAAAGCGCTTTTTGCTGCCGGAGGATGTGGTAAAGGCACATGAAGATGGTATTATTCATTTTCATGACTCTGACTATTTTGCACAGCATATGCACAATTGCTGTCTTGTAAATCTGGAGGATATGCTGCAAAACGGAACGGTTATCAGTGAGACTATGATTGACCGGCCAAAGAGCTTTTCAACTGCCTGCAATATTGCAACTCAGAGTATTGCCCAGATAGCCAGCTCACAGTATGGTGGACAGAGTATAACGCTCTCTCATCTTGCTCCTTTTGTCGATGTCAGCCGCAAAAAATATCTCAAGATGGTAAAAGAAGAATTTGAGGCTGCCGGACTGCCGATTAATGATAAACAGATTGCGGATATTGCGGAGATGCGTGTTAGAGAGGAGATCAAACGCGGGGTACAGATGATTCAGTATCAGGTGATTACGCTGATGACAACCAACGGACAGGCGCCGTTTGTTACCGTATTTATGTATTTGAATGAGGTTCCGGAGGGAAGGACGAGAGATGACCTTGCTCTGGTTATTGAAGAGATGCTGACTCAGAGAATTCTGGGTGTAAAGAATGAGAAGGGAATCTATATCACACCGGCGTTCCCGAAGCTGATTTATGTGTTAGAGGAGGATAATGTCAGTGAGGGAAGTAAGTATTGGGATTTGACAAAGCTGGCAGCGAAATGCACGGCTAAACGTATGGTTCCGGATTATATTTCGGAGAAAGTGATGAAGGGCTTGAAGCAGGGAAACTGCTACCCTTGTATGGGCTGCCGTTCTTTCCTGACTGTATACCACGATGAGGAAAATAAGCCGAAATTTTACGGTCGCTTTAATCAGGGCGTTGTTACACTTAATCTTGTGGATGTAGCGTGTTCTTCAGAGGGAGATATGGATAGATTTTGGGAGATTTTGGAGGAGAGATTAGCACTTTGCCACAAAGCATTGATGTGCAGGCATGAGCGTCTAAAGGGGACACCCTCGGATGTGGCACCGATTTTATGGCAGTATGGTGCTCTTGCCCGCTTAGAAAAGGGGGAAACTATAGATAAGCTGTTATATAATGGATATTCCACCATTTCTCTTGGATATGCAGGGCTTTGTGAGTGTACCCGGTATATGACAGGACTTTCTCATACCGACCCGGAGGCAACTCCTTTTGCCCTTCAGGTAATGCAGAGGTTGAATGATGCCTGTGCAAAATGGAAGAAAGAAACTTCTATCGATTTTAGTATTTATGGTACACCGCTGGAGTCTACTACCTACAAATTTGCTAAGTGTCTGCAAAAGCGTTTTGGGCGGATAGAAGGGGTAACCGATAAAAACTATATTACAAACAGTTATCATGTACATGTGTCAGAGGAGATTGATGCATTTAGTAAGCTGTCCTTCGAGTCGAAGTTTCAGGAGCTGTCGCCAGGGGGAGCAGTGAGCTATGTAGAGGTTCCCAATATGCAGAATAATCTGGATGCAGTGCTTGCGGTGATGCAGCATATTTATGATAATATTATGTATGCGGAATTAAATACCAAGAGTGACTACTGCCAGAAATGCGGTTTTGATGGTGAGATCCAGATTGATTCCGACAGAGGGGGCAAGCTGATTTGGAAGTGTCCTAATTGTGGGAATACAGATGAGTTTACTATGAATGTGGCCAGACGTACCTGCGGCTATATTGGAACTCAGTTTTGGAATCAGGGGCGTACTCAGGAAATCAGAGAGAGAGTGCTGCATTTATAATT
>CAMWYM010000152.1 GCA_947178475.1 uncultured Clostridium sp. | reverse complement strand
CGGGAAACCTGTGCCTGAGAAATGGCAATCTCGTCTGCCACCTCTGTCTGTGTTTTTCCCTCAAAAAAGCGCAGACGGATAATATTGTATTCTCGTTCAGACAAACGATGCATCGCTTCTTTCAGCGAAATACTCTCTACCCAATTTTCTTCCTTATTTTTTTTATCACTCACCTGATCCATGATATAAAGCGTGTCCCCACCCTCCTGATATACTGGATCATAGAGCGAAACAGGTGTTGCAATGGCGTCTAACGCCATCACCACCATCTCCTTCTCAATATCAATCTCCCTTGCCACCTCATCAATAGTAGGTTCTCTGTCTTCTTCCCGCAAAATGCGCTCCTTGGCATATATCGCCTTATATGCGATATCCCGCAGGGACCGGGATACCCTGATAGAATTGTTATCCCGTAGATAACGCCTGCATTCCCCTATAATCATCGGAACTGCATAGGTTGAAAACTTAACATTTAAGCTCCGGTCAAAATTGTCAATGGCCTTCATAAGACCTATACATCCGACCTGGAACAAATCATCAGCATTTTCTGAGGCATTTGAAAAACGTTGAATGACACTTAACACAAGTCTGAGATTCCCCTCAATCAGTTTTTCTCTGGCAGTTGAATCCCCCTGCTCCACTCTGATAAATAACTCATTTTTTTCTTCATTCGTCAGCAATGGTAGTTTGGCTGTGTTCACCCCGCAAATTACGACCTTATTCCGTGCCATTTCACCGTCCTCCTTAAAACTGTTTCTTATAGCTTTAAGGATTCACAAATGCCTCTCACTTTATACACCTAAGAGTCCGCCAAAATCTTCCACATTTTTGCAGTTAAGAACCGATTCGCAGCATTTCTTTTTTTAACCGCTTCATAATTTTTTTCTCTAGTCTGGATATGTATGACTGGGAAATTCCAAGCAAATCCGCCACTTCCTTCTGCGTCATTTCCTCCCCCTTCTCATTGTTAAGACCAAATCTTAAGTCAACGATCGTCTTTTCCCTGTCACTTAAAATCGTCATTGCCTTTTTCAAAAGCTCCCGGTCAACCTCCTCTTCCAAATCCCGATATATGATATCCTCCTCCGTCCCTAAAATATCCGACAGCAAAAGCTCATTTCCATCCCAATCCACATTTAACGGTTCATCAATGGACACCTCCAGCTTAGTCTTCGCACTTCTTCTGAGATACATTAATATTTCATTCTCAATGCAGCGCGAAGCATAGGTTGCCAGCTTTATCTTTTTATCCAGCTTAAAGGTATTGATTGCCTTAATAAGCCCAATGGTTCCAATCGAAATCAAATCCTCGACCCCGACTCCCGTATTATCAAATTTTTTGGCAATATAAACCACAAGCCTCAGATTTCTTTCTATAAGAATACTTCTTACCTCTGTATCATCATATTCCCCTAATTTTTCTAACAGCTCTCGCTCCTCCTCCGGTTCTAACGGAGAGGGCAGAATATCTGCCCCTCCAATATAATGTATCTCCTTTTTTGGCGCAAAAAACATACTCGCCATATTTTTCATCATGGTAAGCCTAAATTTATCGTTACTTACTATATTCACTGTTTAATCCTCCAATTACTTAGATGCATTCCCGATGCAGCAATCCCTGATAGGTTTTTCCTTCAAACAGCCTTGCCGGAGCAACAGCCACCGGCTGCTTTCTCAATGTGTTTTCTCCGCCCTGAATGTTAATTTCCTCTAAAAGCAGACAAAGCAGTTTTCCGGATGATTCCCCCACACTTTCATATGTAATTTCGTGAAAACAGTCCTTTTGCAGCAGCTTACCAGTAAGTAAAGCTGCATAGTCAAGCCTTCCGCTTTCCTTGTATCGTTGAATTATCTCCATTTCTTCCTGTGTCAGAAGACTTTCTATAAATCGTTCACTAAGCAGGATAACCGGTTTCTCAAATAGAGGATCCCACAAAAAATTACCGGTATCCATATATACCTGATCCACTGCTATCCGCTCTCTGTGCTTTGCCAGAATCAAATAGATATTCTGAGTCTGTGAAGCAGTTCGCCACAAGCAATGCAATAGAATATAAATAATAATACCGCTGAATACAAACAGCAGTATCCATTTTGTCAGTTGTAATACCGTTGCTCCTAAAAGGTATCGCAAATAATTCATCAAGCTGCCAATCAGAATCATAATTGTGGTGGATAGGAACCATTTCCGAATCAATCCTCCCTGCCTTCTCCCATAGGATATAGCAACAGCTCCCATACTGATTCCAACGCAGCCAAAAATCCCAACCAGGCCATTTAATAAACCAGGCATTAGGACAAAGAAAAGGAGGCTGCCTGCACCAAACGCTGTCCCGGCAATCAATCTCCACCACAAAATTTTTTGTCTCAGTATTTTCCCAGTAAGAAATAAGACAAAAAAATCCGCAATGAAATTGATAACAAAAATGATATCGAGATAGACTGTAATCTGCAATTCATTCCTCCAGCTTCTTTAGCAAAAGTATAAACCATGCCAACATCAAAAAAAGTCGAATACATAGAAAAGAAGCCGACAAGCATATGCCTGTCAGCTTCTTCCTTCATATTTAACAATATTCTCAGGGTCATAGCAGTGATAAACCCTGCAGTTATTATATCTCTTTCACTTTCATTGATTATCTTCTCTTTAAAAACTCCGGAATCTTAATACTTCCATCACTGTCCTGCTGTGGTGCCTGCGGTCTCGCCGTAGTTACAGGTGCACTCTGCTGGGGCTGTCCTGCCGCTGCACTGCCCTGAGCTCCGTTTAAGAAGGACGGCTTAGCTGCCGCTTTAGGCTGCGGAGTTGCAATAGGCTGTCCACTGAAGGTAGGTGTCGGCTGCCCTGCTGCAAAACCGGTCTGTACAGTATCCTGCATAGCTGCAGCTGTCTGCTGATGTGGCTGCTGCATCTGCGGTGCCGGCTGTGGTACCGGATTATTCATTGTCGGCTGCACCGGTGGTGTCTGTTGCATCGGTACTGCCTGTACCGGTCTTCCAAATGCCGACGTAGTGTTCTGTGCAAAGCTTCCATATGTATTATTTCTCTTTGCCGCCCGCTCAATACCGGTCGCAATAATCGTAATACTCACCTCATCACCTAAGGTTTCATTATCAACTGTACCAAATATAATATTTACATCTTCACCTGCCGCCTCTGTCAGATAATTAACTGCGTCATATGCCTCAATCATACCGATATTGCCTGCAAAGTTAATAATGATATCCGTCGCACCGGAGACAGTAGTTTCCAGCAGAGGTGACTCCATCGCCTGCTTAATCGCATCCACAGACTTGTCCTCTCCGCTTGCCCGGCCGATACCGATATGGGCAATACCCTTATCTCTCATTACAGACTGAATATCTGCAAAGTCAAGATTAATAATACCTGGGCTTTGAATCAAATCAGTAACACCCTGTACACCCTGCTGTAATACCTCGTCCGCTTTCTTCAATGCGTCCGGAATAGTTGTCCTCTTATCACATATCTGCAAAAGCTTGTCATTTGGAACGACAATCAATGTATCAACATTGTCTTTCAGGCGATCAATACCTGCCAATGCATTGTTCATCCGAGGCTTTCCTTCAAAAGAAAAAGGCTTTGTCACAACACCTACCGTCAAAATACCAAGATTCTTTGAGATCTCTGCTACAACCGGTGCCGCACCTGTTCCGGTACCGCCACCCATACCACAGGTAACAAATACCATATCCGCATCTTTAACCAATTCTGTAATCTCTTCTCTATTCTCCTCTATGGCTCCGGCTCCAATTTCAGGTTTTGCACCTGCTCCAAGACCCTTTGTCAATTTCTCACCAATTTGAATTTTAGTTGGTGCCTTTGACGTTGCCAGCACCTGTTTATCTGTATTGATGGCCACCAAATCCACTCCGTTGATATTCTCGTCCACCATCCTGTTCACCGCATTATTACCAGCTCCTCCCACACCGATTACCAAAATCTTAGCAGGTCCTTTTTCTTCAAAAGTCTTTATTTCAAGCAAGGTTACATCCTCCTTATACATTTTTTTCTTTTTTCGTGAATAAATTTATGTAAACATACATATATATAATACTGTTTTTTTACAAAATAATCAACCTTTAATTTACGAATATTCATATTTTTTTGATTTTTTAGCCTTCTTCACCCCTTTTTACTGTTCTGTATTCAATTTAAAGGAGGCTCTGCCTGAAGCCGTATCGAAATCCTTCATGTCCAAAGTCCCTTTTTTTCCCTCAAGCTCATTCAGAATCTGCCCCAAATCGGTAAGCTGCTCCTCAAGATTACTTCCATCTCCTAATTCAATCCGAATATCCCCGTGTTTCATCACAATTTCATTTTCTGATGTAAAACGAATAGAGTTAATCTGCAGGCTGTATTTCTGAATCTGCTGGGTCAGGTTCAAAATAATCCGAAAACGTTTTTCATCCTCTATCGGCAGCTTTTCACGCAGTTCCATACTTTTAAATGACATACCGGTAATACATGGGGCATCCTCTAACTTAGTCGGTGATATTTCCAATACATATCCGTCCTGGTCAAAATATACATATTGATTCATATACTCTATGCAACCGGCCATAGCCTTCTCATAGACATTGACAGCAACCTTATGCGCATTAATCACCTCTACATCTATTCTCGCAATAAAAGGTATATCCTCTATCGGCGAGAATCTGTTTTTCAGCGATAACAGCAATGTATTATTTATATATCCCTCTGACAATACATAATCCTGTATCTGTTCAACAGAATAGTGTTTGTTTCCCGTAACCTCAATCTCTTCAATCTTAAAGCACGTAGCCAGAACCACCACCATCACCAAAACAGCAGCTGAAACCACCAATGCCAGAATTTTTCCCCTCTTCGGATTAAATTGTATCACATTGCTTTGTTTTTCATCTTTATACATATGTAATCTCAACTCCTACACACTGCAAATCCCTGACAATGTTCTCGTATCCCCGCTCAATATATCCAATATCCGTAACGGTAGTATAACCCTTGCTCAAAACACCTGCTGCCACAAGTGCAGCTCCCTGCCGTAAATCAGCCGCCTTCACGGTATGTCCCTGCAGCTTTGCATTACCGGAAACCAATGCCGTCTGCCCTTTAACCTGAATGGACGCCCCGAGCTTTTCTAATTCCTTGACAATTCCAAACCTTTTTTCAAATACCGTTTCCGTCACCATACTGTTATGCTCTGCCTTGAGCAGCACAGTCAGCAGCACCGGCTGTAAGTCTGTGGGAAACTCCGGATAGATTCCAGTTTGGAAGCTCCCCGCCTCCACCTTGCCAAAGGACTGCACATTTAAACAGTCTTCAATCTTAATTACATTTACACCCAGCTTTGAAGCAGTGTTAATTACATTTTTCAGGTAATGGATATCGTCAATTCCTGTCAGCCGGATATCACTGGGAACTGCCGCTGCCATCAACAGATATGTCCCGGCAACGATCCGATCATATACGTTACAATAATCACTGGCCGTCAGCTCCTTCGTCCCCT
>CAMWYM010000151.1 GCA_947178475.1 uncultured Clostridium sp. | reverse complement strand
TATGTGACAACCATAATGAAAAAGCCTAAGTTGCGCCACCAACAGTTGTATACATTTGATTTTTTTCATGCAACTTTCCGTTGCATGGCAAAGCAATAATGCCTGTTTTGCAAAATTGGTTTTTCTCCTGATAAGTTCATCCTGTTTTTTCTCTTGTAATAAAACAAACAACAGTATTCTGTTTTTGGAAAGAAACTGCCGCTTTTTATTCTTTGTGCTTTTCTATTATATTTTGTTATTTCAAGGAGCTAACCATTGCTTAAAATGGTGTGGTTAACAAATTGTAGTCAGCTAACTGTAATAGTGTTATTGACACCACATCCTATATCTCTATAAATTGACTGCATGACTTGCGCAATGCTTCGGAGGCTTTCTCCTCTCCTATAACAACAACTCTCTTTCCCTGTGAACGCAGCTCGTCTATCATATCCACATAACCAGAATCCGATGTGACCAAACAAACTATATCAAGATTCTTATGCACAGATATTTCCCTTCTTGCATCCCTCTGTATCTTCTTGTCAACTTTGTCTTTTTCAGGCGGACCATACAATCGAATCTCCTCTAAGTCATACTCTCTGGCTTTTTCAAACCAGCCCTTTACATGCGGATCCTTTTGTCTTCCGTATACCTTACCTATAGCAATAACACCTTGTAATTCTACCCATCCCATAATTACATCTGCTTTCTTATAGCTGACATTTTCTGCATCAATCAATAGGAGTGTATTTTTCTTCTTTTCATCCTGCCTGGTCTTTTTCTTTATACTCCCATCCCATTTGCTCACACCATCACCTCAATTTCCTAAAATCATGGGTCACGAAACCATTCTAATAGTTCTCTTCCCTTATCGTTTATCTCCCACATCCAATGCTCTTCTTCTCCCTTTTGAGAAATATTCTTATAGTCCGTTACTTCTTCAAGTCCGCTACGAACATTTATAATATTGTACCTGTCTTTATAATAACCCTGCTCCCATAAATCACGCTCGAAACCGCACTTTTTAAGAATCTCGGACAGAACTTCCTCTGGTATATCGTCTCTTATCGGATGAGACCACCAACCATCCGTTATATGAACTGCTCCGCTCTTTTCTAAAATAGGCAGCATTATCCTTGCACTGCTCATATGGATACGAATGTATAAACCGTCTTCCACCTCATACTTCTTTGAATCATCGCAGTATAAGTCCGTATCATCTATGGGTTTGTATCCCTCATCAATGAATTCACAGATAAGACTTTTGGGAAGCTTTTTTATATTAAACTCCGCATCAGGATTCTGCCTCAGCACCTTCATAAGAAAATCTGACTTCACATACTTGATGACTTTATGCAGTCCTTCCGCCTGATTTATGAACTGAATACTGCCCACTCTGTCTATAAAGCCATATGGAATACGCTTCAAGTCATCCTCAAAAGTATCAATATCAATTTCGGTCTTTTTCAGATACTCTGCACCATAAATATACAGTAGTCCGAAAAGGTCCTGCTGCGCAAGGTTTAGATGGAGCGTATCAATAATAGCATTTATATCATTATCGAACAGAAATCCCGGCCACTTGTCAGGACGAGACTTATCTTCCTCTATAAGTATCTCCTTAATCAGCTTATTCACAGGAACATTAAAGACTGCTGCCAGATCCCTGTATCTATCCAGATTAATCTTCGTCCTTCCTCTCTCCCAGTTTTGTACTGCTACAACTGATACATCCATCTTCTCCGCAAGCTGAGCCTGTGTCAGACCAGCTTCTTCTCTGCACTTTTTTATAAATTTACTCATGCTCATCACCCTTAAAATATCATAATTGCTAACACATTAAAACTAATTATAACTTTATATTGTATAAAGTTTTACTTTGTGTTAATTTGATTTTAATAAATGCCACCATCTTTTGTCAACCTATACTTTCAATATAGTTTGATCGTAAGCTCCCAACCAACAACCACTCATTATTCCATTTTTATAGGAGGGTCTTCTCTTACCCTACAACCCTGTGGTGGAAATACATTTGACTCCGTTTGGGTATTGAACCACTTTCTATTTGGGGTTCCTCGATAATGTAATACATATGAAAAGCGTTGAATAGAGATATGAATAAATAATTATGAATACTCATTAATTTAAGAACAAATATATTGCAAACAATACGCAAAGCATAATAATGTTTATAACAGTAAACCAGATGAGATAGCTTGTTCTTTTGTCCGGGTAATTCCGGGCAATCTGCTTATATGAAATAAGGCTTGCCATTGATGCAATAAGTGTACCAAGTCCGCCTAAATTTGTTCCTACAATAAGGGCATTCCAATTGTCCGTAAAGCCTGATAAAAGAAGCGCAGATGGAACATTGCTTAAAACCTGGCTTGAGAGTATTGAGACAGGTGCCTCATTGCCAATAATTAAATTTCCGATAAAATTGTGGAATTGCGGCAGTCTTCCCATATTTCCTATAAATATAAAAAAACCGATAAATGTTCCGAGAAGTGAATAATCAATTGAAGTGAAGATTTTACGTTCAAAAATAAGAAGAAAAATAATGATTATAATTGTCACAGCCTTAACATCAATGATATCCAAAACACAGAGAAGGCATAGGGAAAATAAAATAAGATACATAAAAAACAACAGCATTGATATATTGCAGTCGTTTTCCATGTCAATCATATCAATGCTTTTTTTCTTAAAAAACAAAATTATAACAAACAGACATAAAGCTGCCGCAACTGTGTACGGAAGCGTAAGCTTTAGAAAAGCTGCAAGGGACATTTGTGATTGTGAAAATAAATAGAGATTTTGCGGGTTTCCCATAGGTGTAAGCATACTGCCAAGATTGGCGGCAACCGTCTGTAAAATAACTATGGGAACAAGCATGTTTTTCCTGTCGGCAAGCTTAAGAACAATGATTGCGAAGGGAACAAAGGTAATAAGCGCCACGTCATTTGTAATAAGCATGCTGAAGAAAAATGGAAGAAAAACTAATATAAGCGCAAGCTGTCTTGTATTTTTTGTATGGGATAAAAGCATTATTCCGATTTTGCGAAATACACCAAGCTGCTGTAAGCCTGCCATCACTGCCATAAGTGAAAAAAGCAGCATTAATGTGTGCCAATCTACATAATTCATGTACTCACTGTCGGGGTGCACAAAAAAAGCAGATATAACTGCAAGCAGAAGGCTTATGCAAAGTATTGTTTCCTTTTTGATAAAGCTTATCATTTTTGTACTCATCGATTTATCCCCACCAACAATCATTCCGGCGAAGGAAATCCCTTCACCGCCTTTGAAATATCAGTCCCGTCTCCAATCTTCGCCAGCAGCTGCCACCATGCAGTACGCGCCTGTGACCAGTTGGGAGTAATCTGATAATAATCACCCATGTATGGCGTAAAAATGCTATATTCCGTCATAAGCATATCATTTTCATATATGTTACCCATATCCCGCACCGGCCAGTAGGAAGTAGCCCTTACTGCTCTGGTGTATGGAATATCATTTTCCGTCATATAGCGGATAAAGGTTTTTGCTGCCATGATACGTTCTTTACTGCCATTGTCAAAAATACCAAACCCCCAGATACCTCCCTGAAGCTTCGGTGTATCTTCGCTAGTCGGAAAAGCCATCGGAAAAACTTCAAAATCCAAATCCGGATTGTTAATAGTCTGTTGCACTTCCATGGACACATTCCAGCAGAAGCACATGGCAGATTCTTTTTTGCAAAACAAATCGATTGCATCCGCAGAGGAAAGAGAAGGTTCAAAATGGATACCCTCTAAGTCATAAAGAAGCTGCAGGGCTTGCCTGTTTTTCTTACTGTCAACTGTATAACTTGTATGTGCGGCATCCGTAAAGGTGCTGCCATACAGATTAGTCACCAAGGCACGTGTTCCCTGGTCACCGCTTTGATTTTTACAGTATATGACGCCAACATTTCCATTCCTCTCCTGCGCCGTTTGATAGTCATTTAAAACCTGGACCGCTTTAATAAAATTCTCCGTCGTCCATGTATGTGTTTCTTCATCAATGTATTGAAGGGCCCCTGCCTCCCGAAACATATCATAATTAATGGCCATACAGTGTGCAGACATACAGACTGGAAATACATAGTAATCTCCGTTACTGTGCTGGCAGGCAATTCTTATGTTATCATATATTTCACCGGCTGTATCGGATTCCCACAGTTCAGACAGATCAACCATCCAGCCTTTTTCCCCCCAATTTACCACAAGACGCTCCGGTCCTTCCAGAATCAAATCCGGCATACCTCCATCTTCAGCTGCCTGATTGATTTTTTCATCTCCGTTATCGTAATTTAAATATTCTACCGTAACATGGATATCAGGATGTTCCTTATGAAAACTGGTCAACATGCTGGCTACCGCCGTAGGATTTCCCCAATTGCCTACCGGAAACGTCCATAAAACCAGTTCCGTAGCTTCTCTGCTGTCGCTATCGTTCTCCGATTCGACATTCGAGGTTTTGCCGCTGCAAGAGGACAAAAGGGCAACAACTAACAGTAAGCTTATCAAAGCATTTATTTTTTTCATAATCGAATTCCCCTTTCCATTCATACTGATTCTTAAAGAAGATACTCTTCCAGCAAAGAGATAATCTCCTGCGGCACCAAGGGTTTTGCTGAATGAGCATTCATACCACAGTCAAAACATTTTTGAATGTCATCTTCAAATGTATCTGCACTGATTGCAATAATCGGGATAGCTTGTGCATCGTTTCGTTTTAGCTCTCGTATTGCGGCTGTCGCTTCAAACCCTGTCATGACAGGCATTCGAAGGTCCATTAATATGGCATCATACCAACCCGGAGCAGACTGCTCAAATTGTTCCACACAAAGCTGCCCGTTTTCCGCCCACTCTACTTCCATTCCAAATTCACAAAGTATTGCATTTATAATTTCCCAGTTCAATTCATTATCTTCTGCTACGAGTATACGCCGTCCCTTTAATCCGATACCAGCTTCTTCTTTCTGCTCCTGCTGCGGCATCTTTTCTTCTGCAAATTGGCGCAGACCATAGTAAAGGCTGGAGCGGAACAGAGGCTTTGAAATAAAACTGCAAATATTGGCTTTTTCACTTATTATCTCTAATTCATCCCATTCGCCGTCAGTGAGAATTATAATAGGCAGTTCCTGTCCGAAACGACCAGCCAGTTCTTCGACAACCTTTGTCCAATGCTGCCCCTGTAAATCCCAATCCACTAAAACCATGTGATAGCGCTCATTTTTGCCGCAACGCTCCTCTATCATCTGGCAGGCCTGCTTGATATCTGCTGCTGTCTCCGCCCAAAGCCCAATGGATTCCAATGATGAGACGGCGAGATTTCCTGCTGTTTCATCATCATCGATAACCAGAACATTCTGCTTTGGCAAATGCAGTTCTTTCTCCTGGTCCACTGCTCTTTCCATATCCACAATAATATGGAAATGACTTCCTTTTCCCTTCTCACTTTCTACGGTAATGGTGCCGCCCATTGCATCTACAATATGCTTGGTAATGGTCAGACCCATTCCGGCTCCGGCTGTTTTATCCACACGGGCATTGTCTTCTCTGGCAAA
>CAMWYM010000150.1 GCA_947178475.1 uncultured Clostridium sp. | reverse complement strand
GAATACCCATACTGTGTTCTTAAATTTAATAATTTTTCCGCAAAGTTCATAACATTTATACCTCCGTGTAAAATTATATTTTAAGACCTAATATAAATCAACCATTTAAAAATAGCAGTTTTGCAACCAGAAGTTGCAGGATTATATTCCTTTCTCCCTTTATATTATGGGAACTTTCTCAAAAAACGCTAAAAAATTTTAATCCATATAAAAATGAATGCCGTTGCGTTCTTTGCAACTGCATCCATCCAGTCTATTTATCTGACCAATTGTATTTTTCAAAGCTTAATTACGGAAGGATAAAAACGAGGTCATAGTAGCAGATGCCATCCTGTTCATAGACTCCCATCCCAACCTCCATAGCTGTCTCCTCCTGCAAAAGCCGCATCAGATTTCGGTCTTTTCCCATATCCTCAATAAGACGCTCAATACCATATCCTTCTATCCCCCCATAGGATAACTCATAGCCACCGTTACAGGATACCCCTCTCTGATTCAGCAGACTCCTTAGGGAACTGGCAGAATCCATATCCTCCACATATCCATTCATCAGCTCTGCCGCTCTCAAAACCGCACAGGACTGCACTTTTATATTCATCGACATTACTTCCCTACCACTATCTGTCCGTATCCCGTTCATAAACTCATAAACAGGATACAGGGTAGTTGCATTTTCATCTATACTCCCGTCCTTGTTAAATACATATGTCACACCGTCAATAACCTCCACACCGTCACTGACACGGACACCTTCCTGATTAAGATAATACCTATATCCATCCACCACAAGAAAACCGGTCATCACTACTCCGTTATCGTCCGCATAATACCAGTCATCCTCTGACTTAAACCATCCCCTTACCAGCTCTGCACTGGCATCAAAGAAATACCGTTGATTTTCGTAATCCACAAAGCCGGTCTGAATCCGACCGGTGTCATCGGTAACATAAAAAACCTTCTTTGTGCGGATTACCCCACTGGCTATCTTTCCTTTCTTATCGGCATAATAATACGCCTCCTCCTCCGGAACATAGAATTTCCCTGTTACCAAATATCCTTCCTCATTAAAATAGTACCGCTGTCCGTCTATATCCCTAAATCCTATGGCAAATTCGCCCTCCTGCTCCTCGTAACGGGTTCCCTCCTGCTCCTCCACCCACGAGGCAGAGGAATGAAAATCAGTGAACAGCACAACTCCCATTACACCGGCAAATACTGCCAATAACATTTTGGAAGCATAGAATGTAATATTATATTTTTTCTGCCTATTGCTCTTCATTTTTTTCATCATCTTCTTTAACTTCTTCCTCTTCATTTATCCCTTCTGCGTCTGTTATCTGTTTATCTCCATATCGTTTCTTTAAAAGCAAAATCCCTATGTTTTTCTGTCTCAGCACCAGCACTACAACACCAATCAACAAAATGCAGACAGGTATCACAATAATTGTCACTACTTTAATCATGCCCTGTACTGTATTGGGATAAAAGGCTGTCTGACTTCCTACATCCTTACCCTCAATCCACACTGTTGACTGTGTACCGGTTAGCTTTTGCAGAATCTCCACAAAAAATCTCCTGTTTGCCCCTGAGGATTCCGCATCTGCCTCTTGATTAAATAATATGTTTGAAGTAATTAACAGCAGTGAACCCTCTTCGGGATTGGAAGCACAGGAAGCCACACTGAAGGGTCCGTTAATATCCCCTTCTGCCTTAGTCGTTAAATTATCAAAGTCTGTCACCTTTGAAAAAGAACTGGCACTGGTTGTCAGGATATCCGTACAGACATATCCGTTAGCGGAACCGCCCTTCAATATACCTTTACTGGTCATCGTTAGAACATCCAAATGTTTATTCACTATATCAGCCGTATACTTGTTATCCTCCATCTGAGGAATAATATAATTCGGTGTATCATATAAATACCGCCCCTGTTCCGATTCAATCACAATTCCCGTTTGAACCTCTAATCCGTATTCCTTTAAAAATGCATATAAACGGTCAAGCTCCTCATTTAACGGGTCTAATATAACAGACAACTTTCCGCCTGCCTCCAGATAGCTTCTGAGAGAATCCAACTCCTCCTCCGAAAAATCCACCTGAGGCGAATTAATTAATACCGCCCTATAATCGTCAGAAAAGGTCTGTTCCAATTTAGCAGCCTGCTCGGATAAGTTCAATTCCTTCAGTTCATAGTTATTTAACCGCATCAGATTGGTAAAGTCGGAATTTAACGATTCCTCCCCATGTCCGGAGATAACACATATCTTATCTGCCACCTCGGAATTTGTGTACAATATGGCTCTGGTAAGCTGTTCCTCAATGTTCAGAATACTCTGATAGGAGTAGGAGGAGGTCTGTGTCGTAATAATATAATCCTCTGAATTTAAATAAATAGAACGCTCACCGCAAACCACCAGCATACTTGCTTCCTGAACAGACCAGATATCCGGCAGATATTGGGCACGGAATACAGGGTCCTCCAGCTGCACATAATGCACTTCTATATTTTCATTCAAATCCATATACGCTCTCATCAATTCACGATAGGTTGCATTCGCACGGCTTCTTGCTCCCATATAGTATATATCCGTAGGTTTAGAAATTGATGAAACTCTCTCCTTTGTCTCATCAGAAAGAGTAAGCAGCTGCTCTGCCGTAAAATCATATACTCTTGTATTCCTCAAAAATGCTGTACCCAATAGAACAGTCAATACAATAGCAGCCACAGCATATGCTGCAATCCGCCTCCAGTCCTGTCTTCGACTCTCGATAGACACCCATGTAAGAACAAAAAAACAGATGACAATAAGCAGCATAAAAATGACATCTCCGCTTCTTATGATACCAGAAACCATATCAAAATATTTGTTATACGGAGAAATCTCATGAAAAAATGTATAGAGCATATCATGATCTGCCAAAACAGCCTCTATCATCCGTTCCAGCAGAATAATCCCATAGACTGCATAACTAAACACCGCCGCTAAAACCACATTCGTTGTCAGAGAAGAAATAAACATTCCCACAGACAATAAAGCCAGCACCAGTAGACAGCCTCCAATATAGCTTCCCGCCACAAAACGGATACTCATCTCTCCACAAGAGGATATTGCCACAGGATAGATAACACTCAAGGCAACCGGCAGCAGCACATAAACAGCAGTTGCCAGATACTTGCCTGCCAAAACAGAAAAAGACGATACCGGTGCAGTAAATAACAGCTGATCCGTCCTGCTTCTTCTCTCCTGGGCCAGCAGGCGCATAGTACAAAAGGGAATAACCGCCACTACCACAAAAAAGCTGTATCGCATAACATAATATCCAAAGTGTGTACTATAAGTTCCAAGACAGTTTACCACAAAAAAAACTGCGGTAATCAGAAAGAACATTCCATAATACAGATACGCAAAGAGAGAGCTGTAATACATTTTTAATTCCTTTTTCAGTATTGCACACATTTATGCTTCCTCCCTGCCATTCATCTCAATAAACACATCCTCCAATGAGGTCTCCTGCTTCTCAATTCCATAAACTGCAAAGCGCTTACCCACAAGATAGCCTAATATGTTATCCCGGATATCCCTGTTGTTCTTTGCCGTTCCGCTATACTCATAAACGCCTCTTTCTTTCTCTCCAATATACCGGACAGTGCGAAGCATTTCACAATTCTCCAGGCATGCTGAGATTTTATCTCTGTCTCCCTTAATAATCAGCCGATATACATTCCTTCCGCCTCTTCGCTTTGCCGCAGCGGTAGAATTATCCAATACAAGCTGCCCATCCTTCAGCATTAATATGTCATTACACAGTTCTTCAATCTCCGAAAGAATATGTGAGCTTATGATAATCGCATGTTCTGACCGAAGACTCTTAATCAGCCCACGGATTGCTCTGGATTCTGCCGGATCTAATCCCACCAAGGGCTCATCTAAAATCAAAACCGGAGGATCCCCTAAGAGTACCTCAGCAAAACCAACTCTCTGCTGTAATCCCTTCGAGAGCTTTTTGATAACCTCACACTGTCTGTCTTCAATATCCACAATTTTCATCACCCGGAGAGCCTCACCATATTTATCCGATATCCCTTTTAAATCCGCCGCAAACATCAGATATTCCAGCACCTTCATATCGGTATATAACGGAGGCTTTTCCGGCAGGTATCCGATATACCTTTTGGCCTTTTTAGGTGCTCTTCGCATATCTGTCTGATTAATATACACCTTTCCCTGAACCGGCTTCAAATAACCGGTAAGAATATTCATCGTAGTCGATTTGCCCGCACCATTTGCTCCCAGCAGTCCGACAATCGTTCCCCTTTTAATCTGAAATGAAATATCGCGCAAAACCTCTCTTTTTCCATAAGACATTTCAAGATTTTCAACTTCTATCATCATTTCCTTATCCATATCTTCCTCCGTCAAAAATAAAAAGACCATGCATCTAACACAGCCCTTTTATTATACACTAAAATCCTATAGGATACAAACGATTCACTTATTTTTCACAGGTTTTTCCGAATTACCGCAAATTTTGTCCGTGGCAGCCTTAGGATACATTCGCTCTGGGGTGTGCCTTTTCATACACCTCCTTAAGTTTTGTATTCTCATTGGCTCTGGCATAAATCTGCGTTGTAGATATATCCGAATGTCCCAACATCTCCTGTACAGACCGTAGGTCTGCACCATTATTTACCAAATGCATTGCAAAGGAATGACGGATTGTATGGGGAGTAATATCTTTCTTGATTCCTGCCTTTGCGGAATAGTATTTGATAATCTTCCAAAAGCCCTGACGCGTCATCGGTGCTCCCTGACAATTGGTAAATAAATAATCCTGACTCTCCGTACACATGGCTTCTCTGGAATTGTGCAGATAGTTTTCCAAAGCTCCATGCGTCTCAAGGGTAAAGGGAATAACACGCTCCCTTCCACCATCATGGCACTGTATAAAATTCATCACCAGATTTACATCCTTTACCTTCAGACTGATCAGCTCCGAAACCCGAATTCCTGTAGCATACAACAACTCTAACATAGCTTTGTCCCGAATTTCCTTCGGGGTAACACCGCTAGGCTGTTCTAACAAAAGATTAATTTCCTCCACGGTCAGAATGGTCGGAATTTTCTTTTCAATCTTAGGAGGCTTCAACGTATCACTGGGGTCCTCCGAAATCACTCCCTGTTTTAACAAATACAAAAAGAAAGCCTTAATCGAGGCAATATTTCTGGATACCGTCGCAGAAGACATTCCTTTTTTCTCTATCATCAACACATAGGAATTCAAATTCGTATTGGTTACCTTTTCCCAGCCCTCACAACCGGAATTTGTTAAAAAACTGTTAAGTTTAACCAAATCTCTGCGATATGATGCAATTGTATTATTACTTGACTTTTTCACATTCGCCAAATAGTCCACGAACTCGTCTATCCTTTGTACCATTCTCTAACCCCTTATTTTTGTAATCACTGCTACTATTATAATGTTTAATTTACATAAAATCAAACATTATTTTTTTCGATAACCCTTGTAAATCAAGCGTTTTAGCACTTTTCCACCAAATGGGGTGTTTACATAACATTTTCATACT
>CAMWYM010000149.1 GCA_947178475.1 uncultured Clostridium sp. | reverse complement strand
CGTCCAGCCCCAGATGAGACACCTGACTACCTTCTACTATATAGATGCCGCCTCCATCACTGCCCAGATAGATTTTGCCGTCATCCCCCTCACAAATACTCAGGATTTCCGTGTTATTTATACCATTTTTTTCATTCAGCGAACCAGTAATTTTCCCCCCTCTAATCAAAGTCACGCCACCACTTGAAGCCACCGCAATCGTACCGTCTGACAGCTCGATTACATCCCGGATTCGATTAGATTCCATTCCTGCCTTTTCATCATAAATTCGGTAATCACCGTCCGAATAGCAGATGAGCCCAAAATCACTGTAGGTACAAATCCACAGCTTTCCGGTTGAATCCTCTTTAATACACCGGATACGCACGCCTTCCAACAGCTCAGTCAGGGCATTTGTCTTCTGTCTCAGATTCCTATCCAGCAGATACAAGCCGGTATCTGTCCCGATATATAAATCATTTCCGCACATACAGGTAGAATTGACCACCAGATTCTCCAAGCCGGCTGCCTGACTGATATCGGTAAATCTGCTTTTGCAAATTTTCATAACCCCCTGCCTCGACGAGACAAACCAGAGATTTTCCTCATAATCCACCATCATTCCGTCTACGGAATTGTTCATGGGAATGTTCTCAATCTCAATATAGCTGCCATCACTGTCCAGATATCCGATTCCATTATCCGCACAAATCCAAACCATATCCTCCACTGGAATGATATCATTGATATTCACCTGCGGAGCTGCAGACAAGATTTTATACCTCTTCATTCCCTCCTGCATATTTCCCCATATTACATTCGAATTTTCCGTTCCGAGATATACACAGCCCTTCTCCTTCGGGTCTGGACAAATACTGACAACAACACCGATTCCAAGCTCCTGCCCATTATAAAAGCCGGTAACCTCAAGGCTGTCCACAGAAAAAAAAGAACCACTTAATGTCTCTCCATATATTATTCCGTCCTCATCCCGTTTAATCTGACAGATATATTCCTCATTAAGCCTCTCATTATCAAGCTTATGCAAAACATTGTCCGTATCAATATAGGCCAGTCCCTCTGTTGTAGCAATAAAAATATTCCCGTCCCCATCCTCGGTAATGGAGCGTATCGACATGGAATTAAGCTCTTTATCCTTTCCAAAAAAACGAAACGTTCCATCCTCATACAGGGCAACACCATTATCATTTGTTCCCACCCAAAGGCGGTCTCTAGAGTCCACATACAGACTTACTACACTGGTAATTCCCAGAGAGGCATCATACCGGTAAAACTCATTACCGTCATAACGTATAAGTCCACTATATCCCCCAATCCAGATAAATCCATCCTCCGACTGGACGATGGCATTTGCCTCCGACGTAGGCAGACCATTGCTGTTGTCATATAATACAGGTAAGTATCCCTTCCCCCGTCCGGTAATATCCTTCTTAACCGCATATACCCTTTCCGAGGTAAGAAACATGAATAGCAATATTGTGATAAAAAGTAATCTCCTTTTCCCTGGCATCTTCCATATCTTCCTTTCTTCTGCCAATAAGCTACAAGCTCCCACATCTCCTAACACATCATAAATCCAGTGGAGCTTTCAACTCCACCTTCAATTTTCTGAGTGTTCCGTCCAGAGCGTGTAATGTTTTCCTCATGTTCTCCTCCGTGCAGTTGTACCCCATATGTCCGATACGGATGACCTCACCGGCCATCACATCAAAGGAACCTGCCAACATAATCCCATAATCCTCACGCATTATCTTTAAAATCTCTGCCGCCGTAACTTTCTCCGGTATTGTAAAGACAGTAACAGTATTCGAATATCCATTTTCACCATATAAAGATAATCCCGCCCGTACTAACGCTTCTCTTGTCCTTGCGGCAACACTTGCATGGCGTTTTAACATATCTCCATCCGCCTTTATATTTTCCAAAGCCTGCCGGAGACCATATATATCGCTGATTGGCATAGTATAGGGAAACCATTTATTCTCATAATAATCCTTAAATGCCAGAAGATTAGCATAAAAAGAGGCAATGGGCGTTGTCCTGCTCTCCATCATCCTCTTTGCATCCCCACTGATGGTCACCAGTGTCAATCCGGCAGGACAGGAAATCGCCTTCTGCGAGCCTCCGCAAAGTATATCAATTTGTGAGGAATCCACATCTAATACATTTCCAAACATTCCCGAAACAGAATCCACTACCGTTAAAATTCCATACTCCTTTAACATCGGGCATATTACGGCCATGTCATTCAACATACCGCTGGGCGTGTCACAATGCACCACCGTTGCATATTTAAAATCCGAATCCTTTTCCAAGAATTCCCGCAACGTTCTCTCCTCAATGGCTCTTTTGTAATTCGTAGTATATAAAACCGGTTCTCCGCCATATATCGTAATAAAGTCAGCAAAGCCTCTGCCAAATACACCATTGTCCAACACAAGCACCCTGTCTCCCGGCTCTGTCAGGGAAGCAACAGCCGCTTCAAGCCCCAATATGCCTTCTCCACCCAGAATCAAACTTTCGTTTTGGGTATGCAGCAGACTGCTGTAGAGCTGACAGGTATCCCTGTAAAAATCATAAAATTCCAAATCCAAATCCGGATTTCCGGTTTCCAGACTTCTGGCTGCCCTGACGTTTTCGGCAACCATAGTCGGTCCCGGTGTCATCATCATGTACATCTGACCATCCTTTCTCGTTCAAATTATAACCATATAATTATAGCACAGTTTCGATACCTTGAAAAGTTGGCACCATATTACTTTTATGAATTCCGGTACTTGCATTTTCCTTTCATATGTACTATCTTGTATAGAAGAATATGTCAGGAAGCAGTATATTAAAAATCTATACTTAGAAAGGATTTCAAGCATGAAACGACAACATTCCATTGCCATTGTAAATGATATATCCGGATTCGGCCGCTGTTCCATAACAGTGGCACTGCCAATTTTATCAGCCATGAAAATTCAGTGCGGGGTATTGCCGACAGCAATCCTCTCTAATCACACGGAATATCCTGAATACACAATGCTGGACTTTACAGAATATATGGAAGACTATCTCACCAAATGGGAACATTTAGGACTTTCTTTTGAGGGAATCTACACTGGTTTTCTTGGTTCGGAAAGACAGCTGGAAATTATCCTCAGTATGTTTGATCGTTTTTCCTTCGAGAAAAGAATTATAGACCCTGTGATGGGAGATCATGGAAGCATTTACCCTGCTTACACCCCGGAAATGTGTCAGACCATGAAGGAACTGACAACCCACTCTACACTCACCACCCCCAATGTAACAGAGCTGTGCATACTGACAGATACTCCTTACCGACCAGACATAACCGAAGAAGAGATCTTTCATATGTGCGAAATTCTTAACAAAAATGGCGCCAAACAGATTATAGTTACTGGAATTGAAAAGGAACATGAAATCGGCAATGCCGTCTACGATAACAACACCTTTGAGGTATTATATCAGCAAACCGTACTGCCGCTACGCCCGGGAACCGGAGATGTATTCGCTTCTATTCTCGCCGGATGTAGTTTACATAACATCGATTTAAAAACCTCGGTAACCACAGCGGCCCAGTTTATCCGCACCTGTCTGCTCACCTCCGCCAGTCTGGACATTCCACTTAATGACGGAGTCTGCTTTGAAGAACACCTGAACCTCCTAGTCAATCTGACCACATCAAAATAGCCCACAGCATTTCCGCCGAAGGGCTATTTCCTCTATCTGCCAAATAGCTATCGCCCAAGTCCCTTTCCCATTGGTTTTCCTCTTACCTTTTCACGATAATCTATATAATGCTCGGCATACTCTTCAGAAATCATTCTGCCCTTTACTAAATTGTCAAGGGTGATAATAAATTCCTGCTCCGGCATTTCCACATAACACATCTCTTTCAGAATCCGCTCTACATCCTCCTTATAAGCTGTAATTTTGTACACACGGTCTTTAAACATGATATGAGCCGCATACACACGTTTAAAGAAACCATTGATTTTATCAGACTGAGTAATCTTATCCTGCGGCATAAAATTCAGATACAGCAAATCCATCACCTCATAAGCAGAGCGGTTAGATATTCTTATATCCGGATATATTTCATATAGGTGTTTATACTTCAGATTGGCCTTTTCTGCCTTAGAGTCAAAATAATCCGGTAAAAATTCTTTAAACACTCCTGTCACCATGTTATCCTTTTGAAATGCCAGATATTCTTTATCTCTGTCAGCCCGCACGTTGGGTACATAATCCATATGTAATATCATCTCTCTGGAAATACAAATTTTCCTTGGCTCCTTCTCCAACAGCAGCAAAAATACCTTATTGTGGGTCCTCCATATGAACGCAGGACATTCCTTAATGTGGTACGAGGCAGATGAATCAATAATAATCGGACGATGGTCTCTTTTCATATGGTATTTTCGCTGAATTTTCTTCAACATCTGTGGTGTGTAGTGGTCAAATCTGGCAGGTTCTGGCCCCTTTTCCATCTCTTCTCTTTTTTCAAGCTTTTTCTCAGCAGTTTTCCACTCCTCGCCGGAAGTCTCCGGCTTAGAAGATTTCTCCCTTGAAGAAGAGGCCTTTGAGGATACACCATTTTTAATCACCGAAACCGAGCGCACGGTATCCTTATCTCCCTGCTTATCTATCTCCGCCACAAAATCGTCATCTACCAGTGTAAAGGTTTGAGAAATGACAAGCGCCACAATACCGAAAATCATAGCTACTATAAACAATTCAAAGTGACTAGATAACCCGGACACCACAATCAGCACAAGAGCAGCCACCGTAAACAGAATTACACTTCCAATACATTTTCTTGTTTCACTGTCTCCATATCTCAGCGCATTCCATATCCGTTTCATTTTATCACCTCCTTATCACTTGTAACCAATTTTGCTCTGCAAAATTGATTACCTGCTTGCCCGCCATCACGAAGTGATTCTTAATGCGGGCAATTCCCGTCTCATAAATTTTCATAATCTACTTTACACTATCTCTACAACCATTTCATATTAACTATATTATACTACATATTACAACATATTTCATTAAAATTACCTTTATTTTTCTGCTGTAAAAGAATTGCTTTTTCAAAAATTATTCAATATGTTCTAAACCATATACTTTTTTCATAAATTAAAGAAATGCAGATTTCGGGTTTTATTCATGCAATTTTCTATTTCTACCAATCATATGAAATACATTACACTCATTTTGATATTTGCAGTATTCTTTTACTTTTTATCCCATAATGTATTTACCCCTGATATCATTGCCACCTCCTCCTTTTATGCCAGTGAGCTTCCTATCTACTGTGTGGACACCGACCAAAAGGTGGTTGCCCTCACCTTCGACAGCGCATGGGGAACAGAGGACCTTGACCAGATTCTTTCTATTTTGGAAAAACACAATGCTCCCGCCGCCTTCTTTGTTACCGGTGAATGGGCATTAAAATATCCGGAAGCCATTACAGCCATCAATAATGCAGGACATGAACTTGCCAATCACGGCAATTCCCACAAGCATATGCCCCAGCTGTCCAAGGAGGAAATGGCTTTGGAAATCAAAGGCTGTCATGACACAGTATATAACC
>CAMWYM010000148.1 GCA_947178475.1 uncultured Clostridium sp. | reverse complement strand
ATATTAGAGAAGTTAAAGAAAAATAGTCTACAATTCAGGATACTGTAAAATCACTTCATGTATAGGTCTCCGAACCTTCTTCCTTGTCAGCTCAAAGACACCCAGCTTGGTAATTTCTATAAAGTACCCCGGAATCTTGTCCTTTTTTAATCCCTGTTCCAGACATTGGACTACCTGCTGCTGATCTTCTTCCGTGCACATGTTAATAAAATCAATCATAATAATACCGGACAAATTTCTTAACCGGAGCTGTCTGGTTATCTCTCTGGCCGCTTCAAGATTTAGCTTCAGAATATGGGCATCCTTATTCTTTGTTCCAATGGATTTTCCAGAATTCACATCAATCACTACCATTGCTTCTGTTGGCTCAATCACAAGAAATCCACCTGATTTTAGCCAGACCTTTTTATTCAAAATGTGGGAAAGCTCTGTCTCTAAGCTTAACAGCTTAGCTAACGGATATTCCTCCTCATAAAATACAGCTTTTTCGGTACCGTAACGCCGGATTACTGCATCGTACACATCCTGCAGGTCTGTTTTTATCTCATCCAGTCGCGTAATTCCATATTCCTCTAAAATTGCAAGATATTCGCTGACCCCTTCATAGAGCATTCCGGTTCTCTTCTCATATAATGCCCGGCTGAGGATTTTATCAAGCTGCCCTTCCAAATCCTGCAGTTCTGCTAAGATAATCGCATTATCCACTTCCTTACAGGCAGTTCGGAATACAACACCGTATTTTTGATAATCTGCTGCCATGCGACGAAGCTCATTTCCTCTTTCCTTATTCTTTATCTTTTTGGATACACCAACACTTCCCTCTGATAGATCAATCGCCGTATAATCTCCGCTTAAGCTGATATTTCCGGTAACCTTTGCCTGTTTCATTTTCTGCGGCTCCTGCTCCACCTGGACAAGGATTAAATCCCCCTCTGCAATAGATGGCAGCCCCTTTGGCAGCTTACGGTTCAAAATAACAGCCTGTTTATCATTTAAAGGCAGATATCCTGCGTGTTCCTTGTCAAGCCGGATAAAAGCGGACTGAATGTTTTTCACGACCTTTTCCACCCTGCCGATATAAATGCTGCCAATCCGCAGTGCTGCATCTCCGTCAAGGGGATGACATTCCGCTAACCTGTCGTTTTCATATAAAAACAGACAACGTATTTTATTCACTTCCGTTATCACTGCGCGTACCATAAATGTTCTCCTATGACAAGTTTTAAATATATGTTTTATATCATTCCTTTTTTGAGATGGCTTATTCCTCTATCCTTGTCCCACTCTCTAACAGGGAGTACAATTTTCCGTCCTCGCCTTTCATATAGGTTTCCAGTCGGTGAAGCCTGTAATCAAACCGTTTGTACGGATAGCCAATTTCCCGGCAGACTGCCTGCACCACAAGCTCCGGTTTCAGATTATATTCGCTTCCGGTGGCAAGCAGCATATAAAGCTTGTCCCTTGCCATTCCGTCTTCCACATATTGGTTTTGCAATCTATTCTCCCTGTCACCTTCAGATGCAATATTGAAATTTTCTTCCCTGCTATTGATAGAGTTTTTATCTCCGGAAAGAATTCTTGCAGAATAATAGCTTTCCACCGAAAGCTTCAAAATTCCCGGCTTAATATCTTCCACTTTCTCATTTTTCTTCGTTTTCTTAAGAATTTCAATGCTTTCCTTCTCCAATAAATGCGGTGTATAAGAAAGAAGCTGCTCCTTTACATCTGAGGGAACGGTATCCAATATGGTAATCATATAGTCGGAGGCTGCTACAATGGACATTGCCTTTTTCGCCTGCTCGGGAAGCAGTACTACATCCTTTACCTCCATGCCTGCCGCCATCTGTTCATTAAAACGTCTGACAAATTCGTCCGAGGATACAAGAGAATTAAATTCCGCATCAAAATATTCTCCTTCACTGGTGACACCAAGGGCTAGCGGTGCAGCAAAAGACATAAGCTGATGGGGAGAAAAGCCCTGTGAATAGGCGATATCGAGCCCGGCACGTTTTACAGCTTTCTGAAAATAGCGCATCACGTCTAAATGCCCGATAAATTTTAATAGTTCCGATTTGGTATATTTAATTCTTACTTTCAAAGCATACACCTCCCCCGAACTTAGCAGCACCACAGCCAGAGCATTTTTCACGACAGTTCGGCGTTACAAGACCCTGTTTTGCCTTTTCCCATTCAGATGCCAGAAAACGTTTTGTCACTCCGATATCAATAAAATCCCAGGGAAGCTTTTCTTCTATATCACGTTCCCTTGTCGTATAGAATTCCTTTACAATTCCGTTTTTTTCAAATGCCTTCATCCAGCGGTCATTATCGAAAAACTCTGTCCATGCATCAAAGATGCCGCCATCCATATACACATCATATAATACTTTGGAAAGTCTGCGGTCTCCACGGGCAAGCACTCCCTCTAGCACCGATACATAGGTGTCATGGTACTGGTATTTCATGGCTTTGCCATTCAACTGCTTACGGAAGGTATCCTTTACATGGTGTGCACGCTCTATATAGGTCTCAGGGTCTAACATCGGTGCCCACTGAAACGGCGTAAAGGGCTTGGGCACAAAAAAGGATGAGGAAGCGGTTATCTGGATTTTGCCGGTTCTCTCCTCTTTGGGAATAGTGTAATAAGCCTCGGCCACCTTTTCGCAAAGAGCAGGAATCCCTTCTGCATCCTCCATTGTCTCCGTCGGAAGTCCTAACATGAAGTAAAACTTTACCTTATTCCAGCCACCTTTAAATGCCTCCATGGAGCCATTTAAAATGACTTCTTCGGTAAGTCCTTTGTTAATCACATCACGAAGTCTCTGGGTTCCGGCTTCCGGTGCGAAGGTCAGAGAGCTTTTCTTAATATCCTGTACCTTCTGCATCACATCCAACGCAAAGGAATCAATACGTAACGACGGCAGAGAAATATTAACATGATTATCCTTCATCTCATCAATCAAAAAATAGGTAAGCTCCTTCAAACATTCATAATCAGATGAGCTTAGAGAGCTTAAGGTGATTTCTTCATGTCCTGTGGATTCCAGCATCTCTTTTGCATAACCCTTAATTGTTTCCAGATTTTTCTGACGTGTCGGGCGGTAAATCATTCCCGCCTGGCAAAAACGGCAGCCCCGGATGCAGCCACGCATAATTTCAAGTGTTACCCTGTCCTGTGTTACTTGTATAAACGGCACCAACGGTTTTGTGGGATATGGTACTTTATCAAAGTCCAATACAATTTCCTTTGTAACGGTTCTTGGAACATCCTCATATTTTGGTTCAAACCCTGCCAGCGTTCCGTCTTCATTGTAGTCAGCCTCATACATAGACGGTACATAAATCCCTGGCACCTTAGACAGGGCATGCAGTATTTCTTCCCTCGATGCACCTTTTTTGCGCATATTCCGGTAAAGAGTAAATATTTCGTCATAACGGGTCTCACCCTCTCCGATATAAAACAGATCAAAAAATTCTGCAATCGGCTCCGGATTATAGCTGCAGGGGCCTCCTCCCATCACAAGCGGGTCCTTTTCCGTGCGCTCATTTGCCCAGATTGGAATCCCTGCCAAATCAATTACCTGTAATACATTGGTATAGCACATCTCGTATTGAAGGGTAATACCAAGAAAATCAAAGCCCTTCACCGGCGACTGGGTTTCCAAAGAAAACAGCGGGATGTTCCTGTCACGCATAATCTTATCCAAATCAGGCCACGGGGAATAGACACGTTCACAATAAACGCCGTCCATTTTGTTAAACATATCATACAATATCTGGATTCCTAAATGGCTCATCCCAATCTCGTATACATCAGGAAAACACATACAAAAGCGGATATCAACATCCTTTAAATCTTTTTTTACCATGTTGACCTCACCGCCAATGTATCTTGCCGGTTTTTCTATCTCCATTAAAATCTCATCTGAAAGTGCTAATCTGTTCATATTTTCTCCTCTATTCTATTTCGGTTCCGTATCTGCCCGAATAGTATAATCGAACTATTTTTCACATTAAAGAGAATATATCATAAATACCGACATATGTCATGTTTTTTATTTATTGTCTATTCCTCAGTAATGTATTCCTGTGTAATATCCTTTATCCAGTGGTATCCCTGTCTGCAGTAGCCAATCGCTTCCTTTACCAATGGTTCCTCCTCTTCCAGTTCCGATACGGTGGCACGCAGATCTTCATATACCATTCTTGCCCCCTTCTTGATATCCTGTCCTCCATAGAGATAGCAGGAAAACAGCATAACACTGCTTATAAATACAAAAATTTTGAATTTAAAGAAAAAAGACATTCCCTGATTTTGTCCTGCCTGTGTATCATCATTATAATAGTAATAGGTACGGTTTGGAAGCTCTTTTCCGTGTACTTCATTTTTATTCATGGCATGCTGCCGGCGTAAATGTTCCCGGACTTCGGAATACATCTCGTTCAATTTGGTATCTCCAAAAGCTTGTTTACCACATTATATGACAGAACGGGGAAATTATATTCCGGTCATATATCGATAAAAAGAAATCAGCCTCCTAAGAGGCTGACAAAATTTTTAAAATTATCTAATTACAAAAAGTATACAAGGCTTTTACACCCTATGAAAAGACACTAGTTCTTAAAGCTGTGAATTGGTGCCGGAATCCGACCTCCCCGGTTAATAAATGCATCGCAGCTGTATTCGTTCACTTTCATAATTGGTGCATAGCCTAAAAGTCCGCCAAACTCTACCGTGTCACCGGCTTTTTTACCTACAGCCGGAATAATGCGCACAGCAGTTGTCTTCTGGTTTACCATACCGATTGCCATCTCATCTGCAATGATACCAGAAATAGTGGTTGCCTTCGTATCTCCTGGTATGGCGATCATGTCAAGACCGACAGAGCAGACACAGGTCATAGCCTCTAATTTCTCCAAGGTAAGTGCCCCACATGCTGCAGCATCAATCATCCGCTGATCCTCTGAGACCGGAATAAAAGCACCGCTGAGACCACCCACATAGGAAGAAGCCATCACCCCGCCTTTTTTCACCTGGTCATTTAACAGGGCAAGTGCTGCAGTTGTACCGGGAGCACCGGCATATTCCAGACCGATTTCTTCTAAAATCTCGCCGACACTGTCTCCTACTGCCGGTGTCGGTGCAAGGGATAAATCTATGATTCCAAAGGGCACGCCAAGACGCTCAGAGGCTTCCTTTGCCACCAGCTGTCCTACACGTGTTACCTTAAAAGCTGTCTTTTTAATGGTCTCACAAAGAACCTCAAAATTTTCACCTCGTACCTGCTCCAGAGCACGTTTTACCACACCTGGTCCTGATACGCCTACATTTATGATACGGTCTGCCTCCGTCACTCCATGAAATGCCCCTGCCATAAATGGATTATCATCCGGTGCATTACAAAATACCACAAATTTGGCAGGACCGATACAATCCCTGTCCGCAGTCAGCTCGGCACTTTCTTTTATAATCTCACCAATCAGCTTCACCGCATCCATATTGATACCTGTTTTTGTGGAACCTACATTGACACTGCTGCACACAAAATTTGTTACACTGAGTGCCTCTGGAATAGAACGGATTAGCATATCATCATATGGGGTCATCCCTTTGGAAACCAATGCGGAATAACCA
>CAMWYM010000147.1 GCA_947178475.1 uncultured Clostridium sp. | reverse complement strand
CATAAATTTTCATAATCTACTTTACACTATCTTCAAATGATACTGATAATTATCTTACTATTATAATGCATTTTCTGCTTTTTGTACATTTAGAGCAAAGAAAAATTAACTTCTATTACAAATACCCCTTGTGATTTTCCTCATTTCCGATATAATACTTTATAGAATTAACAGGAGGATAGATTTATGCCAAACAGAACAGATATACACAAAGTACTCATCATTGGTTCCGGTCCAATTGTTATCGGACAGGCATGCGAGTTTGATTATTCCGGTACACAGGCATGTAAAGCCCTTAGGAAATTAGGCTATGAGATCGTACTGGTCAATTCCAACCCTGCTACCATCATGACTGACCCGGAAACTGCTGATGTGACCTACATTGAACCATTAAACGTGGACCGTTTAGAGCAGATTATTGCAAAGGAGCGCCCTGACGCACTGCTTCCTAATCTGGGTGGACAGTCAGGATTGAACCTTTGTTCCGAATTATATAAGAAGGGAATCCTTGATAAATACCAGATTCAGGTAATCGGTGTTCAGGTAGACGCCATTGAGCGCGGTGAAGACCGAATTGAATTCAAAAAGACCATGAACGAGCTGGGCATTGAAATGGCTAGAAGTGAAGTGGCCTACAGTGTGGATGAGGCTCTGAAGATTGCCGATGAATTAGGTTATCCGGTAGTCCTTCGTCCCGCATATACTATGGGCGGTGCCGGTGGCGGACTGGTGTATAACCGCGAAGAGTTAAAGACCGTCTGTGCCAGAGGTTTACAGGCAAGCCTTGTAGGACAGGTATTAGTAGAGGAATCGGTACTTGGCTGGGAAGAATTAGAGCTGGAGGTTGTCCGTGACAGTGAAGGCAATATGATAACCGTTTGCTTTATCGAAAATATCGACCCGCTGGGCGTTCACACCGGTGATTCCTTCTGCTCTGCTCCGATGCTCACCATCTCAGAAGAGTGTCAAAAGAGACTGCAGGAGCAGGCGTATAAGATTGTAGATTCCGTACAGGTCATCGGTGGCACCAATGTACAATTTGCCCACGACCCGGTGACTGACCGTATAATCGTTATCGAAATCAATCCCCGTACCTCCCGTTCCTCTGCACTGGCTTCCAAGGCAACCGGCTTCCCGATCGCACTGGTGTCTGCCATGCTGGCAACGGGTCTTACCTTAAAAGATATTCCTTGTGGTAAATACGGTACTCTGGACAAATATGTTCCCGACGGAGATTATGTGGTAATCAAATTTGCCCGCTGGGCATTTGAGAAGTTTAAAGGAGTGGAGGACAAGCTTGGTACCCAGATGCGGGCAGTAGGTGAAGTCATGAGCATCGGCAAGACTTACAAGGAAGCTTTTCAGAAAGCAATCCGCAGTCTGGAAACCGGACGTTACGGCTTAGGACATGCCAAAAACTTTGATACCATGACAAAGGAGGAATTACTACAGCTTCTGATCACTCCGTCCAGTGAACGTCATTTCATCATGTATGAAGCACTTCGCAAGGGTGCAACAGCAGATGAAATTTTTGAGATAACCAAAGTAAAGCATTACTTTATCGAGCAGATGAAGGAGCTGGTAGAGGAGGAAGAAGAGCTTTTAAAATCAAAAGGTTCTCTTCCGGCAGATGAGCTTCTCATAACCGCCAAAAAGGATGGGTTCTCCGATAAATATTTAAGCCAGCTCTTAGAAATCCCTGAGGAGGATATTCGTAATCATCGTATCGGCTTAGGTGTAGAAGAAGCATGGGAGGGTGTCCATGTAAGCGGCACTGAAAATAGCGCCTACTACTACTCAACCTATAATGCCAAAGACAAGAATCCTGTTTCAGATAAGAAAAAGATTATGATTCTTGGCGGTGGTCCAAACCGCATCGGTCAAGGTATTGAATTTGATTACTGCTGTGTACACGCTGCTCTTGCCCTGAAAAAGCTGGGATTTGAAACAATAATTGTCAACTGTAATCCGGAAACCGTTTCCACAGATTATGACACCTCTGACAAACTGTATTTTGAGCCTCTTACGCTGGAGGATGTACTTAGTATATATAAGAAAGAACAGCCACTGGGTGTCATCGCACAGTTCGGTGGACAGACTCCTCTTAATCTGGCAGCAGAGCTTGAGAAGAACGGTGTCCGTATTCTCGGAACCTCACCGTCAGTCATTGACCTTGCGGAGGACCGTGACCAGTTCCGTGCCATGATGGAAAAATTAGAGATTCCCATGCCGGAATCCGGAATGGCAACTACGGTGGAAGAGGCAACAACTATCGCCCAAAAAATCGGATATCCGGTTATGGTACGCCCATCCTATGTTCTCGGAGGACGCGGTATGGAGGTAGTGTACGACGACGAAAGCATGACGGATTACATGAATGCAGCCGTAGGCGTAACACCTGACCGGCCAATCCTAATTGACCGTTTTCTGAACCATGCCTTAGAGTGTGAATCCGATGCCATCAGTGATGGAACTCACGCCTTTGTTCCTGCTGTCATGGAGCATATTGAGCTTGCCGGCGTGCACTCTGGAGACTCAGCCTGTATTATCCCTTCGGTTCACATCTCTGCCGAAAATGTGGAGGTTATCAAGGAATATACCAGAAAGATCGCAGAGGAAATGCATGTAAAGGGACTGATGAATATGCAGTATGCCATCGAAAATGACAAGGTATATGTATTAGAGGCCAACCCAAGAGCTTCCCGTACTGTTCCACTGGTATCTAAGGTTTGTAATATCCGTATGGTTCCTCTGGCAACAGAAATCATTACCAGTGAGCTGACCGGCAGACCGTCTCCCGTTCCCGCCCTTAAGGAGCAGGATATTCCGTACTATGGTGTAAAGGAGGCAGCCTTCCCATTTAATATGTTCCAGGAGGTTGACCCTGTACTGGGACCGGAAATGCGTTCCACTGGTGAGGTATTGGGATTGTCTCCATCCTATGGCGAAGCATTTTTCAAGGCACAGGAAGGTGTCCAGTCTAAGCTGCCTCTTAAGGGAACAGTGCTGATTTCCGTAAACCGCAAGGATAAGGAAGAGGTTGTCGAAGTCGCAAGGACTCTTTCCGATGACGGATTTGACATTATTGCTACAGGCAACACCTATGAACTGATTAACGAGGCCGGTATTCCTGCCGAGAAGGTGAAGAAGCTTTATGAAGGACGCCCGAATATTCTCGATATGATTACCAACGGAGATATTGATTTAATCATCAATTCTCCGGTAGGAAAAGACAGTGTAAATGATGACAGCTATCTGAGAAAGGCTGCTATCAAAGCAAAGATTCCATACATGACTACTATTGCGGCTGCCAAAGCCACCGCCGATGGTATTCACTATATAAAGACACATCACACTGGTGAGATCAAATCACTCCAGACACTTCACAGCGAGATAAAGGACAAATAGTCATTAAAATGCGGTTAGGCTTTTGAAAAGCCTAACCGCATTTTTTCTATCACCGTTTTACTGCTATAAATACTACACCACTGTCAGTCAAGGAACCTATTCTCCATAAAGCTTCTGCAACCGTTGAAGCTCCTCCCAAAGCTGTTCCCTCACTGCATCCGGAGCCATCAGCTCCACACCCTCACCAAGAGCAAGAATCCAGCCAAAAAACTGCCCGCTTACCGCAACGCTTACATGAATATCAAAATGGTCCTCATCAACATAATAAAACGGAACATCCTTTCCGAAACGATCGATTACCACTCCGGCCAAATACTTTTGAAAACGGAGAGTAACCATCTCCTCCCGACCGGCAAACATCCGAAAAACCTTCGTCGTATATGCCGCCATATCAAACTGCCGAAAATGTTCAGCACCGGCGCGTTTTTCTTCTGTAAGAGACAGCCTAAGCATCCTATCCACACGATAATGCTTTATCCCATTAGCCTGATCATCAAAACCGATGAGATAATAATTTTCGGCATCCCACAGCAATGACCAGGGACTAATACAGTAAGATTTTCCTCCGTGCCGCAGCTCCATCTCTTTCTTTTCATTCCACTGAAAATACTGAAACCTTACACGGACATCCTGCGTGATTGCCTCGTGAAGCAAATCTACATTATAGTAGATGCTCTCATTCATATTCTTTATTCGCCCTGACACATAGACCTGCCGCTGCAACTCCTTTGCTTCATAATCACTGGCAAACTGCTCTAGTTTATGCACCAGTTCCTTTGATTTGCGGGCAGTAATAAACTTAGAGGCCTGCACGGAATCTACCAGCAACTTTAATTCTGCCAGTTCAAACTGCCTGCTTCCAATGTGATAGGCAAATACATTTTGAGGTCCCCCATTTTCTCCAATAATGTCCAATCCATATAGCCGCAATGCCTCAATGTCTGTATAAATACTCTTGCGCTCCGCCGTAATTCCATAGCCCTGCAGTGCATTAAGAATCTCTGACATTGTAATACTGTGACGGTCATCAGTTCTCTCTAATAAAATTTTCATCAGATATAATAATTTCAGCTTTTGATTCGCTCCCTTTGCCATACAGTACATACTCCCTTTATCTCCACAGCGTGGCAGACCACAACCCCTAGTTCAAATATGGATTTTCCACTTAAAAATATATTTGATAAATATACCGTGTATATTTTTTCTCTTATTTACAAAAACTAAACGCTATCATCATATTAAATGGAGGTTAAAAAAATGGACAATAGCGATACAATCAAATTGTTAAAGGAATGCGACGCAGGAACCAAGATGGCAGTTGCTTCTATCGATGAAGTATTGGATAAGGTGGAGGACTCTTCCTTAAGACAGCTGCTGACCGAGAGCCGTGAACACCACGAAAAATTAGGCAACGATATTCATACCCAGCTCATTGAACACAATAGCGAGGAGAAAGATCCCAGCCCAATGGCCAAAGGCATGTCCTGGCTAAAGACCAACGTGAAAATTGGAATGGAGGAAAGCGATGCCACGATTGCAGATGTCATGACAGACGGCTGTAATATGGGAATCAAGTCTATCTACAAATATCTCAATCAATACGGCGCCGCTGACGACACATCCAAAAAAATCTGTAACCGGTTAGTAGATATCGAGGAACAGCTCTGTCATAAACTCCGCTGTTATCTGTAGAGGATATCTGCATCTCCTTTGATATCTCCTAGCTTCCAAAGTGCGCTGCAACCGTTTTCAAATTCTCGATAATCGGTAAATGCTGTGGGCATGCTTTCTCGCATTGACCACAGGCAACGCAGGCACTTGCCTTTCCAAAGGTTCTTGTCAGCCTATCGTAATACTCACCCTGAGGTGTCCATCCCTTCTCAGCGATTTCCTGCTTATCTGCGTTATATAATGAAAAATACTTCGGTATCGCTATTTTCATCGGACAACCGTCTGTACAATAAGCACAGCCAGTACAGGGAATCTCAATACTTTCGTTGATAATATCCACCGCCTGTTCGATTATCTCCCGCTCCTTCTCTGTCAAGGGAACGAAATCCATCATGTATCCGGTATTATCTAAAAGCTGCTCCATATTACTCATCCCACTGAGTACCATCTTGACGTTATCTAGGCTTGCTGCGAAACGGATTGCCCACGACGGAACCGACATCTTATCATTATATCCCTCAAAAAGCCGTGTAACACTTTCCGGCACCTGTGCCAGAGTTCCCCCCTTCACCGGCTCCATAACAATCACCGGAATATCATGCTTTACCGC
>CAMWYM010000146.1 GCA_947178475.1 uncultured Clostridium sp. | reverse complement strand
TCCCCAAAGCTGTGCCATATTCTTAAATCCTCCGTTTAAACATACTTAAAACAGTATACAACAATTTAATAGGGGTGACAAGCACTTCCCATAGAGCAATTTACTCATTTGTTCAAAAAAAATTTACAATTTCATAAAGATTTTTTGTTTTATATTGACACGATTTTCGCTATAATATAATAATAATAGTTAGTAGAGGTAAATGCATCAATACATTTTCCCCTTTTATAAGATCTATCAAAGGAAGGTGAAAATTATGGCACGACAGGAAATCAGCAACCAGAAGGGTACAGACCTGATTATAACCAATGAAAAATATATTTCTGTCGGAGAAAATGGTGCCGACATTGTAATAAAAAATGGCAGCAAAATGATTTGGTTCGACGGTGAAGATGCCTGGGACCGTTTAGTGGCCGCTATAGATACAAATAAAGCGAGTCTGTCTACTGGTTAATAACCGTATACGACAGCCTCGCTCTTCACCCGCCATATGCGGGTTTTTTATTCTTTTTCTATTTCTTGAATTGCCTTTTTCAGTATTTCAACAGCCTTATCACAGTCCTCTCTGGTGATAATCAACGGCGGTACCATACGGATAATCCGGTTCGAGGTTGCGGTGATCAGCAGCTTCTTTTCCATTGCTTTCACCTTTATCCTGACTGCGTCAATGCTGTCAAACTCCAGCCCGACCAATAAGCCCAGTCCACGGACCTCTTTAACATGCGGAAGGGTACGTAGCTTTTCCATAAAATAGTCCCCTATCTCCTTAGCATGCTGTGCCAGCTTACGCTCCAGCAATTCCGTAACAGCTGCATAGCCTGCCGCACAGCAGACCGGATTTCCGGAGAATGTACATCCATGGGAACCAGGATTTAACGCTTTGGCACACTCCTCCGTCATGGCAACAGCACCAAGCGGAAGTCCTCCTCCCAACGCCTTTGCCATAGATACTGCATCGGGTTTTATATCATAGCACATATATGCCATCGTCTCTCCACAGCGGCACCAGCCGGTCTGCACCTCATCAAGCAGCAACAGCATTCCCCGCTCGTCACAAAGCTTTCTAAGCCCCTGCATAAATTCTCTGTCTGCAGGATAAACACCGCCCTCTCCCTGAACCGGTTCTACCATAATTGCCACTGTATTGTCTGTACATGCAGCTTTAAAGCTCTCCAAATCATTATAATCGGCATAACGAAAGCCTGGAAGAGCCGGGTCAAACCCGATTCGAATAGCAGATTCCGGCTGTCCTGTTGCCGTTAAGGAGGCATAGGTTCTGCCGTGGAAGCTCCGCTTTGCCGTAACAATCTCATAATGATCTGGACCGTAATGCTCCACTCCATACTTTCGGGCCATCTTAATCATTGCCTCATTGGCCTCGGTTCCTGAATTCTGAAAAAACACCCTATCCATTCCTGTATTCTCACAGACAAGCTTCGCCAGCATCGCCTGTGGGGTATTGTATGGATAAAGGCTGGTATGCATTACCTGCCCTGCCTGTTCTCTTATTGCATTTACTACTCTCTCATTACAATTTCCTACAGAATTAACTGCAATACCAGCATAAAAATCCAAATATTCCTCTCCGTTTGCATCAATGAGAACAGCATCCTTAGCCTCTTCCACTACAATAGGAAAATGATATCCTATATCCAACAAATACTCATCTGACATTTCGATAATGTCCTGCTTGCTAAGTCCATAATCCTTTGCTTTCATCCTAATCCTTCTTTCTTCTGCACCAGATTTCAACCTTTAATTTGTCTTGTTTTTTAGATCAACCTCCAAACGGTTATAAGGAATCTCAATTCCGTTCTCGTCGAAGGCCGCTTTAATTTCTTCTCTGAGTTTCCATGTAACGCTCCAGTAATCCTCTGTCTTCACCCATGCCCGGATTCCCAATGTCATTCCGCTGTCGTCAAAGGAATCAATAAACACGTCCTTTTGTTCCTCCTGCAGAATACCCTCCTCCGCCTTAAGCAGCGCGTATACCAGCTCTTTGACCCTTCTGATATCACTGTCATAGGCAATGGAGATTTTAACCTCTACCTTACGTCTGCTTTCCTCTGTCAGATTCACCAATGAATTATCCGTCAGAATACCGTTCGGAATCACCACCATCTTATTGTCATGTGTCAACAGACGGGTATAAAATATATCAATAGAAATGACTGTCCCTTCATTATTTCTATTATTCTCAATAATATAATCTCCCACCTGAAACGGCTTGAGCAAAAGAATCAGCACACCTCCCGCAAGATTAGACAATGCTCCCTGCAGGGCAAGCCCCACCGCAAGGGATGCCGTTCCCAAAATCGTCACAAAGCTTGTAACCTCTATGCCTACAATGGCAGCCGCTGTAATAAAAACCAGCGTATAGCTAAGCACCCGGATAGCTGACAGCAAAAAACCCGCCACCGAAGTCTCCATCTTGGACCGTTCAAAGGAACGCCGCAATATCTTTAACAATATATTCGCTATCCTTAAGCCCACTGCAATAAATATAATTGCCACCAAAACACTGCCGGATTTACCGATTATCCAGTTTGTCAGGTCGTCCAAGGTCTGCTTCACCAGCCCGGCAGATTGCTCCATATTTTTTGCAGCTTCCTCAACCGTCTGCGTAGTATTTGTTTCCAAAAACACTGCTCTCATTTCCTTTTCTTATTCTTTGCTCCCCTTTTGAGGATTCTTTAACTCCTTCGAAGCTGCAGCTTTCTTTCTCTCCACTGCCGCAGTTTTCTTCTTTTCCGACTCCTTCTTTGCCACCGCAGTTTTTCCCGCATTCTTTCGTTTTGCCGTATCTTCCTTCACCAACTTAAAAATACTCATGGACAGCGGTGCCAATCCGATAGTAATGGAATTTTTCCGTTCATCACAGGCACTGCGTTTGCTTGTACATACAAGACGATTTTTCGTTCCATTTCCACCAAACATTGTATTATCACTGCAGAATATTTCTTTATAGCTGCCTGCATAAGGCACTCCAATCCGATATTTATCATAGACCGCCGGTGTAAAATTGCATACAATAAGAAGAGTTTCCTCTTTTTTGGAGGTTTTCCGCAAAAAGGATACAATACTTTCATTGGCTGCATTGGCATTAATCCACTCAAATCCCTCAACATTGTTGTCAAGCTCATACAGCGCCGGTTCTTTTTTATATAAATGATTCAACGCTTTTACATAGTCCCGAAGAATCGTATGGGCATCAAAATCCAGTAGATTCCAATCAAGCTCACCAATCTCCGAAAACTCTCTGAACTGTGCGAATTCCTGACCCATAAAGAGCAGCTTTTTCCCGGGATGTGTCATCATATACCCATACAATAACCGCAGATTAGAGAATTTTTCCTCATAGCCTCCCGGCATCTGGTCAGCAATGGTTCCTTTACCACCCACAACCTCATTATGGGAAAATTCCAATATAAAATTCTCATCATAAGCATTGGATAAGCTGTTCGTCAGTTTCTTATGCTCATACTTCCTGTACAACGGATCCAGCGCCATATAAGAGAGCAAATCCCTCATCCATGTCATATTCCAGCGGTAATCAAATCCCATTCCACCTTGTGCAATATCCTCCGTCATCATCGGCCACCCGGATTCTTCCTCCACAATGATCATACAATTCGGGAATCGCTCATTTATCACCGTATTCAACTGTTTAAAAAAGGTAATCGCATCCAGATTTTCATTTCCACCATAACGATTGGGAATCCAGTTGCCATATGACCTGCCATAATCCAGATACAGCATAGAAGCAGCACTGTCAATCCTCAGTCCATCCAAATGATATTTCGACACCCAGTACAGCGCATTGGAAACAAGATAGTTCCTGACCTCGTTACGCCCGTAATCAAAGGTATAGGTTCCCCATCTAGGATTCTCGCTTCTCTTCGGATCCTCTGGTTCATAGAGCGGCTGTCCATCAAATCTTGCCATTCCATTACCACTCATTGGAAACTGGCTTGGAACCCAGTCGCAAATCACACCGATTCCTTTCTTATGCATATAATCTACAAAATACATGAAATCCACCGGTTCTCCGTAACGGGATGTAGGTGCATAAAATGCAGTCGTCTGATAGCCAAAGGTACTGTCCTGCTCATGCTCCATAACCGGCATCAACTCTACATGGGTATATCCCATATCTGCCGCATAATCTGCCAATTCCTTTGCGATTTCCCTATAATTATAAAACTCCCTACCGTCCTTCGGTCTCTTAAAGGAGCCGAGATGAACCTCATATATATTCATCGGTACTTCTTTTTTTAGTAGTGCTTTCTTTTCATAGTATGCAGCATCCTTCCACTCATAGGACAAATCCACAATCCGCGATGCATTTGCCGGTCTGAGCTCCGTGGCATTAGCATACGGATCCGGTTTCATAAAGGTATCACCGGATTTGGTCAGAATCTCATATTTGTATATCTCGCCATTACTAAGCTCTGGAATAAACAACTCAAAAATACCGGAATACTCAATTCTGCGCATTGTATGTGCCTTGCCATTCCAGCTGTTAAAATCACCGACAACCGACACTCTGACAGCATGGGGTGCCCACACGGCAAACAAAACACCCTTTATTCCATCCAGCATACACGGATGCGCCCCAAGCTTCTCATATATCTCATAATGAACACCATCATTAAATTTGCTGATATCAATGGGGTCAATTACCGGTTCAAACACATACGGATCCAATACCTTCTGTTTGGTACCATCAGGATACTTTACCTTATAATAATATACAAAGGGATTGATATTCGGAATCTTAACCGAAAAGAAACCCTGTACTCTTTCACTTATCAGTTCATATGTATTTTCTGTATTGCTGCAAACTGCCGCTACAGACTCAGCACCAGGAAAATATGCATTAATATATACTCCATCCGTCGTCTCATGCATTCCCAATATATGGTGTGGATTATCATGGCAGCCTGCCGTCAACATTTCCACTTCTGTCCAGTTAATTGCAAATACCGTTCTTTTGTTCGCCATGCTTTACTCCTCATCATTCAAAATGTTATATAACGGTTTATCTATAGCTTATGTCGTCTCTCTTCACCGCCCATACGTGAAAACACTCCCTTCACTGTCTATAGACAGAAAACGACGCCCTTTGCAAGCGTCGCTTATTTTCTTCTGAAGTCAGCACCCCAAAATGCTTGTATTTCCACTCTTACAGCTCCCTAAGAAGTCAATCCCCACAGCAAGAGCCCATGGGCAATTGTTCTCACTCGCCTCTTAACTGTTTTACAACCTTTTTGATTGATTCGTTAAACTCTTCCTCAGATGAATTTTCAAATACAATAAGCTCCTTGATATTGTCTGGCTGGTTAAAATTACAGGTTGCAATGTACTCGTCCCAATGCTCCAGCTTCCATGTATCCCTGTCAGAATTACGCTTAACCATCCGTTCCCTGCACACTTCAACCCTGGTATTCACCCAGATTACCACCAGCTCTGCACCGTGCTTTGCCAGCTTTTCCCTAAGGGAATCAAGATACGCATCATCCCTTATCTCGTCAGTAAACGGTGCATTGATCAGCACGGTATCATTATAATCCAAAGCTTCCATTGCCAAATCCAACACACAATAATATTCATAATCACGAATTTCTCTCTGGAAAAAATCTGAGGACCTGTTATACTCTTCACCAGCCACCTTAAAAATCTGCTTAGACAGTACAATCAGTGTATCCTTATCCAAATATACACAATTGGTCAATGCCTTTGCAAGCTGCTTGGAAATAAACGTCTTTCCACATGCCGGTGGTGACGTAACCAGTATTAAATGTTTCATTATCTATATGCCTCCTTTATGCCACAATATCTATAAATTTTTCACAATGAATAATCAAGCAGAATTATAGCATATTTTCCAAGGATTGACAATGATTTAACATTAAATATCCAAATAATTTTTCATACTTTTTAAGGCAGATTTTTCCAGACGGGAAACCTGCGCCTGAGAA
>CAMWYM010000145.1 GCA_947178475.1 uncultured Clostridium sp. | reverse complement strand
GCGACTATTGCAACAAACGAAGTTTCTTCGAAAATTGGTGACATATGTTATAATGAATTGCGCTAATGCGCAAGTAGGTCATCAATTTTCTTCGAAAATTGGTGACATATGTTATACTACAAAATAGAGAACAGGACAGATTAAGGAAATGAAGAAATGAAAGAGATTTTAATTGTGGAGGATGATACAGCAATCCGCAGGGAATTGGAAGAATTACTGAAAAACAGCGGGTATGCAGTGTCAGTAATTGACCGGTTTGACAACGTAAAGGAGCAGCTCCTTCAGACTTTGGCCGATTTGATTTTACTGGATATCAATATACCGGGATTAAACGGTGAAATGCTGCTAAAGGAATTTCGCAAGGAATCCCAGACTCCGGTGATTATGGTGACAAGCCGGGTCTCAGAGGTCGACGAAGTGTTATCCATGAGCTTTGGTGCGGATGATTATATTACCAAACCCTATAACCCAACGATTCTGCTTTTGCGGATTGCGGCTATATTGAAACGGACAGAGCATTCCGGAGAAGCTATTTCTTTTCGGGATTTGATAATCAATCCTTCCAGAGGAATCCTGACAAAACAGGAAAACGGTGAGCAGGTGCGGGAAGAATTGTCTCTCACCAAGAATGAAATGCTTATTTTGCAAACTCTGTTAAATAACAGGAACCGCATAGTAAAAAGAGATGAGCTGATGACAGTTTTGTGGGATAATGATGAGTTTATCAATGATAATGCACTTACGGTGAATATCAGCAGACTCCGGGCAAAGCTTGGTGAGTTTGGATATCCGGATGTGATTGAGACGAGGAAAAAACAGGGATATATTTTAATAGAAGAGTGAAAGAGGATAACTATGCAGCTTAGGAAATATCTGAAGGACAGACTGTTTGTTATTATATTTGGAACCGGAATATTTTTTGTATTGTTTATGCTGCTTGTGGCATTTAAAGTGCCGGCATCGCTTAAGGCCGCCTTTACCCTGATATTCTGGTTTTTCTTGATTGTAGCGATTGGCTTTGAATATGTACGCAGGTACCGTTTTTTTGATGAGCTGAAGAAGAATATTGATGGTCTGGACCAGAAATATCTTGTGCTGGAAACGTTGGAAAGACCGGATTTTTATGAGGGTCAGATTATGACCGATATGCTTTATGAGATTGACAAATCCATGGCAGAACGGGTAAAAGAGTATTCCATGAACATAGAAGACTTTAAGGAATATATTGAAATGTGGATTCATGAAGTAAAGATACCGGTATCCAGTCTTCTGCTAATGTGCCACAATCATCAGGATGCACTGGATAAAAAATATATTTCACAAATAAAGAGATTAGACCGTTATATTGACCAGGTGCTTTACTATGTCAGAGCAGAGCATGCGGAGAAGGATTATCGGATTAAGAAAACTGATTTGAAGAAGCTGGTGCACAAGGTGGTGATGAGCAACAAGGATGATTTGCTGGAAAGCGATATTACTCCTAAGATAGGTGAGGTTAACCGGACGGTGATAACCGATGCAAAATGGCTGGAATTTATACTGAACCAGCTTATCAACAATGCAGTGAAATACAAGAGAGAGGATACGGAATCGGAAATTATCATATGGGCGGAAGAAGAGAACGGATGCATTTCGCTGCATGTAAGAGATAACGGAATTGGCATTCCAAGTGCCGATATCAACCGTATTTTTGATAAATCCTTTACAGGAGAAAATGGAAGAAAACACGCTAAATCTACCGGAATGGGGCTTTATATTGCAAAAAATCTCTGTCGCCAGCTGGGACATGGTATTGATGCACAATCTGTGTTGAATGAATATACTGACATACGGATTTTGTTTGGGGTAGATGGAGAAGGTTCAACTAGCGGTTGAATCAGACCGATAAACTCTCCTGCCCGGTTATTGTCCAAGGGATTATATGTAAGCTATTATAAAATAAAAACGGAGGTATTTCATATGCTTAACAGCATTAAAGTTGGTAATTTTATAATGGATAGACGTAAAACTCTTGGGCTGACTCAGCAACAGCTTGCCGATAAGCTGAATGTTTCCTTTCAGGCAGTATCTAAGTGGGAGAATGGAACCTCTTATCCGAATATCGAGATATTGAGAGATTTAGCAACGGTATTAGATGTATCCGTAGATGAAATTTTAGCCGGTGATGAAAGGAATGCGGAAGGTTTATCCTATAGCAAAGCAGGTATTGACATTACATATACAGATACAATAAAGAGGGAAATGTCAAAGCATTTGGAAACGGGCGATAAACGTGTTTTGAATGGTCTGGGACCATTTGCATCGTTGTACGATATTAATTTTCCAGAGATGGAACATCCTGTTCTGGTATTAAAATCAGAAGAGCCCGGTTCTAAACAAAAGCTTGCAATGGAATACGGTTATACAGAATCCATCTGTCATGATATGATTAATCACCTGGTAAATGACATAGTAGTTATGGGAGCAAAACCATTGGCGGTGTTGGATACAATTGTATGTGGAAATGCCGAAAAGGACACCATTAAAACATTTGTAAAAGGAGTATCGGAGGCTTGCAAAATGAATGAATGTTCGCTGGTAGGTGGCGAAACCTCCATACAGCCGTTGGTTGTAGAGCCGGGGGTTTATGTTCTTACCTCAAGTGTTGCCGGTATTGTCGAAAAATCAAAGGTAATTGACGGTTCTGCAATAGAAGAAGGGGATGCTGTTTTGGCAATTGCTTCCAATGGGTTACATACAAATGGATATTCGCTCGTCCGTTTGCTAATGGATAAAATGCCGCAGATCAAATTGGATAAAATAGACGGATTAACATTTATAGAGCAAATCATGAAAACACATACACCATATTATAAAGCATTAAAGGGATTGTTTGATAAGGATGTTCTGCATGGAATGGCGCATATTACCGGTGGCGGGATAGAAGGTAATTTATGCAGAGTGATTCCAGATGGCTTAAGTGCCAAAATTGATTTATCCAAGATAAGGATATTGAATATATTCAAGTATATTCGGAATAGTGGAAATATCAATGATGAAGAAATGTTACGAACCTTTAATTGTGGAGTAGGATTTAATTTAGTTGTATCCCAGAGGGATAAGGATATGGTTATGAAGCATATTAATCAATTTTATGACTGCTATGAAATTGGAAAAATAGAAAAAGGAGATAATAAAATCGTATTTGAAAAGCGTATGAATTGGCTTTGAAAGCACCAATAATAAGTAGAAATTAGTAGGGGAATGTAAAAAATAGGGTGACTATATAAGGTAGTTTTGTTAGATGTGGAGCAGGGAAAGAGTATGGAGGATAACATTATGGGTAAATGGAAGAAAAGAATAAAATGGTGCATAATCCCTATTGCTTTAGCTGCAACTTTTCTGTTCATATTCTCTCTGTTTTTAAGAAATAAACCAAGCAGTCAAATGATATTACTTTATATGGAAAGGGTATATAAAAGAGATTTTCAAATAGTAGAAGAATTTACTTATATTGACCATACAGACGGAGAAATAGAGACACAACGGGAGCTGAAATGTCCTGCGGTAGTGTTACAGGATAAAAATAACAGCGATGTTCGTTTTATGGCTTATGCATATCCACTAGAGGGAGGGGATTGGATTTATCGGGATAATTACTTTCAAAAGGTTCTTGTCTATTGCATAGAGCAGCAGCAGATTGAAATGAATAATGAGGACAAATGTAAAGCGATTGATTCATCTTATCCGCCAGAGCTTGTGCTGGAGAATACAGATGAAATGGCACAAAAATTACAGAATATGGTGCACTTGTTTACTGAATTGTGCCGATATGATAAGGATGACCATACTATCAATGAAGTTGGAAGTTTTGGAGTAGAGGGGAGTTTGTTTATATACCAAATTGAACAGGGAAATGTCAGCGACCGATGGCTGGACGAGACAGGACCGTTTTGTTATGATACACCGATAGAAAAATACAAAGCATTTTTGAATGCATTGGAGGAAGAATAGGAATCCCCTTTAGAAAACCAGATACTGAAAAGTATTGAATTCTATGGGGGATTCCTATTTTTGAATGGAGAAGGATTCAAAATCTACTAAATACAAAATCAGCCGACAAGTCGTTCAGCTACATTTTTGAAATAACCGCGGGATTTATTCTTTTTTTTGTCCCATTTATACACCTTGCCATAATCTCTGTCTATGCGGAGCCAGCCGATTTTCTTGCCGTATTTGAAGCCAGCATACATGTATTTTGGCGTGAGGCTCATGTATTTTAAAGTAACCTTTTTTCCTCTTTTGATGGTAAAGGCTTTCTTTTTGCCGCCGGGAGTCTTGTAAAAGGTAATCTTCTTATCAGTGGTAAACTTATTTTTTTTAAAGATGGAACCGGCAACTGCATTTTTTGTGGACTGTAATATAGGAACGCCGTCTGTCCAGACATAGGTGTAGTTCCAGGAGGTCCAGCCAATTTCACAGGGCTGGTAGCGGTTTTTGACAATAAATCCGTTGCTGGTTGCCTTTGAAACTTCTTGGCAGGCTTTGGTGATTCCGCTGTGAAGCTCAAGAAGCAGTGAAAATGTATTGGATATACTGTCATATCGGAAAAGCTGGTTAAAGGCAGTATAGTCATTGTCGGTATGGCAGATAATCTGAATACAGGCATTGCCATTATCAGAGTTCACCACATTTACTTTAGGGGCATAGCACCATTTGCCCGATACATCGAGTACAAGGGCATTATTACCATTAACAGAGAGGTAAATATTGTCTGTGTAATAATCTTTTTGGGTATAATAAACACCAAGCTTTTCAATGCTATTGTCGCCGTCGAGATCGCAATCCATAGATACACGGTAGGCGGAGCCAGGCCGGGTTGGGGAGAGGCTGGTGATTGATGCCGCATCTGCTTTTAAGGGCAGGAGCATCCATGCCAGAGAAAATAGTAAAGTAAAGCGTAATAAAACAGGATTATGTTTCTTTTTCATTTTTTATTCCTCCGTATGCTTTTATTTTCTTATGATTATAAGTGATGCATAAATAGAATGCAAGATTGAAACAATTGAATATTTGTTCTGCCTACAATTGATAACAGTATAAACAAATCAGAAAGATGGCAGATATATTAGAGAGTTACTGTAGTGCATTTCTGCAACTGAAATATTTTTGCAAATGGGAATATTGACTAAGAGGTAGATGGACATTATACTTGACTTATGGAGAACTGTAACATTTAGAAGATGATTCTTCTTTGCAGAACAAAATATAAGAAGGAGTGTTTGATATGGCAGATAGTACAATAATTTCATTTTTAATAAATGCAAAAAAAGCAACTTATGCAGGAAAAGGAGCGGAGACAGCTTCCACAAGACCGAAGTCGCACGATTTGGTGTATAGTGAGGGCGATTATATGTATTATGATACATATCTGGGAGGAGAAAAATTTGCAGGGGAAGAAGCCCTATGGATAACTGGAAAGCCATATTGGAGCATGAATTATGCAGGACGTGTAACAGGAAATCATTTTAGTGGTGATTTTTTGAAAGAGGCATTGCTCCATGTTCCTGCCACGATGCCATTTCGTGGACCGGAGGAATATGCAAATGGTGATTATACATATCAATGTCAGGTGACAGGGGATTTTGAATGGTTTCAGGGCTATGAGACTATTTCATTTCAAGGGCAGATAATATATGAATGTTATTTTCATGGAAGTATTATAGAATAGAACTGCGAATCAATGGAGCGATACATAAATTCGCAGGCATTTTGAATTAAGGGAATGTAAATCAGTAGCAATAGATAGTGTAAAGTAGATTATGAAAATTTATGAGACGGGAATTGCCCGCATTAAAAATCACTTTTTTAAGGTATCACGTGCATGAAAATCACTTCGTGATGGCACGTGAGTAGGTAATCAATTGCTTCGCAATTGGTTACAAGAAGTGATAGCGGGCAAGTAGGCAATCAATTTGTGCGAATAACGAGCCAAGCGTGGGTGCTTGCACACACATTTGGCG
>CAMWYM010000144.1 GCA_947178475.1 uncultured Clostridium sp. | reverse complement strand
AAAAGGATGAGTACTATGTTTTGAGTTTTGACATCAAGTCAGATGTTGGCCGAAAGGTGAAAACAAAGTTCCAGCAAAATGGCGGCAGTTATACGACCTATTTTTCAGAGGATATTACCTTGACAGCCGATGAAACCTATCAGTATACATCAAAAGAATTTAAGATGACAAACAAATCTGACGACAAGGCGCTGTTTGCAGTTGACATGGGTAACCTGAAGGAGACTCTGGATACCCATCAGGTTGAGATTTCCAACCTGTGCTACAAGAAGGTGCATCATACGGAAGAAGAGCCGGAAGAACCGACAGAAACTTTGAATGAGGAAAAATTGACGCTTGAGGATGTGGAAAAAAATGTGACGGCAGAAGATAAGCAGGATAATATTTATGAGTTGCAAGTAACTGAAAAGCCTGTATCCCTTGTTGCCGGTTACAAGTATAAGATTTCATTTGCTGCATATTCTGAGAATGCCAGAAGCATTCAATATGGTGTGCAAAGAGACGGAAGTGATGACGGAAGTTGGGACACTTATGGGGATGCCGATGTAACCGTGGATCTGGAAGCAGGCCAGGAGACGCCTATCGAACTGGAATTTGTAATGCCTGAGACGGATGAGAAAGCAATCTTTTTTATCAATTATGCGCAGAAGGATGTGCTGGGAAATGTGACCTTTAAGAATATGTCTCTGAAAGCGGTTGCGGAACCGGAAGAAACAAAGCCTGCTAATATGCTTTCCGGCGGTGTCAAGGGTGCGCTGACCGGTTGGGCAGACAAAGGACCGGGCGAATTTACAGTTACCCTTGGTGATGAAAGTGCCGTGGAAGACATTGAGGCTGCTGAATTCCAGTTACAGGCAAATGACATGAACATTGTAAAAGGAAAGACTTATAAAATAAGCTTTAAAATCACATCCGAGGATGCAAGGAAAGTCAAAACAGGCCTGCAAAGAGACGGCTATGGCAGGGGAGACGAGGTATATACATTATATGGATTTTCCGAGGAGAAAGAGTTGGCTGCTGGAACGGAAGAATTAATAGAATTTACATTTACCATGTCTGAAGCGACAGATGATCAAGCGGTATTTATTATTAAGCTTGCCAACCCCGGCGGCTCAGAAGATGAAAAAACGGTAACCATAAAGGAGCTGTCCCTTGTGGAGGTAACGAAATAATTCAGAGCCTTTGCCTGAAAAATTAGGTAAGGACGTATAGGATCCGGTGGAAATATCACATATGCGATAAAAAAATTTGGAATTCAGGACTGGCACATATAGTTAAAGCAGAGTGGAATTAATCTGGAAGCCGGAAAGACCTATAAAGTAACATTTACAATTTCCACCACAGTGGCAAGGATTGTAAAGTTAGGAGTAATGCCAGCTGAATAAATTGAATATCCTTCTTTTTGGCAGGTACGTTGTCCCTCTTTGCAGGGAGGCGTACCTGTTTTTATTGTTTTCCTAAAACACTTGACATTTTGCAGTGTGAAAAATATGATGATATATAGTGCGGTAAGGGATTTTTTGTGAAATAGGGAGAGACTAAGATTTGCAATGAAGATTTACAGATATGTATGTAAAATGCAGATATTGAGGAGCATGACATATAAGTTTAATGTATATGGCAATATTCTTATGCAGACGATTATCATGCTGACAACTTCATTTTTCTGGAAAGCATTGTATCAGAGTGCAGAGACCGTACAGGGTGTGGAGATTGACAGTATGCTTACATACACGGTAATCTCGTCATGCATCTCTGTTATTCTTACCACAAATGTGGAACAAAGAATTACAAGGAGTGTTGAGAAGGGAACAATCGCTGTTGATTTGATGCGTCCGGTAAATATTTTTGCTGTATTTTTTGCAGAAGATTTAGGAAATGTGGTGGCATTGCTGTTTCAGAATTTATTGCCTATCATTTTTATCGGGTGTATTTTTATACAGGTGCCACTTCCGGCATCAGGTGCTTCCCTGCTTATGTTTCTGATAAGTCTGTGTCTGGCTTTTTTTATCAATTGGCTGATTGCTGCTATATTTGGAATGTGGGCATTCACGGCAATCAATATGCATGCATTACTTCAGGTAAAGAGGCATTTGATACGCCTTTTGTCAGGAAGTATGATTCCTTTGTGGTTTTTTCCTGAGTGGCTGCGAATCGTTTTGGAGGCTTTTCCGTTTGTGTATCTGTATCAGCTTCCTCTCAGCATTTATATTGGAAAATGTGACGGTATGTCGCTTGTAAGAGGAATTACCATTCAGCTTGTATGGCTTACCGTGTTATCATTTATATTCTATATTTTGCAAAAGCGGGCTGCCAGAAAGGTTATGATACAGGGAGGCTGATAAAATGAAAGGGATTACAGGAACAATATTTCATTATATTGATGTCACATTCGTAAATATCCGCATGGCACTTTTAAGAGTGGTTGAATATCCATCTAATATTATAGGATGGCTTTTGTCCAATCCGGTACAGTTTCTGGTAGGCTTTGCTACGATACAGTTTGCGGTGTCAGAGTTCGGTGAAATAAACGGATGGAATTATGGACAACTGGCATTTCTTTATGGACTGGCGGTATTGTCTCATGCTCTTTCTATGATTTTTTTTGTACAGGGCTGGTTTATGGGAAATTATGTAATTTATGGAGAGTTTGACCGTTATCTTACAAGACCGATGAGTGTTTTGTACCAATTCTTTTTTACAAACATAAATATAATTGGTGTAACGGATCTGATTCCCGGGCTTTGTGTTTTTTTGTATGGATGCCATAAGGTTGGATTTCATTGGAGTATAGGAAATATTTTTTTGATATTTGTATTGTTGACCGGTGCGACTCTCATTCGGGGAGGCATCTATATTATATTGGGAACCACGACCTTCTGGACAAGAAGTAATAGCGATTTTGCGCAGTATACGCAGGAGATTTTTGATAAAACCACAATGTATCCATTGTCTATGTATCCGGAGGGAGTACAGTTTGTGCTGACCTATCTTATTCCTATCGGCTGGGTTACATTTTATCCAGTGTCTAATATGCTGGGGCTGTCCAATGGCTATTTGCAGACATCAATAGCAGTATGGCTTACCCTGTTAATCGGTATACTTGTTACGGTGCTGGCAGCACTGTTTTTCCGCTTAGGTTTGAGAAATTATGAAAGCGCCGGAAACTGATAAATGAAAAGAGTTTTCATGCATGTGGCATATATGAATTAGACGGAGGCATCTATGATTGAGGTAAAAAACATATGCAAATCATATAACGTAATTCAGAAGGGGGAAGGCTTCAGGGGTGCATTAAAAGGGCTGATTTCACGGGAAGGTAAAACGGTACAGGCTGTGAAAAACCTGAGCTTTCATATTCAGCCAGGCGAGATAGTCGGCTTCATCGGACCAAATGGTGCAGGAAAAAGTACAACAATTAAGATGATGTCAGGTATACTGACACCAAGCAGTGGGGAGATATTAATCAACGGAAGAGATATACATAAGTACCGCAAACAGGTTGTACAGGATATCGGGGTGGTGTTCGGCCAGAGGTCACAGCTGGATTGGGACTTAAGACTGGGAGAGAGCTTTGAGCTGCTTCGCCATATATACAGGATTGATAAAGCAAAGTATCAGGAAACACTGGACATCATGGATAAGATATTGGAAATCAAGCCGCTGTTAAGTAAGCCGGTGCGTCAGATGTCGTTAGGGCAGCGGGTGAAAGGAGATCTGGTTGCAGCTATGCTGCACGCACCCTCCGTTTTGTTTTTGGATGAACCGACAATTGGGTTGGATGTAGGGGTTAAGTATTCACTGCGCAAGTTTGTAAAGGAAGTGAATGAGGAAAGAAATACGACGGTTATTTTAACTACCCATGATTTAGGGGACATCGAGCAGCTCTGTGACAGAATCATTATAATTAACAATGGGGAACTGATAGAGGATGGCAATCTGGAGGAAATTGTTGACAGGATTGCACCTTATAAAACTCTGGTCGTGGAGTATTATGATGAGAAGGCCCCGGAACATGCACAATGTGAGCTGTTCTTTCATGAGGGAAATGTGGCGAAATACCGGTTTATGAAAAAGGATATTACAGCGGCGGCACTGATTCAGGCTTTGTCCGCTGAGGTACAAATTAAAGATGTGTCCATAGAGGAAGCAGGAATTGATGATATTATTCGGATTGCATATGGACAACTTAAGGAGTAGCTGTTTTTATTCGTTGAATTTGCAACGAATTTAAGTTTATGGTATAATATGAACACTTAACGAACCGAAGGTGAGTTTAGTGAGAATATATACCTGTGACCTTAGCGAATGAAATGAGCTTAGTTCACATGGTATAATATCATAAATTTCTTACAGGGAGGACAGAATTATGTGGGCTTACGAAAGTGTATTTTATCAGATTTATCCATTGGGGTTTTGCGGTGCACCCTTTGAAAATGATGGCAATCAGGAATCAAGAATTTTAAAGGTGATAGACTGGATTCCTCACATTGATAAGCTGGGGGCTAATGCTATTTATTTTTCACCAGTTTTTGAATCGGACACTCATGGATATAATACAAGAGATTATACAAAAATTGACTGTAGACTGGGAACTAATGAGGATTTCAAAAAGGTTTGTGACGAGCTTCATAAGGCGGGAATCAAGGTAGTTTTGGACGGTGTGTTTAACCATGTTGGACGGGGCTTTTGGGCGTTTCAGGATGTATTACGGAATCGTGAGGGCTCAGGATACCGTGACTGGTTTCACATTGATTTTGGCGGCAATTCTAATTATAATGACGGTCTTTGGTATGAAGGCTGGGAGGGTAACTATGATTTGGTAAAGCTGAATCTGAGAAATGAAGATGTAATTCAGCATATTTTTAGTGCCGTAAAGGGTTGGATTGAGGAGTTTGACATTGATGGTCTTCGTTTGGATGTTGCATATTGTCTGGACAGGGATTTTCTGAAACGGCTTCGTCAGTTTACGGATTCCCAGAAGGAAGATTTCTATCTTGTAGGCGAGACGCTTCACGGGGATTATAACCAGTGGATGAATGATGAGATGTGTCATTCCGTTACAAATTATGAATGCTATAAGGGTTTATACTCCAGCTTTAACAGTATGAATATGTTTGAAATCTGTCATTCGCTTGCAAGACAGTTTGGTCCGGAAAACTGGACATTGTATAAGGGCAGACACTTGTTGGCTTTTGTGGATAATCATGATGTAACACGTATTGCCAGCAATCTGACTAATGAGAAGCATTTGCCGTTGATTTATGCCATGGCATTTGGTATGCCGGGAATCCCCTGTGTATATTATGGAAGTGAATGGGGAGCAAAGGCACACAAAAATGAGGGTGACCCCGCACTTCGTGCCTGCTTTGAAAAGCCGGAGTTTGGAGAGCTTGCGGAGTGGATTTCCAAGCTGGCGGAGGCAAAGAAGAACAGTAGGGCACTTAATTATGGGGACTATCGCAATGTAGTCTTAACAAATCATCAGTGTATTATCGAGCGCAAGTGTGACGGCGAGAGAGTGATGGTCGCGATAAATGCATCAGACCAGCCGTATACAGCGCATTTTGACGCAGGCTGTGGAATGGCAGAGGATTTGATTAGCGGAGAAGCTCATGATTTTGGCGGCGGAAGTGAGTTGCCACCATATTCTGCTTATTTCTGGAAGATGGAGCGTTGAGAACTCCGGTTTGAATACTTGGAGGGGAGCAGTATGTTTGAGAAAAAGGATATCATTTTTAGTGAAGCATTGGGTGTATGCCGGGTGGCAGAGGTGACAAAACTGACTGCCAAAAGCGGTGAGCAGGTCATGTACTATGGACTGCGTTCAATGTTCGATGATAAGAAAATTTCGTATATACCGGTAGAGCATCATCAGGTGATACTGCGTCCCCTTATTTCTGCTGAGGAGGCTCAGCGGTTATCGGACAATATGCCAGAGGATATGGATGAACTTCGTAAGAGAGAGATAGAATATGTACTTACACATAAGGTAAAGAATTGATGGGCTCGTCATTTGGACGAGTCCATTTTTGAAATGATAGTGTAAAGTAGATCATGAAAATTTATGAGACGGGAATTGCCCGCATTAAGAATCACTTTTTTAAGGTAT
>CAMWYM010000143.1 GCA_947178475.1 uncultured Clostridium sp. | reverse complement strand
CCTTTACCATGGCTCCTTTTATCTCCGTAATTCCGCTGCTATTTATTTTCATGGAGCTTCCCGCCTTGATTTCAGCTGCTGCATTGCTGCTTATCTTTAAGGAGTTAGATGCTTTCAATTCTGTCATATCCCCCTTTGCCTCTAATTTCTGGGTCTTCATGGCAATCTTCGTTGAACCCTTTTCCTCAATCTGCTCCGCTTCCAGCATTAACTTTTTGTTGTCACCGTCCAATATCACCATGTCCTTGCTCCCGACAGACAGTACAATTTTTTTCTCAGCCTGCAGCTTTAAGCTTCCACCATCGATATCTATCTTAACCCCGTTTTTTTCGTCGCCATCAAAAATCGAGATATACTTATCCTTATCATTTAATTTAATATAGAGACCATTACCAGTATTTATCTGTATCCCGGCAGAATCCTCATTATCATCAAACACAATTTCATGCTTTCCCTTCGTACGGATTTTCTTTATAAAATTATCCTCCTGCACCGTGTCAGCAGGCGGCTCATCTACCTTATTCCACAGGGCTCCCAGAACAACAAGGCTGTTCATATCACCCAGCTGGCTTCCCACCACTACCTCCGTATCAATCTCCGGATGAAAATAAAATCCATACCCGTTGCCACAATAGGGCTGTGCCACCGGCAGCCATTTAGTGCTTTTCTTTCCTTCCTCACCCGTCAAAAACTCCACCTTAACTTTGCCCGGATGTTCTTCATCCCAATTTTCCTTGACCACCGCCCGGACAACACCGGCACACTTACTGGATTTCTTCCGTTCTAAAGTGTCATCTCCCTTAGCAAAAATTGTAGGACTATTTCCCAATGAAAAGCTGGTGGTAAATCCATCACTTCCAAAGCTATGCACTACACTGGTAATATAGTACACACCCATATCCTGCGAATCTACTCCCTTTATCTCAATATATCTCCCCGGAACCACCTCAGGAAGTCCGATTGTATTACCCATGCCGGTATCATTTTTCTGCTTCTTCTCCTGTACCTTTTTATCCAGACAATTCTGCAGGATATCCGTATCCATATCCGACTCAACCGTCCACTCTTCTTTCTGGGTATCCGTAGTCAGTACCGGCGTATCCTCTTCTGTCTTAACGACTTCTGAAACCTCATTTCCCGTTTTGTCCTCTCCTCCGCTGCTGACCTTTAACTCCTTATAACAGTAGCCTCTCCCTCTTTGAAAGGAAATCAGATTCTTTCCCCATTCCAAGGTAAGAAAAGCATCTGTGCTCTTGTCCGGAGTCTGAAAATACACCTCTCCTCCCACCACATAAAATTCCTTTTTGGCTTTGTTGCAAAGCTCCGCCTTAATAAACTGATAGTCAGACCCGTTTTGAAGAAATTCATCCTCGGTATTTACCTCATCTACATGGAGATTTTTATACAGCTTCTTATAATTACCAAGAATCGTATTAAATACAGCAGAATATTTCTGTTTCTCATATTTATAATTTTCCCTTCGGTTCTGCATTAACAGCTTCCTTAAATCCACCGCCGTGACAGAAACTGTTGGTGTAGTCTGATAAATGCTCCTGTACTCTGTCACATATCCCATAAAAACAGTGGTGAGGTTAGAGCCATATCCCAGCGCAGCCTTAACCACTGTCCCCACGGAAAAACTATCCTTTACATCTGATTTCACGGAATAACCGGGAAGTTCAAATGCATTGATAATTTGAAAGCTTAAGCTTGAAGCCGCATCCACTGACAGGGTAATCTGCACATTGTCTATAGCAATCTCTTTTTTCTTAATTATGTCCTCTGAACTGTCACCCACATAGATTTCCAAAACCGGAGCAAGAAAATTATCATAAGCCTTGACCAAATCATCATAGGTGTATTTTGATTTCATAAAATCCTTACCCTTCATTTTTGCCCCCCACTGATATAAAGTATTTTAGGTAATTGCGAAACTCTCTATTTCCAAAACCCAGTTGTACAATATAGACAATATCATAAGCAGGGTACTTTGGAGCCGTCGGTACTTAGGTGCCGTATTCTGGCACCTTATGTACCGTTACGAGCGACAAGTAGTGCAAGCGTGCCCTGCGACGATTTGTCTATATTGTACAACGAACGTCTTAAAAAACAGAGTTTCGAAATTATTTAATCCACTGCCAATCGGCTATAACGGCGGCAGCTTAAGCGTTTGTCCGGGATAAAGCTTAAGCGGGTCTAAGATACCATTCTCTCTGGCAATTATTCTCCATTGTTCCGGATCCTCATATTCCTGTGCAGCAATGCTCCACAAGGAATCTCCCTGCATAACTGTCTTCACCTTCGTCCGGTCTGGTGATTCCAGCGGCGATATCCGCTTGTCCGTTGAAATGTTGTAAACGGATTTAAAGGTTACGTCCACCTTTGCCCGGACAGGCTTGCCGTCCGCCAAAAACATGGTATAGCTCTCCTTTACATCCGTTATGATTCCGGTAAAGTTTATACTCCCCCAGGCGAACGTCACCTTTGGAACCCTGTGAAGCTCCCCGTCAATCAATGTCAGTGCAGCAATCTTCTTGGTATATACCGTAACATCACTTCCACTCTCTGCAGGCTTGGACGGTGTTGGAGGCTTATATGTATTAAATAATAGTGTTACATTTAATGTAGTACTGTTCCCTGCAATATACTGACCAATTGGTCCGTCCAGCCCCGGAATATTCTTCTCGGAATACTGGATACTGCTTGACAGATTGTACTCCGTGGGATTAAATTCCACCTCTATATCCTTAGTACTTCCCTCCACCTTCAGCTTTGCCTTCGTCACTGTTTCGCCCATTCCACACATCTCCTTACTCGTCTAAACCATACCGCAGACGTTCCATACGAATTTCTCTCCGGATATTCTCCATCACCTCGCGAACAATATCCTTAGCAGACACAGACCGTTCTTCCTCCCTATGCATCTGAAGATAATTCTCCTCCTGATATTGAAGCCTTCTCTTTAGCTGTGTCAGCTCCTCCTCGTAAAGCTTCATCGTCTGTCTGGTTTCCTGCCAAACCTCTCTGCTTTCCGTCACTACACCAAGCTTGTTAAATACATGAATAAGCTGTTTTTTCTCACCGGGCTGGTTATAAATCTGCTCTATCGTCTGAATCAGTTTCCGATTGTCCTGACTGGTTACATTTCGATAGTATGCTGCTTCATATCTCTTGATATGAGTGAAAAATTCCCTTGTAAAGAACCGGTTAACATTCTCATTAATTATAGTATCCCCAAAATGCTTCTGAGGCTTTCGATATATGAGAGAAGAATGATAATAACGGTTTGTTTTTTCCCGCTCATACTTTTTTATAACTTTGTTTACAAATGCAGTATTTTTCGTTTCCACTGATTGCTTCAATGTACCATCGCCTCAATCCAATAATGCAAGCCTGGTATAGGCAATTTCAAAAGTACTGACCAATACCTGACCATTTTCGGCATTTAATTCAGAAACCTCCCATTTCGTCACAACAGCCCGCTCCGCTGAATATTTTATCTGAATCTCCCCACCAGGTCCTAAAACCATCACAACAACACCCTGATTAAGGTACATCCCCGGACGAAGCTTTGCCAGAATAGAGGTATCCTTTTTATAAATTCCCCTTTCCAGCCTCATCACATTAGACGATTTCGCAGGGACCTCCAAAATATATCCTGTCCCGTTGTGTCCGCCCTCAGATATCATCTCTGTCTCTACATTCATATTGAGACCTGTAACCTTCGCAAAGGAGACCGGCTGATTATCGATCAAAACCTTAAACCGGTAATTCAATGTTAATTTTGCCGACTTATCCAAATCCAACTTGACCTCCGTTTATCCTATATCAAATATATTCTCCGGCTCGTCGTTAAGCCTCCTGTTAATCTTAGAAAACTCCCTGCACCATCTTTGCCGCTCTCCATGGGGCAGCCCCATAATGTCATCATGGCTCCAATGTGCATAATAGGCAATAAATGCTGCCTCCTCGTAAATCCGTTCTGCCGGATAAAGTGTTATATTCCGGCATTCATAAAATTTACCGGCACTTCAATCCCTCGTTCGCAATGCGGGCAGACTGTCTTATACACCGGATTATCCATAGAGTTAATCTTGTCATACAGGTCCTGTAAATAGGCAAGGTCAACCGTATACAGATTCTCAACCACCCTGGTATCCACCGCCGGCAATGCACCCAGCCTTGTCACCACTCTGGACATCAGTATCACCGTGAGATATCCAGGATTTTGCTGTACTCTCGGGTCCTTTAGCGGTAAAATCTCATCTGCCGCAGTTGCCAGCCGCATCACGCCTTCCTTGTGTAACGTCCCCGTACTGTCCAGATATCCTCTGGGCAATACAAATTCATACTCTGTCTGAAATGCCATTTCTATGCCTCCTTATCTCGTTCCCTTATCCTCCATTTTCACTGCTTCTCACATTGTTCTGGTCATCCCCTCATGGGCAATCTCCAGCGTCTCAATTGCGACCTCGGAAGAGGTTGCATTGAAATCCGGCGCCGTATATTTTGTCGGCCATGCGTTTATCACCTGCCATGCAGCCGCATCATTACCCGCAATATCCATTAAAGTAATGGTAATGGTTTTCCTATCCACATCCTGCTCAAAGCCAGTCTCCATCCATTTATACAGAACATCACTATCCGCAATACCCTGTTTCAATGTTATATTTCCATATTTCTTTAATCCCGGAAGCTTTAACGGTGTCTGCACCTTATCTCCCTCCCGGTACTCGATTACATCAATTGACGCATCAAACCCGGACACCTCACTAAAACCTCCAGCTGTCAGCCCGTCAATTTCCAATCTAAATCTGAATTTCCCGTGTGGATATCCCTCTGCCATATTATTCACCTATCCTTTCTCTTCGGTATATCAACCAGATAATTGCGAAACTCCCTATTTCCAAAACTTAGTTGTGCTTTACTGTGCATCACTGGTTTTTTGTGTGATTCTGAAAATAACAAATTCTGCCGGTTTTACCGGAGCAACACCGATAACACAAATCAACCGTCCGTTGTCAATATCATCCTGTGACATGGTAGTTCGGTCTACGTTGACAAAAAATGCTTCACCCGTAGAGGTTCCCGCCAGCGAGCCATTTCTCCACAATCCGGTCAGAAATACCTCTATCGTGCGTTTTACCCTTACCCACAGCGTTTCATCATTTGGTTCAAAGACTACCCAATTCGTATTCGCTTTGATGGATTCCTCAATAAAAATAAATAATCTTCGTACATTGACATATTTCCATGAAGCATCGCTAGTGGCTGTTCTGGCACCCCACACCCGGATACCCAGCCCCGGAAATACCCGAATAAGATTTACTCCCTTGGGATTTAAAATATCCTGTTCTCCTTTATTAAAATTACAATCCAGACCTACACATGCCCTTACCACCTCATTAGCCGGTGCCTTATGTACGCCTCTCTCATTATCACTCCGGGCATAAATTCCCATTACGGAGCCTGAAGGTGGAATGGCTATATTCCTCTTGTCCAGCGGATCAAATACGGTCAGCCATGGATGGTATAGGGCTGCATAATTAGAATCAAACATATCCCGGTGGGCAGTAATATCATCTATTTTCTTTGCATCTCTGGGAATATCCAGCACTGCAAAGCGGCTTGCAAGATTCTCACAGTGTGCTACCAGACTCAACTGTACATTTGGATCCGTCACACCGGGCACTGCCATAATGGAAACCATATCATTGTCTACAAAAGCCTGAATTCCCGTCCGCTTTCCTGCCCCATTATCCACACCGATATAATCTGCCGCAGACAAAGAACTCACCGAGCCGTCTGAACCGTCTGCAAAGGACATATTTGCCTTTGTAACAGCTGCATCCCCAGTAATCAGCTCCACCGGTGAAATCATCTGGGGTTTCTCCCCCGCTATGTGCTCTACCCGAATAAGATCTGATTTTTCTGTCTTTTTTACAACGTAATTAGCTTCATTGATGTTGAATGAGACATTTTCGTATGTTTCTATGATATCATCAAACTGTACCTCCAGATTAAACTCACAGGTTGTTATCACTTTTGTCGGAAGAAGCTCGGTGTCCACAACACTGTCGTCAAAATCATTGGCAAATTCCAATATATTATCCTGACATTTTATAACCTGATTATAGGTTACTCCCTCTGTCTCAGCCTCCTGATATGCCACGATGTCTCCGGCACAAAACCCTGCTGCCTTCTTCACCTTATACTTCTGTTTGTCATTTTCCGTGATAATTTCCAAT
>CAMWYM010000142.1 GCA_947178475.1 uncultured Clostridium sp. | reverse complement strand
GAATTGGCAATATCGCTGCCGATTCCCGCTATGCCTCGTTTGGCTAACTCGTTCATTACATCGTGACCTAATTGTCCGGCCACACCAGTCACTAATATTTTCATAAAATTATCTCCGTTTCTCTTTGTAACCAATTTTGCAAAGTAAACTCTATCTAGCGATTTCCGTACATTTCCTCGTAATAGTTCTGGTATTCTCCGGAAATGATGGTTTCCCACCATTCTTTGTTATCCAGATACCACTGGATTGTCTTTTTGATTCCATCTGCAAATTTGGTTTCGGGCAGCCAGCCCAGTTCATTGTGTATTTTCGTTGGGTCAATGGCGTAACGCATATCGTGACCCTTTCGGTCGGTCACATAGGTGATTAAGCTTTCCGGTTTTCCTAACTCTTTACAGATAATCTTAACAATATTAATATTGGTCATTTCATTGTGTCCGCCAATATTATAGACCTCACCCACCCGGCCGTTATGAATGATTAAGTCAATCGCTTTGCAGTGGTCTTCTACATATAGCCAGTCGCGTACATTTTCACCTTTACCATAGACTGGAAGAGGTTTGTCGTTTAATGCGTTTGCAATCATAAGGGGAATCAGCTTCTCAGGGAAGTGATACGGTCCGTAATTGTTGGAGCATCGGCTGATAGTTACGGGAAGTCCATAGGTTCTGTGATATGCCAATACTAACAAATCAGCAGCCGCCTTGGAAGAACTGTATGGGCTGCTGGTATGGATCGGAGTTTCCTCCGTGAAGAATAAATCTGGTCTGTCTAAAGGAAGGTCTCCGTATACCTCGTCAGTAGATACCTGATGATAGCGGGTGATTCCATATTTCCGGCAGGCATCCATCAGTACAGCGGTTCCCTTGATGTTGGTGTCCAAAAATACCTCCGGATTTTCAATTGAACGGTCAACATGGCTTTCGGCAGCAAAGTTTACAATGATATCCGGATGCTCATCCTCAAATAACTGATAAACTGCCTCGCGATTTGTAATACTTTCTTTTACAAATCGAAAATTCGGATTATCCATAACAGGTGCAAGTGTAGATAAATTGCCTGCATAGGTCAGGCAGTCCAGACAAATAATACGATAATCAGGATATTTGTCTAGCATATGAAAAATAAAGTTACTTCCAATAAATCCGGCTCCTCCGGTTACAATAATAGTCATAAATCTTTCTCCTTTTTTGTTAAAATATTTAGGCGATTGCAAAACTCTATATCAGTGTAGTACGTCCAGATATTTGCCGTCTAAAACATCCTTTAAATATTGCCCGTATTGATTTTTTTTCAAAAGCTCGTAGACCTTTAGTACATCTTCTTTGGAAATCCAGTTATTCAGGTATGCAATTTCCTCAAGGCAGCCTATCTTACGATGCTGGTGGTCTTCCATTGTCTTTACAAAGTTAGTGGCTTCCACAAGACTTTCGTGGGTTCCTGTATCTAACCAGGTAAAACCTTGTCCGAGTAATTCTACATTGAGATTTTCCTTTTCCAAATAGATGCGATTTAAATCAGTAATTTCCAGCTCTCCCCGGGCACTTGGTTTTAAGTTTTTTGCATAGTCAACAACGTTGTTGTCATAGAAATAAAGACCCGTTACACAGTAGTTGCTCTTTGGCTTTTTAGGCTTTTCCTCGATGGAAACGGCCTTTCCCTCTGCGTTAAATTCTACGATGCCAAAGCGTTCTGGATCATCTACATAGTAACCGAATACCGTTGCACCCTGTCCGCTTTCCGCATTTTCTACGGCAGCCTTTAACCGTTTTTTCAGTCCGTGTCCGGCAAAAATATTATCGCCCAAAACCATAGCCACCGTGTCGCTTCCGATAAAATCTTCCCCGATAATAAAGGCCTGTGCCAGTCCGTCCGGACTTGGCTGGACAGCATAGGTAAGGGATACACCAAACTGATGGCCATCACCTAAAAGCTCTTGAAACCGAGGGGTGTCCTGAGGAGTTGAGATGATGAGAATTTCCCGGATTCCAGCATTCATTAAAACGGACATCGGATAGTAAATCATCGGCTTATCATAAATTGGGAGCAGTTGTTTTGAAGTTACCATGGTAAGCGGATAAAGGCGTGTACCCGAACCGCCGGCTAAAATAATTCCCTTCATTAATATAATGCCTCCTTTAAAAAATTTGTATTTGTACATTTGCAGTATTTTCAACTAGTATGTTCATTTTTTGGTAATCATATTTTAGAGAAACCTTTTGAAAACAGGAAGATTTCTCATCACATGCATTATATAGGGTGACGTTACGTCATCTGCAAGCGCTTTTTTCATTCTCTGCCTATTTCTGGCATATGAACATGCCGGCATACTTCGTTATATGAAAGCCTTTTCTGGTCTTTTTTTCTACATAGGTACGAAAATCCTTATACCGGTCTAAAATATATTGGTTTTGATTGCCGTGGCAGGATAAGATATATTCAATTAGGGGTTCGGCCTGATTAACCATCAGGGAATCCTTATATATTTCCATATGAACATTTGTAAAATAGGGAGCCAGCAGGAGGGCACCGTTTTCCAGACCAAAACGTTCATATAGCTTGTCAGCTGACAGTGTGATCAGGCTGTTGAAGCCGTGAACCAGATCGGTGATTTCTTTCATGTGGGAAGAGCCATAGGTGCTGCAGACAAAGGTTCCCTCTGGTTTTAATACACGTCGGATTTCGCGAAGAACGTCCGTCAGTTCATCGCAGTAAAAAAGGACATGATTTGCTAAAATCAGGTCAAAGCTTTCGTCCTCATAGGGAATCTGATGGCAGTCAAAGGCATTGAAATCAAATTTTGTTTGTGCTTGCTCCAACAGTTCAATCTCTCTGCGGGTATCTCTTAACATTCCCTCTGAAATATCATTTAACGTAACATGGATATGTTCCGGCAGGAGACTATAGTTCTCTCTCCAAAGTGCACCGTTTCCGCAGCCAAGCTCTAAAATATTCATATTGTCTTTAATTCGGCACTGTTCATATATCCATGGAAACCAGCCTTGTGTGTTAGTGGTATAAAGTCGATGTAAATTGATTCTTGCAGAAATATTGGTAGCATTTTCATATTGGCTTTTTAAGGTATTTTCCATATTGGTGAGATGAATAAGATTTAACATCTGGCTCCAGTTGATCTCCTGCTCATTGTCGATGGCATTAGTGGTATCCTCGATGGCCTTTGCAACCATCTGCATTTGCTCAATGCGGTCTTTTACCAGCTTGAGCTGAAGCTTCAATGAGTTTTTCAGCATATGGTGGTCGGAATCATCTATAGTCATATTACGGATGTCCTCTAAAGAAAATCCAAGATATTTTAATAGTAAAATCTGCTGTAATCTTGCGAAGTCCTCATCGGTGTAGAAGCGTGCACCGGATTCGTTGACATAAGAAGGTTTAAGAATATTTTGTTTGTCATAAAAGCGAACGGTGCGCACTGTCAGATGAGCCATTTTTGCAAATTCGCCAGAGGTATAATAGCCAGGTAATTTCATGATTTTTCTCCTATTAAAATTATCTCAAAAGCAATTGTGTTACTTTTCAGAGTTTAGCTAGCCAACAACTGTAGATTTGATAAAATTGATTTTCTATAAGGGCTATTTGCGTTCGTCGGTACTTAGGCTGCGTTTTGCAGCCTTATGTACCGTTACGTACGCAACTAAGCGCAAGCGTGCCCAGATAGGAAATCAATTTTATCAAATCTAAAGCGTTCGCTGAAAAACAACACAATTGCTGCTCCTTATCATAACAAAAAAAAGGATAAATTGCCACCGCAAAATATATCTGTTACAATGAATTACGCTGATGCGCAAGCAGGTCATCAATTTTCTCTGAAAATTGGTGACATATGTTATAATGAATTGCGCTGATGCGCAAGCAGGTCATCGATTTTCTCCGAAAATCGGTGACATATGTTACAATGAAGCTGCAGATGGTAGGTGATTTATGCAATAGATGATTGCGAAACTCTATATTGTACAACAGACATCTTGAAATTAAATGAAATGAGGTGATTGGGATATGGCAGATGAACAGTGGAGAGGAAAGCATTATTCTTTTTTTCAAAACAGAGAGTGTGAATACTTCCCATGTCACGAAGGAGTGGAGAAGGAGGACTTCAACTGCCTGTTCTGTTATTGCCCGCTGTATGTTCTCGGACGGGAATGTGGGGGCAGTCCCCGATTTACGGAATCAGGAATCAAAGACTGCACGGGCTGTACACTGCCTCACAAGCCGGAAAACTACGGGTATGTGACGGGACAGTTTAAAAGGATTACTGAAACGGTGAAGAAATGAGTGTCAGTATGACTGGAAATACAATTTTTCTTGCCAAGCCCTGTGGGAAGTGTTAGAATATGTTATCAGATTAAATTGAACGCCGGAAGGTGCCTGATACGGTAATCGCTATGCGAGTTACTGTGGGTCAGGATAATAGGGAACCGGGTGAGAATCCCGGACGATCCCGTCGCTGTGTAAGCGGAGCATTTTTCAGCCGTAAGGCAGTCACTGTGAAAATGGGAAGATGAAAAATGTGCAGATGCAAAGTCAGAAGACCTGCCTTTTGGTGTGTAATGATAAGAACTGCGATGTACAGGCTCTTACAGACAGAACTTTTATGCTAAGACAGATTGATTGTTTTAACATAAGGGTTTGTTTATGATGAGATTAGGGGACCTGTTTGAATTGTGAGATGCAGTTTGGACAGGTTCTTTCTTTGCATGGAAGGTGTAAGCCGGGTTCTTAGGAGAATAAAAAGATAGTGTCAAGTAGATTATGAAAATTTATGAGACGGGAATTGCCCGCATTAAAAATCACTTCGTGATGGCGGGCAAGCAGGCAATCAATTTTGCAGAGCAAAATTGGTTACAAATAACAATGGGAGAGAAACATGAAAATTGATTATTATGCATACCGCTCCGGTATGCGGAAATGGAATGCCGGCTTTAAAGTACTGCTGGCATTGGGGACGCTGTGCCTCGTAATCGGTTTTAACCGGATAGGGGTATCGCTTTTTGTGGCGGTGGTGATGGGAAGCCTTACTCTGGCTGTCGGAAAGCTTCCGGCAAGGGTCTATCTGCATTATCTGACGGTTCCGCTGGTTTTTATGATAGTCAGTGTACTGATGATTATTATGGAGTTTTCCACAGGACCGATAGGGGAGTGGAATCTCTCCCTTGGTTTGTTTTATGTGGGCGTAACCAGACAGGGATTTTTGATGGGGATAAGGGTGTTTTTCAGGGCACTGGCCGGTGTTAGTGCACTTTACATGATGGCATTTTCCACACCCATGAATGAATTTATTTTTGTCCTGCAAAAAGCACATTTGCCCGAAATTTTAGTGGAGTTAATGCATCTGATTTACCGGTTTATTTTTATTTTGCTATCAGTGGCGGAGGAGATGCAGACGGCAGCAAGGGCAAGGCTCGGATACCGCAATTTAGGACAGGGCTTTCGTACTTTTGCGATGGTTGCCGGGAATTTGTTTTTGACGGCATTAAGGCGGGCAGGAATTTATTATGATGCCATGATAGCCAGAGGCTATGACGGGACGCTGGCATTTCTGACAGAAGAGCGTCCGATAAGGCTTTGGCAGGGGATTGGAGCTACAGTGTATTTTGCGTTGACCGTAGTAATATTTCTTATGAGCTAAATGTATTGTCTGCCAGATAAGATAACATAAGTAAGGTGCATGGATGAGGAGAGGAACAGATGGAAGAAGTGCTTCGGGTGGAAGATTTGTCTTTTGCATATGAGAGCAAAAGCGTTTTGAGAAATTTAAATATCAGCATCAACAAAGGAGAGAAAATTGCAGTGATGGGCTGTAACGGTGCAGGAAAATCAACCTTCTTTCTGAATTTGAGTGGTGTCTTGTGTCCAGACTCCGGTGACATTTTTCTGGAGGGAAGGAAGCTCTCAAAAGGAGAATTAAAGAAGCTGCATAAGCGGGTAGGATTTGTATTTCAAAATGCAGACAGCCAGATCATTGCTTCAAATGTGAGGGCAGAAATATCCTTTGGTCCCATGAATCTTAAATTGCCAAGAGATGAGGTGCAAAAAAGAGTATGTACTGCCGTAAATTATATGGACTTAAAGGGCTTAGAGGAACGGGCACCACAGTATTTGAGCGGTGGGGAGAAAAAGCGCGTCAGCATAGCCGATATATTGGCAATGGAAACAGAGGTAATGCTGTTTGATGAACCGATGGCAGCATTGGACCCGGTAAACGCAGAAAATGAAGAACATATCCTACACCG
>CAMWYM010000141.1 GCA_947178475.1 uncultured Clostridium sp. | reverse complement strand
TAATAATCGTTAAACGGCTGATGCACCAGCATTAAATCCACATAATCTGTTTTCAGCTTCCGCAGGGATTCATCAATGGAAGCCTTTGCCTTCTCATAACCTCCGTTGGAAATCCAGATTTTTGTTGTCAGGAACAGTTCATCACGGGGAACGCCACATTTACTGACAGCTTCTCCAACACCCTCTTCATTGAAATATCCCTGTGCCGTGTCAATACTGCGGTATCCCACCGAAATGGCATCCAGCACACAATGTGCTGTATCCTCTGCAGCAATCTGAAAGACACCATAGCCAAGCATAGGCATTTTTACTCCGTTATTCAGTGTTACATATTCCATATTGAACCTCCATTTTTTACATTGTTTTATGATAAATTTATTGTATCCGCTTCTGCCTTGACATGGAATTACCAAAAAGGATATAATGTGTTTACTTAAAGTAAAAGCGGGAGGACAGAAAATGTATAGTCCACAAATCAAAACATTTATTCTTGTTGCAGACAGGAGAAGCCTGTCAAAAGCCGCAGAGGATTTATTTGTCACTCCGGCTTCCATTATGAAACAAATGAATGCATTAGAAGACCGTTTGCATCTAAAATTGCTGAAAAGAACAAATCAGGGAATTGAGCTGACTGATGCGGGAAGATATATTTATGATACTGCAAGGAAAATCATTGCCGAATCAGAAAATGCCGTACAAAAAGCCCGGGAAATCGAACAGCGGTCAATGAAAACAATCCGCATAGGTTCATCATTTTTAAACCCGGGTAAAGTTCTGCTTGACTTATGGAATAAAGTAGCACCCTCTTCAACTGAATATCGGTTCAAAATCATTCCATACGATGATTATCATGACCAGATTTTATCCGTTGTCCAGTCTTTGGGGAACAAAATTGACTTTATGGTTGGTTCATTTAATTCACAGCAAATGCTTAATATCAGTGATTTCTATAAATTAGGATGTTACCGCCTCTGCGTTGCAGTTCCGAAAAATCATAGACTTGCTTCCAAAACAAAGCTCTCGCTCAAAGATATGCACGGTGAACACCTGATTACTGTTAAAGGTGGTGATACGATACAGTTAGATGAATTTCGGGAAAAGCTGAAAATGACACACCCACAGATTATATTTGATGAATCACACTATTTTTATGACCTTGAAACATTCAATACCTGCGAAGTAACAGGTTCTCTTTTGTTGACTTTAGATGCTTGGGCAGACATTCACTCATCGCTTATAACCTTGCCGGTAGAGTGGGATTTTTCCGTTCCTTATGGCTTATTGTTTTCAAAAAATCTATCTGGCGAAGCTGCTTCATTTCTCAATGATATTAAGAGCTTACTTTCTACAACCGAATAAGGAACTCACTAAATTCTTATTGGGTTTTATGCAAATATAAAAATTCAAACCAAATCTACCTTTGTATGTTCCTCAATGATTTCAATCGCCATCTTCATTTGTGGAGAAAGCCATTTGTTAATGCAATGAGTCTGTCCGTTTCCATCTTTCCGGCTTCCGTCAATGTGATTTTGTTGCACTTTTGTCATCATCCAATTTTATTTTCTCGACCAGACCTTTTTTGCAAAAACGCTTGATAATCCGGCCTAGATAGCTTTTATCTATATGCAGTGTTTTCCGTTAGATATGATAGTTTATACTTCCGGCTTTAATGGACCATAGAAATAGGATGCTGTTGCTCCTCCGTCAATCAAGAAGTCTGCTCCGGTAATAAATGCCCCTTTTTCACTCATTAAAAGCTCTGCTACATTGGCAACCTCATCTGCCGTTCCAGGCCGCCCTGCCGGACATTTGGCAAACATATTCTTATAAAAGTCTCCCCGTGGACCATTGAATTCGTCAATCGCAAGCGGTGTCACGATAATTCCGGGTGAGATTGAATTAATACGGGCGCCTCTTTCACCCCATCTGACAGCCTCTGCCATGACACGCTTTTCATTGCAGCGTTTTGCCATCTGGTATGCATGCAGGGTATCCTTGATATTTTCAGGCTTTAATATCTCCAAATCCAACAGTTCTTCTGTAGAGGTAACGGCTAACTGCTCATCTGCCTCGGCTGACAGGGCAGGCATCCGATGTCCTGACTGACTGGAAATTGTCACACCGACACCGCCTTCTTTAATTACCTTTCCTACCTCCTCAAGCAATATGGCAGTACCGTATAAATCTACCTTTAAAATTGCCTCGATTGGTGCCTGACTCGGTGAGACTCCTGCAGCATTGACAAGCATGGAAATCTCTCCATACTTTTTCGCCTCTGCAATCATGCTTTGAATAGATTGCCGGGAGGAGAGATCCATCTCCACAGGAACAGTATCGAACCCTGCATCGTTCATTATTTTAGAGATTGCCTGTGCATTCTCCGTCTTCTTGTCTCCAATCACAATCTTCATTCCATAACCCATCCGGCGTGCAATTGCCATTCCAATTTGCCCTGCACCGGTTAAAATCATTACACCCTTCATTTCAAGTCTTCCTCCCTAATCAAATTGTCGCAACCACTATTTTCCTCATCATCTATTTGACTGCTAATTTCTTTACCCATGACACTACTTTAGCCTCTGATTGTTCTGTCTCTGCTCCATGAATCGCTAACCCATGCTCTACATGTGCTCCCTTGCAGATTTTTTTCAGGTCATTCTCACTGTTTCCCATGCCGCTCCCCTCATTGGTACAGAATGGAATAATCCTTTTCCCTGACAAATTATAATGCTCCAAAAAAGTAAATATTGCCATAGGGCAGGTTCCCCACCAGTTGGGATAACCTACAAAAATAGTATCATAAGAATCTACACTGTCCAGATATTTTTTCAGCTCCGGTCTGCTCCCCTCATGCAGCTCCTTCTTTGCCTCTTCAATGCACACATAATAATCCTCATCATAAGGTCTGACTGTATCAATCTCAAACAAATCCCCGCCCACGGCATTTTGGATAAATTCTGCCACACGCTCCGTATTACCCTTCGCAATATTTTTTATACTGCCATTCCAATAGTTCTGCCCTTTCCGAGAATAATATACAATTAATGTATTTGCCATAATCAACCTCCTAAAATAATAGTATTCCTGTTTCTATTTACCATTATAAATTTCATACAGTATGAAAACAATTCCATTTACTTATCCAATTCATAAGTGAAGCTTATGAACATTCATGCCAATATATATAATTTAAAAAACCAAGCACAGTTAATTTTTGACCTGTGCTTGGTTCCATGTACTATATTCCTTTCCGATGTTATGACAGCCCATTAAGCAACTTGTACAAAAGTTTTTGTAACTGCTGTGCCTCCTGCGGCTCCACATTGACACACGCTCCTAGTTCCATAGGTATTTTAACTGCCTGTTCCTTTAAATCCTCCCCAGCCTTGGTAATTGAAACAATCAGATTTCGTTCGTCCTCTTTAGAACGGTTTCGTACCACATAATTCTTTTCCTCCAGTTTCTTCAACAGCGGGGTAAGCGTACCTGAATCCAAATAAAGACATTTCCCAAGTTCCTTGACCGTTACTGCCTTTCTTTCCCACAGTACCATCATGGCAATATACTGGGTATATGTCAAGTCAAGCTTGTCAAGATAAGGTTTATATCTTCTTATTACTTCTTTGGAACAGGCATAAAGCGGAAAGCATAACTGATTTTCAAGCTTTAAGCAGATATATTCATCATTTTGCATAGTATCACAACTCCTCATATCAGTATCACACACATAATTTATTTTGATAGCGGCTCATTGACTGTCTTTGCCTCTACTCCCACTGCTTTTGCAATGGCCTCTGCCAATTTTTTTGTGTTCCCTGATCTTGTAAAATATCTTACCTCTATTTTCATTCCTGTCTCCTTTCCTGTAATTTCTTTTACTTCTGTCATCTCTGCTGTTGGTGCAAAACGCTCTACAACAATTCCTTTATCTGTTCCTCTAGCTTTTCCGGCGTAACTGTCGGAGCAAAACGTGCAACTACATTCCCTTTCCGGTCAACTAAGAATTTGGTGAAGTTCCATTTTATATTATTGCCCATAACTCCTTTTTGCTGTGATTTTAAGAAAGTATACAATGGTTCTTCGCCTTCTCCATTTACGTCTATTTTCTTAAACTGCCGGAAAGTTACGCCGTATCGCGACTGACAGAAATCTGCAATTTCATCATCACTGCCGGGTGCCTGATGTCCAAACTGATTGCACGGAAAATCAAGAATCTCCAAGCCTTGCGACTGATACTTTTCATATAAATCCTGCAATCCATCATATTGTGGCGTAAAACCACAGCCTGTTGCAGTATTCACAATTAAAAGTACCTTGCCCTGATAATCTGCAAGGGAAACCTGACTGCCATCTTGTGCTATTACTGCATAACTATAAATATCCATATTGTTCCTCCTTATAAATCGCATAAAATTAAATTGTACAAAATCTAATTTAGATTGTACACAATCTTTTATAGCTTGTCAATAGTAATAAATACCGCCAACTTCAAAAAAACTACCCTCAAAATCAATTCGTTTTCTAAGGGTAGTTCTTTAGTAAAGCTTATTTGAATTTCTTTTCCAGTATCTGAGCAAACCGCTGGATTCTCTCGTCATCATTTGCCACCTTCCAAAACAGGCAATAGGGCTTCGTCATCTGAATTCCATATCTCATAAGAGGAATTTTCCTCGCAAAGTCTATATTTTTCCGGTTATGCAGATAATCCTCCTCAATCATAACGCCCCGGCTGCCTGCAACGAGCAGCCTCGCCTCCTCCGTGCTCTCAGCAAAAATGTATTCGTCACCGATACCCAGCGCATTCTGATAATAATCCTGCTCGATTTCCTGCTGCTCCTTAGAGGCAACCAGTATCACCGGTATTCCGTTAAGCATCTGCGGCTCAAAAAATTCTCTGTGGCTCATCGGATGCTTCTCATGAATCAAAACATAGTAATTTGCCTCAAATAATTTAAAGTTTACATATTGGTCAGAGAAGGCCCTGCGCTGGTCATTTAAAACCAAATCCAGCTGATTACTGTTTAAGAGCTGATATAGGGCTTCATGATTTCCGTTTTGAATATGTACCTGTATGTCCGGAAAAACCTCGTTATATTCCAAAACTGTATCCAACAATTCCCTTCCGGAGTAGGACTTTACATATCCCAGCTTTAATATATCCTGATTTCCGCATCCAATCTGAATCGTCTCATTTTTTATCCGTCGGGCATCCTCTAACAATTGTCCGCTTTTCTGATAGAGGTATTCCCCGGCCTTTGTCAAATGGAATTTTCTGTTTTCCCGAATCAGAAGCTTCACTCCCAAGTCATTTTCCAATGCCTTTATCTGCTGGGAAACCGCAGACTGAGAAATATAACATTCCTCTGCCGCCTCGGTAAAGCTCCCTGTACGGACAACAGCTTGGAAATATTCTAACTGTTTGAATAGCATCAAACCCTCTCCTTGTACATCATCATTGAACCGTCTGTTTCGCTAAAAAACAGATGGATTATTACGATTTTTGTTTAACTGTTATTTCACTCTTACCCGAATCTTTTTGAACAAACCATTTCTGGCAACACAATAAAGGTAACATGTTCCACGTTTCACTCCGGTGACAACCCCCGTTTTTGACACCTTTGCAATAGAAGGGTCTGCAGAGATATAACGTAACTTTTTCCCAGCTTTATTCAGTTCTTTTCCAGTCACATTTACTTTCAGCTTAACCTTCTTTCCGGATTTCACATTCACTGACGCCTTCTTTACTCGTAATTTCTCCGGATTACCATATTTTCCACCCTTTGTTGTGCTATAAAGAGGCTGGGAATTGGCAATTATCACCTGCTTCCCTTTTATTATTTTATACGCTTCCACACGATATTTATACCCTGTTCCCTTCTTCAGGCTTTTGTGTTTCCATCTGCGGACCCCTTTACCGACTGTGCCTAACTTCTTATACTTGGCAGAAGCTTTTGTGCCATAAATATAATACCCATCAGCGGAACTGACTGATTTCCAACGGATTGTCTGTGAGGTCTTGGCAGAAGACACCCATGCAAGGAGCAGTTCGGGGTTTATTGCATTTTCTCCTGAAATATCATGCCCCTCCTCATTCTGATTGGAATCCGTCGGGTTTTCGATCGGTTTTTCGGTCGGCTTCTCCGTTGAAGCTTCGGTTGGCTTCTCCGTCGGGTTTTCAGTCGGCTTCTCCGTAGAATATTACCTTTGCATCTCCCGACGGTTATCATGAGGCTTGTCAGTGGCGGTTTCGGGTGG
>CAMWYM010000140.1 GCA_947178475.1 uncultured Clostridium sp. | reverse complement strand
ATATAGCAAGTATTCACAGGTGATAAAATTAACTGCTGTTAACAGAGACGCTTCTTATACACTTAATGAGTATTCCAAAATAAACGGTAAAACAAAATCTATTGTAGTGGGATTGACCAGTGAGGAAGGAAACGGAAAGACCCTGCTTATGGCAGAGGCGGCATATAGTATTTCATATAGTTATTGTATGCAGGAGGAGGGAGAGTATAATTATACGGAACTTGTACCGGTAAAGTACAGTTATAATAATATAGATTGGAATGTTTTTCCTGAAAATGGTGTGAAGCTTTCGGAATATCAAAAGATTTATATTATGCTTGAGGCGGCAGACGGAAAAGAATTTGATTTCTTTTCGGAGGGAGTGAGTTATTCTGGGATAGAATGGTGGATGTTCCATAATAACAGACATTCTATATTGACAATCGATTTAGTAAACGGGACAGCCGCCACAAGGATAAACGGAGAAATGTATCATTGACGGAATGGTTAAAACCATTTGTACTGGGCCTTTTCTTCATCAAATATTTTCCAGCGGATTAAATCGTCTACAAAGATGCAGACTAGTGACAGCATGAGCCATATGGAGGAATAGGCAAGGCAGATTTGGCCGTATAGGTTATAGGGCATTCCAGAGTAATCCCATACGTTCCAGTGGAGCTTCATATTTACGATATATCCGGTTACAAATTCCAGTCCGGTAATGATGATTGCAGATATGATCATCTGTATAATGATAGAAATCTTAAAATGCATGAGCTGGTTAATCAGACCACACAATATAAGGGCCAGACCGCCGCAGATAATCATGGAGAAATGTGAATAGCCGCGAAAAAGTATCTCTATATAAAAGTATGAAAAGCCTCCGACTAAAAACAGAAACAGATATTTATACGCAGTCAGGGCAAAATTTTTGTTTGGAGTCTGATTATTCATCTGTGTACCTCTTTTCTCTCTAATTTATAATTTGGAATAACGGTAATAGTATTTGTAAAAAATGCTGTTTTATACGAGAAGAGAGTATATCGGTTACAGAGAAAAAGACCGGTCGATGAAAATGCCATATGAGGCATATTCATCACCAGTCTTGAATGTCATTCAATCAATATAAATAAACTAAGGCTCAAGCGGAGTCATTTTAAGTCCCTTATACATCTTGGTGTAAAAGCTGATTTCATCCTGATATAATACATATCCGCGGGAACCGTCCTTTACAATATAGGCATACTTGTTTTTCTGGACATTCATGTATAATACTTCGTCCACATTAAGTTCTTTCGCCTTTGCTTTCGCTGTATAAACATTAAGTGGTTCGAGTTTGTATTTCTTAACTGCCTGCTCGACTGTCATATGAGACACCTCCTAATAAAATATGGATTGACAAAACGCCACAATTTGTACATAATTATACATGTTCTTTTAATATTAGTATATTGTTTGTTGTTCACAAAGTCAATTGGCAATATTGCACAAAAAGATATCAAGATACAGCAAATATTAACAAATTCAATTGTAATAGTTGAATAAGGAAATAAGAAAAATGGATAATAAATGTAACTTTCAGCTAAAATTGGACCAAATTTTACAAAATATAGAACACAGAACAAAAGAGGGAGGCTATGTCCCGACACTTTTGCTGCATAGCTGTTGTGCACCCTGTTCCAGCTATGTGCTGGAATATCTGAGCAATTATTTATCAATTACCATCTTTTATTACAATCCCAATATTTCGGCGTTAGAGGAGTATCAAAAGAGGGTTGAGGAACAGAAGCGGTTGATAAAAGAGCTTCCTGTCAGAAATCCGGTGTCCTTTATAGAGGGACGTCATGATAATGATGAATTTTTAACTGCCATTAAAGGGTTAGAGCACTTAGGAGAGCGGAGTGCCCGCTGCTATGCCTGTTATCGGTTAAGACTTGAGGAGACAGCAAAAGTAGCAAAGGAACAAGGCTTTGATTACTTCACCACAACACTTTCTATCAGTCCATACAAAAATGCGCAGTGGATAAATGAGCTTGGAGAAATGCTACAGCAGGAATATGGAGTGGATTATCTATATGCAGATTTCAAAAAGAAAAACGGTTACAAGCGTTCTATTGAGCTGTCAGAGCAGTATCATTTATACCGGCAGGATTACTGTGGCTGTGTTTACAGCCGGATAGAGGAAGAGGAGCGAAGGAAGAAGGCTGTATCCGGAGGGTGCTAGGTGCACAGCATATATAAGGTGTTGATAGGCAATATCTGTTACGCAATAGTTTTTTGGAAAAAAGGGGTTGTCAAAGAGATAAAAGTATGCTAGGATAGTCACAATTGAGATATAAATGTAAAGTTATGAAAAAAGCCCAGCCTATAGCAATGATGTGATAGGTTTTGTCAGTGGTTTTTTTTTTGGCAAAAATCAGAAAGGAAGGTACTTATGAAAGCATTTCTAATTCTGGAGGATGGTCATGTCTTTAGCGGAAACAGTGTTGGAAGCACTGAGGAAATTATCAGTGAAATCGTCTTTAATACCTCAATGACCGGTTATCTGGAGGTTTTGACAGACCCCTCTTATGCCGGACAGGCTGTTTGCATGACATACCCGTTAATGGGAAATTACGGAGTCTGTTTTGAGGATATGGAAGCAAACAGGTCGTGGCAGTCGGGTTTTATTGCCAGAGAGATTGCAAAGCTGCCCAGTAATTTTAGAAATCAGGAGTCGTTAGGGGATTTTCTTGTGGCAAACCAGATTACCGGAATAGAGGGTGTGGATACCAGAGCCATAACCAAGCTGCTGCGTGAAAAGGGCACCATGAGAGGCATGATTACTACGGATGAGAATTATGACCTGGAGCGGATTATCCCAAAACTTAAGGAGTATGAGATAGGTGATGTGGTAAGCCTTACTACCTGTAAAGAAGTTGAACATTATGCCGGAAGTGGATACAAGGTTGCGGTGCTGGATTTAGGGGCAAAGAAAAATATTATACGGGAGCTGTCCAACCGCAATTGTGAAATAACGGTATATCCTTCTTTTACAGAGGCGGAAACCATTTTGGCAGATAAGCCGGACGGTATTATGTTAACCAATGGACCGGGAGACCCGAAAACGAATGTCGGGGTGATAGAAGAGGTAAAGAAGCTGTTTGCGACAAAGATTCCGATTTTTGCTATTTGTCTTGGACATCAGCTGCTGGCATTGGCAAACGGTGCAGATACGGAGAAGATGAAGTATGGACACCGTGGTGCCAATCATCCGGTGAAGGATTTGAAAACCGGAAAGGTATACATTTCCACCCAGAATCACGGTTATATGGTAAAAGAGGCAACTATTGACAGGGATATTGCAGAGGTAAGCTTTATCAATGTAAATGACGGAACCGTAGAGGGTGTTCACTATCTTGGTAAAAATGTTCAGACTGTACAGTTTCATCCTGAAGCATGTGCAGGTCCTCTTGATACCAATTATTTATTCGATGAGTTTATCAATATGATGGAGGTGTCTAAATAATGCCAAAGAATCCCAATATTAAAAAAGTAGTAGTGATAGGTTCCGGTCCGATTGTCATTGGTCAGGCTGCGGAATTTGATTATGCCGGTACGCAGGCGTGCCGTGCATTGAAGGAAGAGGGAATATATGTTATTCTTATCAATTCCAATCCGGCAACAATTATGACAGATAAAAATATTGCAGATCAAGTATATATTGAGCCCCTGACTCCGGAGATTGTGAAGAAGGTTATTGTAAAGGAAAAACCGGACAGTATTCTGCCTACTCTTGGGGGACAGGCAGCACTGAATATTGCTATGGAGCTGGAGGAATCTGGCTTCTTGCGGCAGCACAATGTACGTCTGATTGGCACCTCTGCAAGAACGATTAAAAAGGCGGAGGACCGGGATGAATTTAAAAAGACTATGGAGAAAATAAGAGAGCCTATAGCACCGTCCAAGGTAGTGACCAATGTGGCAGATGGTTTGGAATTTGTCAAGGAAATCGGTTATCCGGCTGTGCTTCGTCCGGCGTATACGCTTGGTGGGTCCGGTGGTGGAATTGCATCGGACGAGGAAGAGTTTATCAAAATTCTTGAAAATGGTCTGCGTCTTTCCCGTGTGGGACAGGTTCTGGTGGAGCGTTGCATTGCAGGGTGGAAAGAAATAGAGTATGAAGTGATGAGGGATGCTAATGGTACAGGTATCTGTGTATGTAATATGGAAAATCTGGACCCGGTAGGAGTACATACGGGGGATTCCATTGTGGTGGCGCCTTCCCAGACCTTGGCAGATAAGGAATATCAGATGTTGAGGAGCTCCGCCCTTAACATTATTACTGAATTGAAAATTACCGGTGGGTGTAACGTACAGTTTGCCTTAAATCCAACATCATTTGAATACTGCGTTATTGAGGTGAATCCGCGAGTGAGCCGTTCCTCTGCTCTGGCATCTAAGGCAACAGGATATCCTATTGCCAAGGTGTCTGCTAAGATTGCTCTGGGTTACCATCTGGATGAGATTAAGAACGCAGTTACCGGCAAGACCTATGCCAGCTTTGAGCCGGCACTGGATTACTGTGTGGTGAAGATTCCCAGACTTCCCTTTGATAAATTTATTAAGGCAAGCCGTAAGCTTACGACACAGATGAAGGCCACCGGTGAGGTGATGAGTATCTGTACTAACTTTGAAGGAGCTCTGATGAAAGCATTGCGCTCATTGGAGCAGCATGTGGACAGCCTGATATATGAAAATCTGAGTCAGCAGTCATTGGAGGAAATCAGGCAGGAGCTTTACCGGGTAGATGACCGCCGTATTTTTGTTGTGGCAGAGGCGATTCGCCGGGGAATTACCTTGAAAGAAATTCATGAGATTACAAAGATTGATGTGTGGTTTTTGGATAAAATTCATAATCTGGTAAACATGGAGGCACGTCTGGCGAAGGAGGAGCTGACAAAAGAGCTGATGCTGGAGGCAAAACGACTGGAATTTCCGGACGAGACTATTGCAAAGATAACCGGCAGTGACACACAAAGCATTCATGACCTTCGACTTGCCTTTGATATTTATCCGGTCTATAAAATGGTGGATACCTGTGCTGCGGAATTTGAGGCGGGCACTCCGTATTATTATTCCTGTTATGACGGAGAAAATGAAGTGGATGCAACCAGAACCAGAAAAAAGGTTATGGTGTTAGGCTCCGGACCGATACGAATTGGGCAGGGAATAGAGTTTGATTATTGCTCTGTTCACAGTACGTGGGCATTGTCGGAAAGTGGATATGAAACCATTATTGTCAACAATAATCCGGAGACAGTGAGTACCGATTTTGATATTGCGGATAAGTTGTATTTTGAGCCGCTTACTGCAGAGGATGTGGAGGCGATTGTAAGCTTGGAAAAGCCGGACGGAGCAGTGGTGCAGTTTGGTGGACAGACAGCAATTAAGCTGACAGAGGACTTGATTAAAATGGGGGTTCCTATACTCGGTACATCTGCGGAAAATGTGGATGCGGCAGAGGACAGGGAGCTGTTTGATGAGATTTTGGAGCAATGTTGTATACCGAGACCGGCGGGCAAAACGGTATTTACCTGTGAGGAGGCATTAGCTGCGGCTAATGAGCTGGGGTATCCGGTGCTGGTAAGACCATCCTATGTGCTGGGCGGACAGGGGATGCAGATTGCAATCAGTGATGAGGATATCGTGGAGTTTATGGAGATTATCAACCGTACCGTTCAGGAGCATCCGATTCTGGTGGATAAATACCTGATGGGAAAAGAGGTTGAGGTGGATGCAGTCTGTGATGGGGAGGACATTCTGATTCCGGGAATTATGGAGCATGTGGAGCGCGCTGGAATCCATTCCGGTGACAGTATATCTGTGTATCCGGCAAGAAGTCTTTCCGATAAGATTAAAAGGGTGCTGGAGGACTACACGAAAAAGCTTGCCACAAGTCTTCATGTTATAGGATTGATTAATATTCAGTTTATTGTATATCAGGAGGAAGTCTATGTCATAGAGGTAAATCCACGTTCTTCGAGAACCGTACCTTATATTAGTAAGGTAACCGGTATTCCGATTGTAGACCTTGCCTCAAAGGTGATTATCGGTGAGAAGATACGCAATCTGGGCTATACTCCGGGATTGCAGCCGGAAAGTGAATATTTTGCTGTGAAAATGCCGGTGTTCTCCTTTGAAAAATTGAGGGGAGCAGAGATAAGCTTGGGACCGGAGATGAAATCCACCGGAGAATGTCTGGGTATTGCGAAGGATTTTAATGAGGCGCTTTATAAGGCATTTTTAGGAAATGGTGTAGATTTGCCACGGCATAAGAAGATGGTGCTTACGGTTAAGG
>CAMWYM010000139.1 GCA_947178475.1 uncultured Clostridium sp. | reverse complement strand
GTTCTATCTTTTCTACCAGTTATCAGATGACGGAAACGGCAAACCATGATGTGGTAGTGACCTATGGGGATGGCACCAGCGACAGGTTTGAGCTTACTTTCAGCCCTGAACGGAAAGCTCTCGTACCAATTTCTGAAGTGACCTTAGGATATAAATGTGTGACAAACCAGAAAGTGAAGCTGGAGATTGTCGGAGATACCAGTGCCTATGTGACAGGCAGTGAGCTGATGTTTTACAATGGGGATATGGACGGTACACATTCCTACATGCTGACTACAGAGGATGGAGTAAAGGTCTATATCAAGGCAGGAAAAGGTGTCTATAAGATGGAGGACCGTGACGGCAATGTCATCACGGTAGATGAAGACGGCTACCATGCAGAGGATGGCAGAAGCATCACTTTTACAAGAGATAAGGAAGACCGTGTGATTAAGGCGGAGGACCCGGCAGGAAAGGTGACCAGCTATGCATATGATGATGCAGGTGACCTGGTATCGGTAACGGATGCTGCAGGACGCACGGTAACCTTCACCTATGACAAGAAGCATAACCTTGCCTCCATCACCGACCCGATGGGCGTGGCAGTGGCAAGAAATGAGTATGACGACAATGGAAGGCTTGTTGCAACCATCGATGCGGATGGGAACCGGACAGAGTACGAGCATGATGTGGACGGCAGAATGGAGGTTATCGCAGACCGGTTAGGCAATAAAACGGTTTATGTATATGATGACCATGGAAATGTGCTTTCTACCACAGATGCCAACGGAAAAACCACAAAGAGTACATATGACAGCTATGGAAATGTACTGACAAAGACGGATGCCGCAGGAAATGTGACTGCATATGCCTATGACGCAGACGGCAACATGACGACCGTAACGGATGCAGACGGCAATACATTAAAGAATACCTATAACAGCAGTAACCAGGTAACCTCCATGAAAGCACTGGGGGATACGGAGATACTGATTGATTATGATGAAAAGGGGCACCTGACCGGGACAACGGATGCCGCAGGAAATGAAACTACCTACACCTACGACCGGAAAGGAAATGTCACCGGCATTACGGACGAGCTTGGCACCGTCATGTCTGCAAAATACGATAAGGAAGGAAATGTCATCGAATCCACGGATAGTGCAGGCAATAAGATTACCAGCACCTATGATGAGAGCGGCAACCGCCTGACCCAGACGGTTTATGTGGTAACGGAAAACGGAACCAAGGAGCGTACCACCCACTATGTGTATGATACCGCCGGGGAACTGGTGCAGACCGTGGATGCGGACGGCAATACCACTTCGGTGGAGCGTAATGCCAACGGGAAGATGTCTGCGGCAGTGGACAGCAAGGGACGCAGAACGGAATATGAGTATGATAAGCGGGGTAATGTGACAAAAATCATCTATTCCGATGGAACCACGGAAACATTTGAATATGATGCAGAGGACCGCAACACAAAGACAGTGGGCAGGACAGGGCTTACTACTACTTACGTTTATGACAAGGTGGGTAATCTGTTAAAGCAGACTGATGCCAGAGGCAACACGGTTTCCTATACCTACGATGACAACTATAACCTGCTGGCTGCTACCAATGCCGCAGGGGCGGTAACGACTTATGCCTACGACAAGTTAAACCGCAACATTTCCATTACGGATGATGCGGGAAATGTCACCAGCTTTACCTATAACGGTCTGTCCCTGCAGACCTCCACAACGGATGCCAGGGGCAATGTGACAAAGTACGAGTATGACGATAACGGCAACCGCACGAAGGTTATTTATCCGGACGGAACGGATATAGAGAGCGGATATGATGAAAGAGGAAGAACCATATGGCAGAAGGATGCGGCAGGAAGGAAGACAGAGTATACTTATGATGGAAATGACCGCCTGACCGCAGTTGAACAGCCAAACGGCGCAGTAACCAATTATACCTACGACCAGAAGGGAAACCTTACGGCAGTAGGGGATGCGAACGGTAATGTTACCTGTTATGAGTATGATGCAGAGGGCAGAAGAACCAAAGTCATCCTTGCAGACGGAAACTGCAGTACAAGCCAGTATGACAAACAGGGAATGCTCACCGGAACAGTGGACTATAATGGAGTAAAGACCACCTATACTTATGATGATCAGGACAGAATACTGAGGGAGCAGACCGGAGAGGAGTATACTGCTTACGAATATGACACCTGCGGAAGACTAATCAGCCTGAAGACAAAGGACAGTGAGATTACCTACAGCTACAACAAATACGGTGAATTAGAGCAGAAGACATACGAAAACGGTGAGGCAGTCAAATACCTTTACGACAGGTATGGAAGAACCAGTGAGATTCAGGTGCTGGCAAAGGACAAGGTGCAGACCTCCACAAAATATGAGTATGACAAAATGAGCCGCCTGACCCGTGTCATCGGCAGAAATGGGGAGGCAACGGTCTATACCTATGATGCCAACGGCAACCGGGAAACAGCCACCTTTGCCAACGGAGTAAAGCTGACCTATACCTATGACGATTTAAACCGTCTTATCCTGCAGAAATCAGTTGACAAAAACGGAACAGTCATAGCACAATATGCTTATACCCTTGGGAAGAACGGGGAGCGGACGAAGGTTACAGAAACCGGAGCCTGCGGAAATGTTGAGACTTCTTATGGTTACGACAGGGCAAACCGTCTGGTAAAGGAAACCATCGAGACAAGCACCGGGAAAACTACATATGAATACAGCTATGACAAGGTAGGAAACCGAACCAGTAAGGAAGCGGATGGTGTCAGGACTCTCTATACCTACGACAGCAGGAACCGCCTCACAACAGAAAAGACCGGAAACAGTGAAATAGTCTATCATTATGATGCAAACGGTAGTCTGGTAAAACAGTCCGGCGGGACAGATACCATTTATACCTATGATGTGTATAACCGTCTTACCGCATACCAGCAGGGAGAAAAGAAGGAAAGCTATACCTATGATGCAGAGGGGGTAAGGAGAAGCAAGACAACCGGAACGGACAGCATTTACTTTGTATCGGATACCAGCAGCAGCCTTTCCCAGACTTTGGCAGAGACGGACGGCAAGGGAAATGTCAAAGCAGAATACACAAGAGCGGACAGCCTGACTGCACAGGTAAGAGCCGGGGAAGTGTCTTATTATCTGTATGACGGACATGGAGACGTAAGGGCATTATTAAACGAGGCGGGAAGAATAACCGACAAGTACCGTTATAATGCATACGGCGAACTGATTGAGCAGAGCGGAGATACGGAAAACCATTATCTGTATACCGGAGAATACTATGATGGTACGTCAAACCTGTATTACCTAAGGGCAAGATACATGAATCCATCCACAGGCAACTTCCTGACAATGGATACCTACGAGGGAAGCATATATGACCCGGATACCCTGCATAAGTATATGTATGCAAACGGGAATCCGGTGATGTATAGTGATCCGAGTGGGAATATGTTTGATCTTTCGAGCTCTGTACTGGGAATGGGGATTGAAAGTGTCCTGAATAATGCAGTCCAAATCTGCTACAGAGGAGTTATAACAGGATTAACCAGTATGATTCTCACCGCAGTGATGGGAGGAAGCTGGGAAGATGCAAAATCTTCTTTTATAGCCGGATTTATATTAGGAGCGGGTATCAGTGCAGTAAGATATTTTGCTGTAGGAGCGGAGCTTGTGACACTGGCAAGGTTTTATGTGCTTTCCGCTTCTGCAAATTTTATCTTTTCGGCAACGATGACTGTGTTTGCTGTTACAAAGGGATATTCCAATCTGGCCATTACCTTTGGTGTAATGACGATTTTATCAATAGCGGAATGGTGCTGGGCATATGGAAATTATCTTCTGATAGATGTGTATGGTAATAATGGAAGTGCTACGATAGAGTGTAATCCGAGTGGTGAGAATGAAAAATACTATAATCCAGACGGAAGCCCAATATGGCCGGAAAATAGAGGATTTGAAGGTGATCCTTCTACTATTACGCTAGAGCCAGGAACAAGAGTGGATAGATTTGGATATGATAGTGGAACTTTTGTATCTCCTGAGGGAACACCATATACTAATAGGTCATTACCAATGGGAACAGATGCAAAACCATATACAGTTTTTGAAGTTGTATTACCAGTTGAGGTACAGGCGGGGAAAATTGCTCCTTGGTTTGGAGAAGCTGGCGGAGGAATACAGTATGAGTTTAGTTCTTCAATAAATGAATTGATTGAAGCAGGAATACTAAGAAAGGTAGGAAATTAGAATGAATATAGAGCAATTAAGAAGCTATTTGATTATTAATGATGTTCCTGATGATTTATATAGTTTAGATGGCGGATTGCCGAGTGAGGCATATTGTATAAACAAAGTAGAAGAGGGATGGGAAGTTTATTATAGCGAGAGAGGATTAAAATCTCAATTAGTAAAATTTGATATAGAAGATAAGGCATGTTTATATTTACAGTCAATAATTAAAGATATTCTTAAATTGTAATCTTATAAAAAGATAATAAAAGCTGTTTTTTGAGTAATTAAAAGAATCAATACAGATGAACCAGTCTCCACAAAATATGAGTATGACAAAATGAGCCGCCTGACCCGTGTCATCGGCAGAAATGGGGAGGCAACGGTCTATACCTATGATGCCAACGGCAACCGGGAAACAGCCACCTTTGCCAACGGAGTAAAGCTGACCTATACCTATGACGATTTAAACCGTTTTATCCTGCAGAAATCTTATGGTTATGACAGGGCAAACCGTCTGGTAAAGGAAACCATCGAGACAGGCACCGGGAAAACTACATATGAATACAGCTATGACAAGGTAGGAAACCGTACATGTAAGGAAACGGATGGTGTCAGAACCTTCTATACCTACGACAGCAGGAATCGTCTCATAGCAGAAAAGACCGGAAACAGTGAAATAGTCTATCATTATGATGCAAACGGCAATCTGGTAAAACAGTCCGGCGGGACAGACACCATTTATACTTATGATGAGTATAACCGTCTTACCGCATATCAGCAGGGAGAACAGAAGGAAAGCTATACCTATGATGCGGAAGGAGTAAGGAGAAGCAAGACAACCGGAACGGACAGCGTTTACTTTGTATCGGATACCAGTAGCGACCTTTCCCAGACTTTGGCAGAGACAGACGGCAAGGGAAATGTCAAAGCAGAATACACGAGAGCGGACAGTCTGACAGCACAAGTTAGGAATGGAAAAGTATCCTATTACTTCTATGATGGACATGGCGATGTACGTGCATTATTAAACGAGGCAGGAAGGATAACTGACAAGTACAGATATAATGCGTATGGAGAATTGATTGAGCAGAGCGGAGATACGGAAAATCACTACCTGTACACCGGAGAGTATTACGATGGAACTTCAAACCTGTATTACCTAAGAGCAAGGTACATGAATCCGTCTACAGGCAACTTCCTGACAATGGATACCTACGAGGGAAGCATTTACGACCCGGATACCCTGCATAAGTATATGTATGCAAATGGGAATCCGGTAATGTATAGTGACCCGAGTGGGAATATGTTTGGGGCAGTATTAGCAGGAGCTGGATTACAGTCAGAAGATAGTAGAATAAATGCAATATCATTTAATATTGGAATGGAAGTTTTGAAGAAGGCATGGGCAGTCGTTTCTGTAGAAAATGTGCTTAGTTTAGCCATTTCATATAAAGTTACAAAAATATTATGTGATTATTAAATTAGCACAGATACAGATAAATCTTATAATCTGAACATGGTGGTAACGGATGTTGTTGTAAATGTTGTTTGGCCATGGCAGAAAAGTAGAGAAGAGGAAAAGGCAACTGCGGTAGATATTGCAAAGGAAGAGCAGGAAGATGGGAATACATACTATCATGCGACTTCTGTCCAAAATGCAGCATTGATTGTTGCAACGTGTGTTTTGATAGGATCAATACATGAAGGAGGATTTGTTTTTGCATGGAGAACCTGTCCTAATAGAAGAGCATTACGACTATCAGGAGCAAGAGATGCAAAGGTTATTATTAAATTTACGACAAAAGCAAGTTTTATTAGTGATTGGGGAATTAGTGATCCTTATGTTAAAGCTTTTGGACCAGTTCAATCATATCTTCCGGGCCCTGTAAAAATAAAGAATCCTGTTATAATGCCTGTGATGTAAAATTATAGCTTAGAATATGCATTTCTTAGATTATTTTTGCAAATTTCTATATGCCAAAATTACATGGAGGGATAATATAAATGGGTAATAGTTTTTTTCAAGAAAAAAATATATACATTATTATTAGTAAAAAGGAAATAAAGGATAGAGATTTATGTAAAATAATATTTGAAGATATAAAATCGCTAAAAAATTGAACGTGAGCCAAAGTA
>CAMWYM010000138.1 GCA_947178475.1 uncultured Clostridium sp. | reverse complement strand
ACAGATAAAACGCTTACCTATAAGAGCAGTGATGATTCAGTAGCATCTGTATCCGCTTTCGGAGAAGTGGAGGCGAAGAAAGCCGGAACAGTAATAGTGACGGTGATGTCTGCCAATGGAAAGATGGCACAGATGCAAGTGACGGTAGAAAAAACGGAGAAAAAGACTGAGGTTAAGAAAGTATTAGTTTCAGCGAATAAGATGACGGTAGGTGTTGGAGAGAAGGTTCAGCTGGAGGCGGCTGTTTATCCAGGGGATGCTTTTAACAAAGCGCTTACATACAAATCTTCCAACAATAAAGTGAAGGTGAATAAGAAAGGCGTGTTGACCGCCCATAAGACTGGAAGTTGTAAGATTACCATAAGTTCATCCAATAATAAGAGTGTTGTGGTGAAGGTGACGGTGAAAAAGAAGCCGACGGAGATTAGTTTGAATGCGGAAAAGAAGACACTGAAAGTCGGAAAGAAATTTCAGATTAAAACAAAACTGCCTAATGGTACGGCAAGTTATAAGATTACGTATACTTCCAACAAGAAGTCTGTGGCTGTTGTCTCCCAGACCGGAAGGGTGACAGCTATGAAGAAAGGGGATGCCACTATTACAGCTAAGACTTATAATGGCAAAAAGGCAATTCTTAAGATTCATGTAAAATAATTTGGGATGATTTGATCAGGCTGAACTTCCGGAGTATGATAATATGACTAAGTAGCGAACATCGTTTCCAATATGGAAACGATGTTTGCTGTTTTCTATTTCAGGAAAAGGAAATATACAAAAGGGGCTTATACGAATATATGTATAAATGTTATGCTCCACAGATTTTATTGATTTATCATTACGAATTGATTATAATACTAGGAGGTTAAATTATAATAGGAAAAATCAAAGAAAATGACACATGGAGAAGAATATATGTCGAATAACACGATTTGCCACATGGAACATGTGACAGTAAATGGACAGCAGAATATTGGATTGGAAGATATTTCCCTGAAAATAGCAGAGAATCATCTGGTGGCGTTGATTTCTGAAGATGACAGTGCCGGTGAGGTTTTAAAGGTGATGGCGGGCTTACGGGAAATACAGTCAGGAAAAGCAGATTATTCAGGCTTGGAAAAGGTGTGGTCCAAAGGAAATGCCCATCGGGAAACAGTGGATAGAAAGAAGAATACACGTTTCAAAAAGGAGAATATACAATCTGGAAAGATTGCCTATTCCCGGCTGAAGGCAGTGACAGGAGCAGGGAAATCTGCTGATGAAGAGAAGGAAAAGGTGAGTATGTTTATGAGACCGGTACAGTATGTGCCGGATGACATTGTATGTTATGACGGCTTGACCGTGGCTGCGTTCCTGCAGGGGATGGCAGGAGATAATGAGGGGATATTAAATGAAGCGGACCGATTGGTAAATATATTTAATATAGATAAAAGGGAGCTGTTGCTGAATATGACCTTTGAACAGAATCGGCTGGTATCTGTGATACAGGCGATGATGGCGAAGCCCTCCTTGCTGTTATTAAACAGACCATATGATATGTTGACCGAAAAGACACACAAATTGCTATTAAAGGAGATCGTTGCATTATATGCACAGGGGTCAACTGTAATTTTGGCGGCAGAGCATTTTGAGGATGTGGTGTTGCCGGCTCATGACTATATATTTTTAAAGGAAGGTAAGATTCTTGGGAGCTTTACAAAAAATCAGCTGCCGGTTCCGGCAAAGATAATAACAATGTGGGGAGGCAGTGTTTCCTCTATGCTTTCAGAGAAAATGACAATGCTTATAAGGCGCAAGGGATATTGTCGCTTTTTATATCGTGAAACCAATATGAAGGAGTTGGCTTTGCGGCTTAGTATGACAGGTTGTAAGAATTTTAATATAGAGGAGCTCACAATGGAGGAAATGTTGTTTGAAGACTATGAGAGGTGGCTTTCGTGAAGACGGTTTTATATTTTGAGTGGACAAGAAAACGGCAGAAGATGTTAAAACGAATACTGGGACCTCTTATTGTAGTGATAGTTTTGTTTATATTATGTACATTAATGGATATCCTGGTGCCGCAATTTAATAAGGTTTATATGAAATGGCCGGATATGTTGAAAGACTTGCTGTGCCTGAAGAGTTGGACAGGTCATTTGTGGTTTAATGTATGGCAGCTCTTTGCACTTGGATATCCGTTTTATCTAATCTATGGAGGAATGATGGAGTTGACAGCTTCTGTGATAGACGAGCAGAGGCTGGAGACGATGATCTATCTGAATAATGCCGGAATCAGCAGAAAGACATTATTTCTTGGAAAGGGTCTGATGTGGAGCCTTGAAATGCTGGTATGCTGTGGCTTGCTTTTAGTCATAAATGTGGTGCTTGCCCTAATACTTGGATCATCGCAGATGGTACTTAATATGATACAATATTATGTTTTGCTGTTTTTAATTTGTTTGATTTATCTGGCAGTGGCATTATTCATGGCTGCCTGTAAAGGGGCGACAGGAGTTTCGGATGATGCAGTGTTGGCGGTACTGTTATTGCCATGTGTGGTTTCAAGAGTACCAGCGTTGTTTACATTTTTTGCTTCATTATTGCAGATGATGGGGAGAGAAGGCGTTATAGCAGATACAGTAGCACATATTGGCGAGCGGATAGAAATGTTGACGATAGTGTGTCCGCTTACATGGTGCTGGCCAGCCTTTCAAGGTACAATCCTGCATCTTATATTTGGATTAGTGGTACTCATTGTAATGTTTACGACAGGTCTTTCCATTTACACACATAAGTAGTAACATATTAGTTGACAGATGACGATAAAATATATATGAGTGATTTGTTTATATTGTACAATGGACATCTTGAAAACAGAGTTTGGCAATTACCTATGATGGTGATATAGAGAAAGGAGGATATACTATGTATAAGGCATTGATTCGTGTGTTGGCGTATATATATGTATTTTTTGTGATATTACATAGAAAACTGACCGTTATGATGAAAAAAAGATTAGCAGAAGGCGTATGTATTGGTACACTTGTGATTTTGCTGGCGGTGTCTCTTTTGGGGCAGGGTATATCGCAATCTTTCTCGGAAAGTCAGGTTACTGCAGCTTTGGGCAAGAATCATAATACAGTGAAGAATGAAAATACTATGGCAAGTATTGAAATTTATAATTCTGAAGTGGCTGAGGGAGAAACAATCGTACAACAGACAGGTTCTGATGATTCTATACAGCAGGAAAGTGGTGTAGATAAGAAGAGCTTGACTGTGCAAAAAAAAGGAGCTGCTCAGCGAAAAGCACAGAAAGAATTTCTTGAAAGCGCATCAACGGATAACCTCAGTAAAAATGTGGTTATCTCACAGCAGGAGACAGGGACACAGACAAGTAATGCAGTGGTAAAGAATGCAGTTCCTCTTTCACAGGTTCAGGCATCATACGAGAATAATGGAGTAAAACCGGAGAATAGTGGAGAGAGTATGCTTTATCAATATCCGGTAGAGATTGGGTTTGTTGTCAACTCTAATTATGATGGCATTCAGACTGCAGCAGACTATATATTAAATGATGTTTTTGATACAAAACCGGAGAGGGAAAGTGAGGAAGATACCGGGAGCATAGAAGAAAAAGTGCGGGATGAAAATAGGCAGATTGCTACAAGTATACAGTTTCAAAAGAATGTGTGGAATGTAATTTTGCCTACTGACCCGATAGAGCGAAGCTTAAGTGATGGTGAGCGGGAGGCGCATACGATTGTAAAGAAACCGGCGAATATTTCACTGCCAAAAGATAATGAAAAGGCTGTTGCTTCAAAGGATGTTCCGCAAGCTGAAAACAAGCAGGATGAATTATCAGATATGGACGAGGGGAAAGATCGGATTCCAGATTTTGATGACATGGATGCTTTGGAAGGTCAGGAAGATATTACAGCTGCAGACGAAGCTGGTCAGACAGAGGAGAATGAATCAGCAAGGTCTGAAGATATGCGGGAGGACCATACATCAGATGAGATGTCTGATGTAGCTGCAGATACAGATAAGATAGAAAAGAAAGTAGTTGCAGATGCAGGATATTTTACGGTAAAGGGTAGTATGAGGACTGGTGTAGATGCCTTTGTTGGAGATATCGTTATTGAGGCTGCAGGAGTAAATGGATATAATCAGGTGAGGATTGGTGAAGATGGAGAGTTTGGAAGCTCTGTTACACTGACCAGGGATGCAGCGGATGAGAGAATTACCTTATATTTTTCAAATGGTAGTGAAGTCACAACAGGGGTGGATTTTATCTATTCAAAGGATACGGTAGCACCTGCTCTGGTTTTTGACGAGGAAGGGCTTGGGAAGCTGCAGGGAGAGAATAAGACCATTTATTGTACAAATAATCCAAGGCTGAAAATTCTTGGAAATGATTCGGTAGAAGGTGTTCAGGGCACTGGTATTGATAAGCTTTGTTATGTATATGGTGATAAGCTTTGCTATATGGTTGACTGTACAGAGAATACAGAGCTTGGGCTTATAGATGAGTTTTATGGAAGAATTCTAATGAATTGTTCAGATAAGGCAGGTAATATGTCTGAGGTGTTGTCCAAGTATTATCTGGTGGAGCAGAGCGCACCGGTAGTTTCTATGGCAAACGATGCTTTTTGTACCACGCCTTATACCTTATGGGTTGATGTGGCAGATACTGGACATATTATTTCAGGTATTCAGAAGGTGGAATGCAGCATAAATGGCGAGGCTTATGATATTAGCGATTTAACTCTTTTAGAGAGTGTGACCATTGATAAGGGAATAAATGTTCCATCAAAATATGAATTTTCTGTTCCCTTTACAGAGGAAGGTGACTATAATGTTATAGTCACAGTTACCGATAATGCTGGAAATGTAACAGTGCAGGAGCAGACTGTTACAGTGACAAAGCCGGAGCTGGTGTCTGTATTTATGCCGCAGGAATTTACAATACATATTGACCCTCAGCAGCTTTTGGGACGGGAACAGATATTTTCGGATGAGATTACACTTTGCAATAATAGTGAGTTTGATGTGGAGATTACCGTCAAGAATATTGAGCTGATAGTAAATGATGCGGTTTCAGACACGGGGATAAAAAAGGATTGTGATATTTACTTAGTAGCACCGGATACAGGAGAAAAAATTCCCATTAAGAAAGGGAACAACAAAAATATTTATTCATATTGTCTGCCTGAAGGGCTGGATGGGGATAAGAATAACTTGATGTTTGTAGGGACGACCACAGAGGGTTCAGATGCAATGTGGGAAAGTTCGGATATCACAATTCGCGTGGAGCTTGCATTTGAAAAATGGAGAGGTGAAAGTGAATCCCACTGAACCACTGGAAGTGACTATAACAGTATTTGTTTTTTTAAACAGAATTTTGCAATTACCAATTGCCGTATTTTAGCATATATGTTAGAATATAGATAATAATATGTATAGTCTGTAAATTTTATAGACATTAATTTTAAATGAATTGAAGGAGGTGTTCATATGTCACTTAGCATTGAGAGAAATTACCGCAATCTTTCCAGTGGTTACCGGATCAACAGAGCAGCAGATGATGCGGCAGGATTGTCGATTTCGGAGAAGCTTCTGACTCAGAAGAACGGGTATGATGTTGGAACACAGAATGCGGAACGTGGTAACAGTGTTTTGAATGTAGCCGATGGCGCTCTTTCTTCTATATATGATTCACTGAGCAGAATCCGCGAATTAGGAGTGCAGGCATCGAATTCCGCAATTTATTCTAAGGATGAGCTGTCTATGATGCAGGCAGAGATTGACCAGATCAAAAAGGGTATTGCTGATGTAGCAAAGAACACACAATTTAACGGACTGAAGCTTTTGGACGGCAGCATGGCAACGATGGAGCTGGCAACAAATCCGGCAGGTGTTGGACATGAGATGGAAATGGTTAACGCATCTTTAGAGGAGCTGGGAATTGCAGATTTTGATGTGACAAAGAGCTTTAATTTAAAGGATATTGATAATGCTCTTAAAAAGGTTACTTCGGCGCAATCTTCCATTGGAGCGCAGTCTAACCGTTTGGCTTATACAATTATGAATAATCAGAATACTTCTTATAACCTCACCTCATCTTATAGTGCTATCCGGGATACGGATATGGCTGCGGAAATGAGCGACTTACATAAGAATCAAATTTTAGAGCAGGTGAGACTGCAGATGCAGAAAAAGCGAATGGAGCAGGAGCAGCAGAAGAGAAAGGTTATTCAGGTGCATTGACTTTTGTTAGCAAATTAAGAAAAGGGAGGACTGTCATACTAAGCTGAGATAGGTTCACTTAGTAGGGCAGTTCTTTTACTATGAAACTTTGTCTATATTGCACAACTAGTTTTTAGAAATAAGAAGTTTCGCAATTATCTAAGCAGGGTATAAACAGAAAGGAATACAGAGGAATGACCAGACAACAGATTTATCATACAAATGTAATGCTAC
>CAMWYM010000137.1 GCA_947178475.1 uncultured Clostridium sp. | reverse complement strand
TGTTATAATCTTCGAAAATTTGTGACATATGTTATAGAGCGGCAGGGTTAACGGAAATTGGAAATTAGCGATGCACCTGACTGAGACAAAAATTAATAAATTTTTTGGTGGTTGCACTCAGCTGGTGTTCATTGTAGACGAATCCTACCGTCCGCTCCGGAATCCATTCATCTAGTGGGAGTTCAATCACCTGCCTGCTTTCGATGTAATCGGATATAAATTCCCGCACTACACAGGCAACACCCATTCCGATAGCAGCAAAATCGATTAACAGATCCATATTATTGATTTCCAATACCTGACTGGGGAAAATACGGCAGGAATCCAGATAGCGGTCAATGAATTGTCTGGAAATATTTCCCTGGTCCAACAGCATTAAATTTGCCTTTTCCAATATCTCTTTAGTGCTTAATGCTGTAGAAAACGGAGGCTTAGGGCTGTGTTCTGAAAAGAGGAAAAGTCCTGTCATATTGGGGATATTGTTGGAAGTGTTTTCATTTGGAACAATATTTTCCTCAAAGGCATCGGTATCCGGATTCTCCCTTGTGGGTGTCAGGTTGGAATCCTGTTCACGCAGGGCAAGGTTGTCCAGATAGGTTTGGGTTGTGATGAAGGTGTCATGTATTGAGCGAAGCGGCATAAAGTGAAACCGGCTTTCTAGAGGTGTGTCACAAATCAATCCAATGTCGATTTTGTCCTCTTTTAATAGCTGTAAGGTCTCAAAGGTTGGGTTACAGGCGATGGATACCTTTACGTGGGGATTGCTGCGGATAAAGTCCTGCAGAAAGGGAAGCAGGATATGTTTGCACAGGGAGGTGGAGACACCGATGCGGATTTGGCCAATGCCAAACTGTCCTATGCGCTTTAATGTTTTCTCCGCTGTTTCAATGGAGTCAAAAGCCTGAGATAAATGGTCAAACAGGGTTTGACCCTCGTCTGTCAGCCGGACACCTTTTTTGCTACGGATAAACAAGGTGTGTCCCAGAGACTGTTCCAGTTTGGTGATGGATTTTGAGACGGCAGGCTGACTGATGTAAAGGTTTTCAGCAGCCTTACTGATATTGCCGCATTTTGCTGATTCATAAAAAATCTTGTAATAATTTAAATTCTGTTCCATAGGTATCTCCTGCCTGTTTTCATAATGGTTAGATAATTGCGATCCCCTGTCTTTTTCTCTCTGCGCTGTACAATACAGATAGAATTTGCCGTAGGGCATATATGATAACCGTAAGTTATTATAACTATTCGATATATATATTTTATTTATATTAATGTTTATGGTAATATAATTAAAGCAGGAAGTCAAGGATATAATCGGTTAGGAATAGAAGAAGCTCCTTATACGGTTTTCCTGACTATCCATATAGATGAGAAAAGGAGAGAATATGCGATGGGAATGACAATGACACAGAAAATCTTAGCTGCACATGCAGGTCTTGCCAGTGTTGAGGCGGGACAGTTGATTGAGGCAGATTTGGATTTGGTATTAGGAAATGATGTAACGACACCGGTTGCGATCCATGAGATGGATAAGTTTAAGACAGATAAGGTGTTTGATAAGGATAAGATCGCAATGGTATTGGACCATTTTACGCCGAATAAGGATATCAAGAGTGCAGAGCACTGTAAATGTGTAAGGGAATATGCTAATGCACAGGATATCACCAATTTCTTTGATGTGGGTGAAATGGGTATCGAGCATGCACTGTTGCCGGAAAAAGGCTTGATTGTTGCAGGAGAAACCTGTATCGGAGCTGACTCCCATACCTGTACCTATGGTGCGTTGGGTGCATTTTCTACAGGTGTTGGCTCTACGGACATGGCGGCGGGAATGGCAACCGGTAAAGCATGGTTTAAGGTGCCATCTGCCATTAAATTTGTATTGACCGGAACACCGAAAAAGTGGGTGAGCGGCAAGGACGTAATCTTACATATTATCGGCTTGATCGGGGTAGACGGAGCACTTTACAAGTCTATGGAATTTGTGGGAGACGGTATTGCCTCTCTTTCTATGGATGACCGCTTTTCTATGGCAAACATGGCAATTGAGGCTGGTGCAAAGAACGGTATTTTTCCTGTGGATGAGAAGACCATAGCCTATATGAAGGAGCATTCGGTAAAGGAATATAAGGTTTATGAGGCTGATGAGGATGCGGTTTATGATGAGACCTATACGATTGATTTAAGTACATTAGAGCCTACAGTTGCATTTCCGCATTTACCGGAAAATACAAAGCCGATTAGCGAGGTGCCGGAGATTTCAATTGACCAGGTTGTAATCGGTTCCTGTACCAATGGACGGATTGAGGATTTAAGGGTTGCGGCAAAGATATTGGAGGGAAGAAAATGTGCGAAGGGACTTCGTGTCATCGTGATTCCGGCAACCCAGGCAATTTATTTACAGGCAATGGAAGAGGGGCTTTTAAAAATCTTTGTGGAAGCAGGTGCAGTTGTATCAACTCCTACCTGTGGACCGTGTCTTGGCGGACATATGGGTATCCTTGCAGCAGGAGAGAGAGCAGTGGCAACCACAAACCGTAACTTTGTAGGGCGTATGGGACATGTGGATTCTGAAATTTATCTGGCTTCCCCTGCAGTGGCGGCAGCTTCGGCGGTAACAGGCAAGATTTCATGCCCATGCCAGATTGGGCTGTAAAAACGTCTTCAGAGTGATTCGCAGAGTAAGACATATAAAGACCAGGGAAGGTTGATAGAAGACGATAGATAGAATTAGACTTAGTATGGAGGTTAAATAATATGAAAGCACATGGAACAGTACACAAGTATGGAGATAACGTAGATACAGACGTGATTATCCCTGCAAGATATTTAAATTCATCTGACCCGGCAGAGCTGGCAAAGAACTGCATGGAGGATATCGATAAGGACTTTGTAAACCGTGTAAAACCGGGAGACATTATGGTGGCAAATAAGAACTTTGGATGCGGTTCCTCCAGAGAGCATGCACCAATAGCCATCAAGGCAAGCGGTATCAGCTGTGTGATTGCAGAAACCTTTGCGAGAATTTTTTACCGCAATGCAATTAATATCGGACTTCCAATTATTGAGTGTCCGGAGGCTGCAAAAGGAATTGAGGCGGGGGATGAAGTTGAGATTGATTTTGACAGCGGTATGATTTATAACCGGACGAAGGGAACGGAATTTAAAGGTCAGGCATTTCCGCCATTTATGCAGGAGATTATCAAGGCTGAAGGGCTGGTGAATTATATCAATAACAAGTAAAAGGCGAAAAACAAGGTTTTGCAATTACCTGAATAACAAATAGAAAAGAGGGGGAAAAATGATGAAAAGAAATTATTTAAAAAAGCTACTGTACACGGTATGTATGGTAATAATGGGCTGCATAATGACAGGAAAGATTTCCATGGCAGAGAGGGCAGACGGTTATACTTATGAGGTACTTCCGGACGGAACGGCAAAGCTGGTCGATTATAGTGGTAGTAATCCAGAAAAGATACCGGATACAATTGATGGGTATACAGTAACGGTAATTGGAGAGAGACTGTATTTTGCCAAGCCCTTAAAGGATAATACGATTCCGGCTACGATAAGAGAGATTGGAGATACTGCATTTGGTTATGCCGAGGCCAAAAATATTGTTATGCCGGCTACAGTAACAAAGTGCGGAAAGTCTATTTTCTTTAATGCGGAAATAGAATCGGTTACTTTGGAAGAGGGATGGACAGAAATTCCGGAGGATATGTTTTCAGGATGTGATAAACTGAAAACAGTGAAGCTTCCGGAATCCCTTCGCTATATCAGGGAGAGTGCATTTACGCATGGCGGAACGATTACGGAACTGGTGTTACCGGCAGGGTTGGTTAAGATTGAAGGGTATGCATTTTATAGTACACATATTGCAAAACTTGTGGCGGCTTGTCCTAACGTGGAACTGGATAAGGATGCTTTCTGGAGCTGCAGTGTAAGCGAATTGCATTGCTACTATGATTCGGCTATATATAAGAAGTATAAGGACTCGGAGAAGACAAAAATTGTATTTATTGATGACCCTTTATTCTTTGAAAAACCAAAGGTTACTTTGGGAGCAGGGGCAGAAACGGCACTGAAGCTCACAGGGGGAGGTGGAAATGTCATATGGAAATCCTCAAACAAAAAAATAGCAACGGTAAATAAGAAGGGTGTTGTAACAGCAAAAAAGACAGGTACAGCAACCATAACGGCTTCACGTGATGGGAAGAAAGCAGTTTGTAAGATAAAGGTAAAGAAAAATGAATGCAAATTGAAATCTTATCCCACAAGTGCTTCCGCTTATGCAAGTAACCAGACTATTTTGGGCTTTAAAAAAATTAAGAGAGACTCCAAGGGCAACTATGTGCTAAGCGGTCATTTTATCAATACATTTGCTTCTACTACTTCCTATGCAGAAAATTTAGTCATCAAGGTGTATCGGAATGACAAATTAATTGCACAACAGACTTTTAAAAGATGGAATATAAGGGTGCCGGCAGGTTCTTCAAAGGCAGTTACACTGACTATTAAGAAAAAAAATATTAAAAAAAAGAAAACGGATCTCAGAAGCGGAAATGTTCGTGTTGTAGTTGCAGGAGGCAGGATTTACTAAGAAGATTGCAGATATAAGTGTGCAGGATGTAAAATAGTATGGATTTTATAATTTAGAAAAGAGGAAGAAAATGAACTATAATTTAGCAGTAATCAAGGGTGATGGTATCGGACCGGAGGTAGTTACCGAAGCGATGAAGGTATTAGACAAGATTGGTGAAAAGTTTGGTCATACGTTCCAGTATGAGCAGCTTTTGATGGGTGGATGCTCCATTGATGCACATGGAGTACCCCTGACCGATGAGGCAGTAGAGAAAGCAAAGAAGTCCGATGCGGTACTGCTTGGCTCAATCGGAGGGGATACCAGTACTTCCCCTTGGTATAAGTTAGAACCGTCTTTAAGACCGGAGGCAGGACTATTAAAAATTCGTAAGGAGCTCGGTCTGTTTGCAAACTTAAGACCGGCACTGTTGTATCCGGAGTTGAAGGGTGCATGTCCGTTAAAGGAGGAGATTGCGGACAGAGGATTTGATATGATGATTATGAGGGAGCTTACCGGAGGACTTTACTTTGGTGAGCGTAAAACAGTGGAGGAAAACGGCAAAAAGAAAGCTATTGACACCCTGACCTATTCTGAAGATGAAATCAGAAGAATCGCCATCCGGGGTTTTGACATCGCCATGAAGAGACGTAAGAAAGTAACCTCTGTGGATAAGGCAAACGTATTGGATTCGTCCAGACTTTGGAGAGCCGTTGTAAATGAGGTGGCAAAGGATTATCCCGAGGTAGAGGTAGAGCATATGCTGGTGGATAACTGTGCGATGCAGTTGGTGAAGGACCCTGCACAGTTTGATGTCATTTTGACAGAGAATATGTTTGGCGATATTTTATCTGACGAGGCTTCCATGGTCACAGGTTCCATTGGAATGCTGGCATCCGCATCATTAAATGAAACAAAGTTTGGTATGTATGAGCCAAGCGGCGGTTCTGCACCGGATATCGCAGGACAGAATAAAGCAAACCCTATTGCAACGATTCTTTCGGCAGCAATGCTGCTACGGTTTTCGTTAGATTTGGATAAGGAAGCGGATGCCGTGGAAGCGGCGGTAAAGAAGGTTTTGGAAGAGGGTTACCGCACCTGTGATATCGTATCCGAAGGTACAACCTTAGTCAGTACTACCGAGATGGGGGATTTGATTGTAGAGAGAATATAGACTGCATGACAAATCAGGATTTAGAGGGAGTATATTGTATGAATATTGGTGATTATAAGGCATATATTTCGGCAGAAACTCTGATGGGACCGAATAGCGTAAGGATATTAGCAGAGCTATTTGATAAATATCCTTTACAGCTGGTTCCTAATGATATGATCCTCGACTTAGGATGTGGGACTGGACTGACAAGTCTTATCATTGCTAAAGAGACTGGAGCGAGGGTTTTCGCAAATGATTTATGGGTAAGCGCAGAAGAAAATGGGAAACGGTTTGTTGAATGGGGTGTTGGAGAGCAGATAACGCCTATTTGTGAAGATGCAAACAATCTTCATTTTGAAAAAAAGCAGTTCAGTGCTATGATTAGTATTGATTCGTATCATTATTTTGCGGGAAGTAAGGGATTTTTTCAGGAAAAGATTTTGCCATTTATGAAGGATAATGGAGTGGTTTTGATTGGAATCCCTGGTCTGAAGGATGAATATACAGGTCGTGCCGAAGAGCTTCTTTCCGATTGGCTTGGGGATGATTCCTATATGTTCAAAAGTCCAAAACTTTGGAAAGAACTCATCGGTGACAGCGGTAGAATCGAGTCGGTGAAAACATGGGAAATGGATTGTTTCAGCAAAGCATGGGACGATTGGCTTGCAACAAATAAAAAATTTGCTCTCGGCGATAGGCAACACTTTGAGACAATCATTAAACCATATACTTGTTTTGTGGGCATTTATATCAAGCTGAAAAAG
>CAMWYM010000136.1 GCA_947178475.1 uncultured Clostridium sp. | reverse complement strand
ACATATAACATGATAATACCTGCTATATTGTATTGATGCATGGCTGGAGGAGGTAATCATGAAAGATTTGGAACGGATATATCAGCTTATTTTAGCAGAGAAGAAAAAGGTTCTTACTGAGTTGGAACGAATAGACAGAGAACTTGGCGAGTTGGGAACTGAGCAGAAGTCCATTGTGATTAAAATGATTAAAGGAAAGAAATACTATTATGAGCAATGGAGAGAGGCTGGTAAGCTAAAATATAAGTGTCTGGGAAAGGTATATCCCGGTGCAGTTTATCAGGAGGAGAAGGAGATTTCCAGAAGGAAAGAGCTTTTGGCTCAAAGAAAAGAGCAGCAGCTTCTATGTGAACAGCTCCAGTGGACTTTACAGAGAATGGAGAAACAACGTATGGAGGAAAGCATACTTCAGGATTATTCCTTTGAGGTGTTTTGGCGGGATGAGATTACCGCACGCGTGGCAGTTAAGGGGAGCAGGGTACATGTTTCACGCTATTGCAAACATCCGTTGAAACAGTTGTTTGCACAGGAGAAGATGACGAGACATCAGTTAAATAAGATTTTGGAAATGCGGTGCTTTGAGAAGGGGAGAGGAGATATCCGGCAGATCCTTAATCGATTCGGACTGAAGGAATACAATCCACAGGAATTGGTGAGGAAAACCCATGGAGTATCCTATAATGATTATATCTGGTTTCGTTTTCCGGGTGAGAAGCTAACGGCAAAGGATGTTTTAGTGAGGTAGAATATGTTTCGGGAAGATGTGGAAGAAGAATACATTATTACACAGATAGGGACAAGTGAAGGAACACAGATTAAATATAAAAAGGATGGCTTCTGGTACAAAAAGGACAACCGGGGAAACGAGGGAATGGTAGAATATCTGGTGTCAAAGCTTTTGACGTTCTCTGATATGGCAATGGATGATTATGTATTATATGAACCGGGGTATATCAATGATATTCCAGGCTGCCGGAGTAAGAATTTTCTTCGGGAAGGGGAAGAACTGGTTACCGTTTACCGCCTGTATTACAATGAGTTTGGCAAGGATTTAAGTCAGGTTTTAGCAGGGCTGGAAAAGATGGAGGACCGGATTGAATATGTCCTTCGGTTTGTAAACCAAAGCTGTAATTTGGATATGAGAGACTATTTGAAAAAGGTCATCATGCTGGATATGATAGTTCTTAACGAGGACCGTCATTTAAATAATCTGGCAGTGATTTTTAAAGAAGAACATTTTGTATGTGCACCTATTTTTGATAATGGCGTATCACTGCTTACCGCAAATCAGAGTGTCAACTGGAAATTTTCAATCGAAGAGAATGTAAAAAGGGTGATAGCAAGACCATTTTCTGGCTCTCACGAGAAAATGTATCAATATTTGGGAAAGGGATTTCAGTTAGATTGCCAGAAGGCTTACAAATGGCTTGATACAGAACCACAGTCCAAAGAAAAAGAAGTGTTAGAGTATCAGCTTCGGCGATATGAGAAAAAAGGTGTTTTGTAGGACGTTTAAATATTATAGATGGAGTGGAAGTTGTCTGCCATGACGTACGAATACTCCACCTGCCAAACAGGAGGGAAAAATGATGAGAAAGAGAATAAAAGTAACAGTAGTATTGCTGACATTTGCATTGGGGGCAGCCCTTTGCATACCAATGAACAAGGTACAGGCAACGGAGGTCACCGAAGCACCGGCAACAACTGAGGCACCGGCAGCCACAAAACAGACGAAGAAGCCGTATATGAAGACGTTAAAGAAGGCAAAGTTTGATTTAAAGGAGAACAAGGCTGTTTCCTTTAAGACATATTGGAGGGGAGTTGGTAGAAAAGCGGGAGCAACTGCTAAGATTACCAACCTGAAATATTCAGATGCAAAGAAGGAGGGTTACAAGAAGATATCCTTTACGGTGACATTTAAAGACAGTTACCGTCCCAGCAAATCAGAGGTAGAGAAGATAGTGAAAGCAAGTGGTAATGTGTTGGGAAACCAATATATTTGGGTAGGAGATTACAATACGGGATTAAATGCAGATACTGTTGAAGGAGTTAATGTGAAATTTGGTAGTTGGAAGCATTCCGGTTATTGGATTCGATATTCGACAAATAATGACTATTATGTTTATGCTTATGGTCAACATAGAAACAAAGTAACCATTACCTATCCAGAGGATTATAAAGGACTTTGCATTGGTGTCGGGGGGGCACTGGCAAGTAAGCAGACAAAGGCAGATAAGAAATTTGACAAGGGAGAAGTGCCATTTGGAAAGTCCCCCTATCTCTACAGTAAGAAGACTACAAATTTCCACTTTATGCGGCTTAACAAATAAGGCATACAGATAAACTATAGGATGTTAAAAGGGATTTTGTACAGAAACAGCAGACATATCCGGTCTGCTGTTTCTGTGGTTTGGAGGACTTTTTCAGACAATGGCGGAGACCCGCCTCATTTTATAAAAATTGACGGAGTCTGCGGGCATAAAAATTTTATTATGGTAAAGAATATTTCCAGATATATAAGGATGAGGAGAAATATATTTATCATGAAATCAATTTGGCAAAAGGAAGTGACAATGCCGGAATTTCCGACCTTACAAACAGAAATAAAAACAGAGGTACTAATTATTGGCGGTGGAATTGCGGGACTTCTTACGGCTTATTTTTTAAAGCAGGAAGGGGTAGACTGTGTTCTGGTAGAAAAGAATCGGATTTGCAGTGGAACCACCGGACACACTACGGCGAAAATCACGTTGCAGCATGGGCTTATTTACGATAAGCTGTTAAACACCTTCGGCAGAGATAGAACCTGGCAGTACCTACAGGCAAATAAGCAGGCAGTAGAACAGTATGGTAAGCTTTGTGAAGGGATAGACTGTAACTTTGAGAGAAAAGATAACTTTGTGTATTCAAGGGATGACAGGGAGAAATTGGAGAAGGAAATGAAGGCGTTTTACCAGCTGGGGTATGATGCCGAATTGTATGATTCTCTGCCACTTCCAATGGAAACGGTGGGAGCTGTATGCTGCCCGAATCAGGCACAGTTTCAACCACTCAAATTTTTATCTGCGCTTGTAAAGGATTTGAATATTTATGAGCATACTTTCGTGGGTGAAATGATAGGTAATACAGCGGTTACGAAAGAGGGAAGAATCAACGCTGATAAAGTTATCGTGACAACACATTTTCCATTTATTAATAAACACGGGAGTTATTTCCTTAAAATGTATCAGCATCGTTCCTATGTGCTGGCACTTGCTTCAAAAGAGAAATCGAAGGCGGATTTGCAGGTGGATGGCATGTATGTGGATGAGGACAAGACGGGCATGTCCTTTCGGAATTATGGGGACATACTTCTGCTTGGCGGAGGAGGCCACCGTACAGGGAAAAAGGGCGGGAACTGGGAGGAGCTTAGGCAGTTTGCAGAGAAGCATTATGCAGGAACAAAAGAATTGTGTGCATGGGCGGCACAGGACTGTATGACGTTAGATGATGTTCCTTATATCGGTCGGTATTCCGGAAGAACGAAGGACCTTTATGTGGCGACTGGCTTTAATAAATGGGGAATGACAGGTGCCATGGTGTCTGCAAGGCTTCTTTGTGATATGGTAACAGAGAAAGAGAATGATTTTCAGGAGGTATTTTCTCCGTCAAGAAGCATAGTAAAACCGCAGTTGTTTGTAAATACATTTGAGGCAGTAACAAATTTGCTGACAATTACTCCGAAGCGCTGTCCGCATTTAGGCTGTGCCCTGAAATGGAATAAAGCAGAGCAGACCTGGGATTGTGCCTGCCATGGCTCCAGATTTTCAAAGGAGGGAAAGGTACTTGACAATCCGGCAAATGGGGATTAGTGTAAATACAGAATAGATTCTGCCATGTGCGATAAGTGAAAAGGAGAAAGAGGATGAAAGTATTATTAGTAAATGGAAGTCCGAATGCAAAGGGATGTACCTATACGGCACTTTCGGAGATTGCAAAAACCTTAGAAGACAATGGGGTTGAGACAGAGATTTTTCATATCGGCAATAAGCCGGTAAGGGGCTGTATTGGCTGTGGTGCCTGCAAAAGGAGCGAGAGCGGTGGATGTGTTTTTGATGATGATATTGTAAACCGTTTGGTGGAAAAGGTTAAGGCGGCTGATGGATATGTTTTTGGTTCTCCGGTATATTATGCTTCCCCGAACGGAGCCATGTTAGCAGTGATGGATCGTCTGTTTTACAGTGCGGGAAAATATATGCAGTATAAGCCCGCGGCATGCATTGCCTCTGCAAGACGGGCAGGAACAACGGCAACCTATGATGCATTAAATAAATACATTGGAATTAACAATATGCTTATGGTGCCGGCGAATTATTGGAATATGGTGCATGGTAACAAACCGGAGGATGTGGCACAGGATTTAGAGGGCTTGCAGATTATGCAAATACTTGGGAAGAATATGGCGTGGATGCTGAAGCTTCTTGAAGCTGGGGAAGCGAATGGTGTAGTGCATCCTGAAGCAGAAGCAAAGATTGCTACGAATTTTATCCGATAGCTATGAGAGAGCAAAAGGATAATAAAAGGACAGCGGTTTCTTCCGAGATGCTGATGGGTACGGCACCGTTCATGCAGATAATGTTTAAAATGGGCATACCTGCAATGATAGCACAGCTTATTAATATTATTTATAATATAGTAGACCGTATCTATATTGGACATATGGAAGGGGACGGTTCTCTGGCCCTTACCGGTGTGGGTGTTACGCTTCCTGTTTTAATTATTGTTTCTGCTTTTAGTGCATTTGCAGGCTCGGGAGGAGCTCCACTTGCGGCAATTGCCTTAGGAAGGGGAGAACGGAGACGCGCACAGGAGATTTTAGGGAATGTCTTTTTGATGCTGCTTGTGTTTTCTGTAGTATTGACAGTATTATTTCAGGTGATTAAAGAGCCGGTTCTCTATCTGTTTGGTGCCAGTGATGCGACAATTCCCTATGCAATGAAATATCTGACGATTTATCTGTGGGGAACGGTAGTGGTACAGCTTGCGCTTGGGTTGAACCCTTTTATCTCAGCGCAGGGAAAAACAGGAATTGCAATGATTTCTGTTATGTTGGGAGCGGGATTAAATATTCTTTTAGATCCTGTTTTCATCTTTGGGCTGAATTTAGGAGTGGAGGGTGCGGCAATTGCCACAGTGATTTCCCAGTTTTGCAGTGCACTTTTTGTAGTGGGCTTCCTTCTGTCAGAGCATTCCTCGATACGGATAAAGAAAGAATATTTGAAGCTTTCAATGGAAACCGTTGGAAGGATTGCGGCACTGGGAGTTTCGCCGTTTATTATGCAGAGTACAGAATGTATGATTTCTGTGGTGTTTAACTCTAATTTGCAGAAATATGGTGGGGATTTATATGTGGGTTCTCTTGTCATTTTACAGAGTATCATGCAGCTGATTTTGACCCCGATATCCGGCTTTAACCAAGGTGTTCAGCCGATTATCAGTTACAATTACGGTGCAGGGGACAAGGCACGTGTAAAGGGGCTTATGAAACGCCTGATGATAATCAATGTGACTTTTTCGGCAGCTATGACAGCATTAGTTATGGTGCTTCCCGGTATGTTTGCAAAAATATTTACGCCAGATACGTTGCTGATTGAATTAGTAAAAGAAGTACTTCCGATTTTTGTGGCAGGCTGTCTGGTGTTTGGAGTGCAGATGAGTTCACAGACTACTTTCCTGGGACTTGGACAGGCGAAGATTTCTTTATTTATGGCGTTGCTACGAAAGGTAATATTACTCATTCCTCTAGCAGTGATTTTCCCAAGAATATTCGGCGTTATGGGGATTTATTGGGCAGAGCCCATAGCAGATGCGCTGGCCGCTACGATATGTGGAACTACGCTGTTTTTACGGATAGGGAAAATATTAAATAAAGAAGAGGGATAAAGCTAAGTAGTGATTTGCAAAAAACTCAAGATATAGTGCTGTTGACACAGTATATTAACTATGATATCTTGAAAAACAGATGTATTACCCCATGTGTAGGGCGGATATTTTCAGATGCATACACTTGGATTTTAGGAGGCACAGGGAGGCGAATTTTGTTGTTTCACAATTCGTTAAAAGCTTTTAGGTATGATTGAGGAGGAGAAGGATGGATAAAAAAAGAGTTTCTATATTATTAGTAGGTTTGCTGTTAATAACAGCATTGGGGGGACCGGTAAACACACAGGCAGCGTCGAAGGAGAAACTCAATCAGAAAAAGGTAACGGTCACAGTCGGAAAGAGCGTGACATTGAAGGTTAAAAACACAAAGAAAAAGGTAAAGTGGTCCACCAGTAATAAAAAGGTTGCTACAGTCAACAAAAAGGGAAAGGTGACAGGCAAAAAGGTCGGAAAGGCGACGATTACAGCGAAGGTGGGTAGAAAGAAATACAAATGTAAGGTGACGGTTAAAAAGAAGCAGGCAGGAGTAACAACGGAGAAGTCAACAGAAATCGCAACAGAAGAAAATACCGAGAAGCCAACGGAGACCACAACAGAAAAAAGCACAGAGAAGTCGACGGAGGCTACAACAGAGAAAAGAACGATGAAGTCAACGGAGCCAAAAACATATAGTAGAACGCAGTGGTCCACGGAGCCATAAAAAGAAGGACGGG
>CAMWYM010000135.1 GCA_947178475.1 uncultured Clostridium sp. | reverse complement strand
GGAATATCCTAACTGTCATCAGTTGATTTGGCAGATGGCGGTGGTTTTGGATGCCAGATGTATGACAGACGAGGCTGTAAATGTAGATGATTACGATGAACAGATTCTGAAATGGTATCAATGTGCTTTGGAGAGTAATGATGTTAAGCTGCAAAAAAGCACAGCCGATTCGTTATTTCACTACTACGTGAGAAAAGATATGTATGATAAAGCGGAGGAGTATCTGCAGTATTTTGCTGAGGAGGATACGAATAGAAAGCGGATGCAGGCTCTCATTTACAGTAAAACAAATCGTTTGGAGGAAGCGTATAAGGCCTATGAGGAAATCTTATTTTCTGAATGTAATTTGTTAAATATGGTGTTTCATAGTCTTTTTATTTTGTCTGCCGAAGAGGGGAAAATGGCACAGGCACAGAAATATTTGGAGAAAGAAAGCGGCTTAAACCGACTTTTTGAAATGGGAAAATATCGTGAAATTTCCTGTAAGCTGGAGATGGTGGTACAGGATAAAGATGTGGAGGAAACACTTTTGACTGTAAAGACACTGCTGGATTGCGTGGAGTCAATTGGCGGATTTGCTGATTCGTGGCTGTATGCACATATGAAATTCAAAGAGCTTCCCGATGGATTTGTACAGAAGGTTCGCAATGATTTGCTGGGATATTTCTCTGATAAAGAAACATTTGGCTATATGGACGGAAATGCTGAGTGGGATGAGCTGATTTGCGGGGAATAGTGTGCAGCTCCTTGTCAACAGTTTTTGAAAGATAATCCTCGGTAGTGGAATTTTCCATGGCAGGTTGAGTAACCGGTATAGAAATTGTGGCTGTATTTTTGCCGTAAGTTATGGTTACAGTAAACCTGCCATTAGTATTCGCTTTCACTACATCAGGTGCATTTACCGTGTAAGTTGTAAGCTTTTTATCTGCACCTTTTTTGTACTGGGCATAGACTGTATAATCCTTTTTAAATGCCTCCATATCAAATTTTTCTCCTTCCGTCAAAGCTTTCAGCTTGGGATGTTTAAAGTAAATCTTCTCTATCCGGTTTACCCTTATATAAACAGTTCTTTTTGTTAAACCGGAAAAGAGGTCAACCTTATAGTTATCTTTGTTTTTACCGGAACTGATTGGCTTGATTATTCTGCCGATTTGTCTGGAATTGTACAGCGTGTATTTTTTCTTGATTTTTCCATTTTTATATCGTGCCGTTACCTTGAGTGACTTTTTTAACATCGATTTTGTGAGAATCTGTCCCTCATTCAGCATTGTATCAGTGGTCTTGACTGCCAGACCGGCAATCTGGTTGTTTTTTCTTTTTGCAGCAAAAAATGTGCTGCAAATGACTGCGGTTAATAGGATTGCAGAAATTAATATGACTGCTAATATTAGTATAAATGCTGATATCTTTTGTAATTTCTTTGTTCTTATCATTTTGAATGCCGTCCGTATTCTAACTTTACTGTGTTCATATCTTTAGTATATACATCTACATTTTGAGTGTCAATAGTATATAGTTTTTAAAAATGGATATCTATAGTATAGATTTGTTATTATTATTTTTAGGAGGCTGTACATGAATATTACACAGGAAATTGGCAGCAGAATACGTTATTACCGCACTCGTCAGAAGATCAGTCAGGAAAAGCTTTCTGAGTACAGTGATCTTCATCCGACCTATATAGGGCAGTTAGAGAGGGGCGAGAAAACACCATCGATTGAAACATTATATAAAATTGCAAGAGGGCTTAATATTTCCTTAGTAACTCTTGTGGAGGGGATAGAGGATTTTGCCGAACCAGTTGATAATTTTGCATATAAGAGCTTTCGATTAATTGAACAGCAGACAGCAAAAAATCAGGAATATTTGTATTATATTCTCAAACAGATTTTGGAGATGGAAAAGTAGGAGCTATACGAGGATGGGACTGCTAGTTATGACCGTGTAACGGAGCTTCTGCTGCAGTATTATGATGGAAAATTATACTGATAAGCAGTTAAGGCTGTTGTTTTTCATGTACAAAAGGAATTTAACGTGATATGATTGTCCGGTAGGGAAATCAGAGAATCAGAATTAAACAGGCAGGTATGGAATATGAAGCGAATCAAGCTTACTGTCGCATATGACGGTACCAATTATTGTGGCTGGCAGATACAGAAAAATGGAATTACGGTGGAAGAGGTGTTAAATAGAACCTTAAGTAAGTTTTTCCGTGAGGATATTGCGGTTATTGGTGCAAGCCGGACGGATTCCGGTGTGCATGCCATGGGAAATGTTGCAGTATTCGATGCAGATGTGACAATGCCGCCAGAGAAAATCAGCTATGCGATTAATAACCTGCTGCCGGCTGATATCAGGATTCAAAGGTCAGAGGAGGTGGCACCGGATTTTCATCCGAGATATTGTGATACAAGGAAGACCTATGAATATTGTATTTATAATGCGCAGTTTCCGGACCCGATGGTAAGATTATATTCTCATTTTGTCTATTATCATTTAGATGAGAAAAAAATGCAGCGTGGAGCGGATTATCTGGTAGGCGAACATGATTTTAAAAGCTTTTGCACTCCCAAGGAGGATGTGGAAAATACAGTCAGGACGATTTATTATATTAAGGTAACCAGAGAGGACAATATGGTGCGTATCCGCATGAACGGGAATGGATTTCTATATAATATGGTGCGAATTATCGTGGGTTCCCTGATGAAGGTAGGAATGGGCATGATTCCGCCGGAGCAAATAAAAGAGATATTAGAGGCAAAAGACCGGACGAAGGCCGGTCATAAAGCGGCAGCCTGTGGCTTGACGTTATTAGAAGTGGAGTATTTATAAAAAGAGGTAGATTTACAATGGATAAAAGGGAATTATTACCAAAGGATGCCGAAGATGTGGAAGGCTATCTGGAATGTGAAAAATGGTGGATTTTTGCCGTGCTAATGTTTGTAGCCGGATTTTACGGAGCATATACATATTCTATCAGAGGTGGGGTGTTTTGTAATGCACAGACTGCCAATTTTGTTCTATTTGCCATGGCGGTGGGGAACGGAAGGTGGCGCAATGCACTATATTATTTGATACCGATGGGTGCCTATCTGCTGGGAGCAATCGTTTCGGAGGCAGTACCGAAACCCATTAAAAAAAGACATTTAATTCGCTGGGACACATTATTGATTTTCATTGAGATGGTGGTGGTCATTGTTTTGGGCATGTTACCAGAGAGTATACCCTTTCAGGTTTCCCAGATAGCCATTAACTTTATCTGTTCTATGCAATATAATACGTTTCGTCAGGCAGAGGGGATTCCGATGGCAACTACCTTTTGCACAAATCATCTGCGTCAGACAGGAGTTGCGATAGTAAAGGCTGTCAGAAAGCATGGGGATAGAAATCAGGTAAACAGGTTTGTCAATCATGTTTCTATGTTGTTAGTCTTTGTGCTGGGCGCAGTTTTATCTACAATACTGTGTAGGATTTTTAAGGGGAAAGCGATATGGGGGACTTTGATTCCCTTATTGATTGTATTGATTGATTTGTTGTATGCAGATTTGAAAAAGGAGCATGATTATATCGAGGCTACCCCGCACGGACATTGAATGAGCTGTGGGGAACTGTAATCCACAGAGTTACTTGTTAATATTGAAAATTCATGTTAAGATGACGATACAATAAATGAAAGGTAATTGCGAAACTATGTTTTCGGTAACATCCGTTGTACAATATAGACAAATCAACGCAGGCACGCTTGCGCTGCTTGTCGCTCGCAACGGTGCTAAGCTCGAAGAAACCTCGCTAAGCACCGGTGGCTCCAAAGCACCTTGCTTATGATATTGTCTATATTGCACAACTAGGTTTTGGAAATAGAGAGTTTTGCAATCATCTAATAATAAATGAAAGGAAAAAGGAACAATGTTATATTTAGTATCTTTACAACAATTTAATAACATACAGATATCTCAGTTTCAGAAACAGCAGATGACTGGGTTTATTCGGGTGCCGTTAAATTGTGGAGAGAAGGATATATCATAAATTCTTATTTTGATGATGGAGATATATGATTACCACATGTCGGTGTTCGATGTGTGGTATTTTTTTGCTTTGTCTGGGCTCTTTTAGAATTGTCCGATAAAGCTCGAAGCGTGAAGTAGCTCAGCGGTGAGAGCGGTGGCCTTATAAGCCATGTGTCGCAGGTTCGATTCCTGCCTTCACGATTTTTGTGGAGTGATTCAGTTGGAAGAATATTTCATAAGCAGAAAGCCGTGGATTTCAATCTCATCTCCACAATTAGCAATCAATTTTTTTGGGAAAATTGGTTACAACTGCCGGTTGTTGTAATGGAAGCAAAGAAGTCTTTGAAGCTTAAAGTATGGGTTCGATTCCCGTACCGGCTGTTATAGCCCGTTGGTCTAATGGCAGGGCACATGACTCTGAATCATGGAGCGGAGGTTCAACTCCTCCACGGGCTGTTAGACGTGTGTAGCTCAGTTGGCAGAGCAACAGACTTTTAATCTGAAGGTCGTGGGTTCAAATCCCATCACACGTACTCGTAAAAATGTGGCAAAGAAAAGAGGTGAGAAAAATGGAGTATCCGTTGATTGATATTTCTGCAACAGGCAAAAATATTGCAAGGCTGAGAGAAGAAAATGGAATTACGGTCCGTGCACTGAGCAGGTATCTGGGAATGACCAATACGAACAGTATCTATCGTTGGTTTCGGGGAGAGACACTACCGTCTTTAGATAATTTGTATGCCATTTCGGTATTGCTTAACGTCAGCATGAATGAAATCATTGTAGAGGCAGCATAGGTGTTTGGTCTCAAATAGAGTAGGGTGTTTGACTGGTTGTCAAAAGGGATGCGGTGTGTTACCATAAAATTATATGTGATGGCGGTTTTGGAATGGTATTGGAGGCTATGTATGACAGAGGTTTTGGAGATAATATTTGAGCTTTTAATAGACTTTATTGTTGAGGGAAGTCTGGAGATTGGTACATCAAAAAGGGGACCTATGATAGTCCGCATTATTGCCGGGCTTGTTTTTGGTGTGATTTATGGAGGCTTTACAGTAATGCTTTTTATTTTTGGAATCCAGGCACTTCGCAAATGTCATACTGTGGCTGGCTGTCTTTTTATATTGGTTGCGGCAGGTCTGGCGGCATTGTGTATTTATTTGTTTGCGAAAAAATATCGGGAGAACAGAAGGAGAAAGCAACCGGAAGAAAAATCAGACAAATGTTAGCAGACAAAGTCGGGATATTCCTTATTTTCAATGATAAACTGTATTTACAGCAGGAGGTGAGGACATGGAATGGGCGGAATCTATCAGTAAAGCGATTGAATATATCGAGGAAAACATCACCGCAGATATTTCAGTAGAGGATATTGCAAAGCATGTGAATATATCAGCCTTTTATTTTCAGAAGGGCTTTAGCCTGCTTTGCGGGTATACAATTACGGAATATATTCGCAACCGCAGGCTGGCTCTGGCTGCAGGAGAGCTCGTCGCAGGCAATGTGAAAGTGATTGATGTTGCAATGAAATATGGGTATGATTCACCGGACAGCTTTACAAAGGCATTTTCCAGATTTCATGGTGCCACACCTTCCATGGTACAAAAGAACAGCATGATGATGAAATCTTTTGTACCGCTGAAAATAAAATTATCATTAGAAGGTGGTTATAGTATGGATTACAGATTAACGAAGAAGGATAGCTTTACCGTAATGGGAGTAATGAAAAAGTTTTCTTATGATGGGGCAAAGGAGGTTATTCCCGATTTTTGGAAGGAACATTATGAAAAGGGAAATGGTAAATATGTATGTGGAATGTTTGGCGTCAATATAGACGAATCCATGGGACAAAGTGAATTTGAATATATGATAGCAGATGCCTATAATCCGGCAATCGATATACCGGAGGGATTTATCACAAAAACAATTCCTGCATTTACATGGGCGGTATTTCCCTGTAGGGGTGCTATGCCGGATGCTCTGCAGGATGTGAATACAAAGATTTTTTCAGAATGGCTTCCAGCGTTGAAGGAATATGAATTTGCTGCCGGATATTGTATTGAAATGTATGACGATGTCAGTAAATACCCGAAAGGAACTGGTGACGAGAATTATTATTCGGAAATATGGATTCCGGTAAAGAAGAAGTAGGGAAGTGTTGGTAATATATTCTGATATATCAGTCTGAGGAGATATTGTTGGTGACATATGATAAAATAAATGCATAGGCATAGGGTTGAAAGGTAACCGCATATGCCTGTGCATTTTCTGTGTCTGTCATACCGTGATAAGCTCGTATTCTCTGGAACCTAATCCTAAAGTTGCTGCAGCCTCAATCGTGTGGATGCCGTTGCGGGATTCGATTCGTTCGACTAAATGGTCTCTGCCCGGATCGTCGGCAGCATACACCAAATCGATACATGCCTGGTCGATGGCAACCGGATCCAAGGATACAAGGATTCCGATATCCTTCATGCACGGGTCCTCTGCTACGGCACAGCAGTCGCAATCCACAGACATATTTTTCATGACATTGACGTAAATAACCTTGTCCTTGAAATAGTCTGTGATAGAAGCTGCGGCGTCTGCCATAGACTCCAAAAAGGAATCATGGTCCGCAGTCCAGATTTCTTCCGGAACACCGGCACCGTGAATATAAGCCTTGCCATAAGAGGAGGCGATACCGATGGATAACTGCTTTAGGGCACCACCGTAGCCGCCCATTGGATGTCCCTTGAAATGGGAAAGCACCAGCAGGGAATCATAATTTGCAAGGTTTTTTCCTACATAATTCTTCGATATTCGCTTTCCATTAGGAATGGCAAGCTCTAAATCAGGACCCTCTGCATCTAGTAAGTCTACGTTAAAATATTTGCTCCAACCGTGTTTTTCTATTGTAATTAAATGCTTCTCTGTCGTATTGCGT
>CAMWYM010000134.1 GCA_947178475.1 uncultured Clostridium sp. | reverse complement strand
TATCTGTAGTATATTTAACCATCTTCAATCCCCTGCCCTTTGATTTGAAAATAAAATTATCATATAGTTTAATAAATTTACATAATATAGTTACATAATACTATATTTCATTTATTATTTCAACAGATTTATGTGAAATAAAGGTGAAAAATGTTTACTTCTGTTCGCTTAATGTCTGTCTGGTAAACAACAGGTCATATTCATTTTTTCCTCCCACATCACCGGGGTACATCTCTACAAAGGTCTTTGCTTTCTCATAGGCTGTATTATAATCCTTCAACTTCTCATAATAAACGATCTCATCGAATAAAAGCTCCCGGATATTAGACTGGTCATCAAGCTGTTTGCCCATCTCTATATATCCTAATGCTTCTTCCATTTTGCCCTCGTCCAGAGAAATCGCCGCATATTGTGCATACATAAAGCTGTTCATTGGATTATTCTGCAAAAAAACATCATAATAAATCTGCATATTTCCTAAATCTCCAATCTGTCCATAACAGCTTCCGACATACAACACCAGACTCCCATATCCACTTTCATAAGCCTCCAAAAGAATCGGCAATGCCTCCCTATAGTCCTGCCAATCATAAAGCTGCAGTCCATATGCGATCTTTTGCAGCTTATTCAAGCCTGGTATTTCTTTCCCGTCAGACCATACTTTAATTTTACTGTACTCACAGCACGCATATCCATAATTGCCCATATTTACATGACAGTCTGCCAGATACAGACGTACGTCATTGTCAAAGTCCTCTAGTAGCGGCAATTGCGGGGTCAATGCCTCCTCAAATAAATTTAATGCCCCTTCATAGTCCTCTTTCTCATACAGGGATATTGCCTTCCTCTGCATACTGTACTTTATCCCTATCGAAATACCGTATAATGCTGTAATAATAACAGCCACTCTGATCAGCGTTCCCAAAAAGCTCCGAAGGGTCATTTTCTTTCTTTTTTTGGTCTTTTTCTTTTTGTTATATTCCGAGAGTTCATAAATACCATACTGATCTCTCCTGTTTCCATTGCGTCTCTGACGTCTGCTCATAACCAGACCTGCCTTTCCTGATAATCTATTCATGCCATTTCCGTTATCATTTTAACAGCTTACTCCCTAAAAGTATACACATATCTTAAAAAAGCTTCAACCTTTTCCACTTACACAACAAAAAGCTGCCCCTTTAGGTGCAGCTCTCTGTCACTGTGCTATTTCGTTTATTTAGGAGGCAGATGCCATATCCTTCATTGCCATACGATGCTCAATATATTCTTCCACTTCGTCTTTCTCAAGATTCAGGCTAATGGCAAATTCACCATACAGGTTGTCCCTTGCTGACTTCAAATAACGCTCATCGCACGCAGACATTTTCTTTCCCTGTGCCAAACGTTCCTCTTTCCTTTTCTGTGCAGTATTAATAATACGAATCCATTCTATACAATCACAAGACTTGATTGCTTCCTTATATGCAATTTCCCTATGCTTATCGTCTGCCACTTCAATCTCTTCGATTTGTCTCATACTATCAATCAGTTTACATGCCTCTGTCCTACTAATAACTGTCCTCATTGGAACCTTCTGATTATTCACAGGAGTGAACACCCTGCTTCCCTTTGTGTAAAATGGTATCAACGTATAATATTCCTTATCGCTCTCAACACCATTCAAGTTCATCGGTCCAATCTCTTCCACTTTACATACACCGTTCATTCCATAAACGATATAATCGCCAACCTTAAACATTCTTCTCCTCTCTTTCTAAAATTTGGTCAACGTGCAACTTATTATTATAATAACAAATTAAAAGAATTTTTGTAAGCTCTTTTTTTGCTTTTTTACTTTTTTTTGCAATTTTCACACTCTTTTCCAATAAAATTGTGCATTTTTACAACTTCACCGTTAAAACAACTCCAAATTTTTCTAATATTATTTTGGCACATTTTTACACATTTTATACAAATTAATTTTGATATTCTGATATCCAAAAAACATAATTTGTTCACAATTTTAGATTATACTATGTTTCTGTAAGAGCTTTTCATATAATACAACTTTTGTTGTATTGAAATCCTCTCCCCCCTCATTAAAAGAAGGTTTGGTTTTTGACCAAACCTTCTTTTTATTAATATGTTGATGAATACAGCCATCAAAAAGCAAAGCCAAACAAAACGGCTTACTCCGGCAGACTTCTACTGACACAAAGCGCTCCCCAACCAACTATGGGACTGGGACGCATCTCCTGAAAAGGCAGCTTTCTTGCCCCCTTAATTAGGCTTGCACGGATTTTTTCCCCATAGAGATAAGGGTCTCTTCCCTCCACTATGCCATACTGCATCAGCAATGCCGCTGCTCCTGTCACAAACGGTGCAGCAAAGGATGTTCCGGAAACATTTCTATATCCACCTCCCACAGCACAGGTATTAATCTCTACTCCTGGTGCCGCCAAATCTGGTTTTCCTACTGCTGGTGGCAATCCCTGTTCCAGATTGGGACCCCTGCCTGAAAAAGAGGCGTAGGTATCGTTTCGCGAATCATATGCCGATACGGAAATCACATATTTCGCTGTAGAGGGTACCACAAGCGTATTAAAAATATCCGGTCTGACAAAAGACACTTCCGAGGATGTGCTGCCTGCTACCGGAAGCCACATATGATAATCGCCTGCTATAATTCTGCGGGGCTGTAAATAAACACTCCATAAACCGGCGGTAATATAATCATCTTTGGGAATCCATGAAACATAGATTTCCTGTTCCGGATTATACGGAGTCGGCTCACTGTAGTATATAACAATTCGCTCCTCCGGAAATGTATAATTCTGTACACTGGAATAGCTGGACAACGGACCTATTCTTCGCTTTGTGGGTGATTCGATGTAAATATCGAATTCGTCCAGATAGTGCTTCCAAATCTGCAAATTGAAAGAACGCATATAATCCCCTACATAAATCTCCACACGTTCCAGCTGTTGTCCTGTCAGATTTCCGGATGCATGCCTGGCGGTAATCCCATCATTCCCTGTTCCAGCAACAATGGATATACGATAGAGATTAGAAACACTGTCAATATATCTCTCCAACATTGAATCACTGTTATGAGCCCCATAATTATTTCCAAAGCTAATATTAATTGCCAACGGCTGCCCCGATTCTATAGCATAGCGCATCGCAAAGTCTATAGCAGACATTAACTGAGTAGTCCTTGGAAAACCCCTGCTATCCGAATTTCCAAGCTTTACTGCGATAATATCTGCTTCCGGTGCAACTCCGACAATCTCACCACCTGAGGAACGTCCATTTCCTGCCATAATCCCCAGCACGGCGGTGCCGTGACCGGTACCGTCAAATTCCGCAACCTGTGCTCTCGGATTTTGCTGTGCGAGTGCCTCATTGATATCCTCTGCACTGTATACACTTCCCGTTGTAAAGCCAGGCGGAGGATTTCCTGCTGTCGTCTGGTCCCACAGTGTTACAATACGGGTCGTGCCGTCCTCATTCCGAAAATCCGGATGTGTATAATCCACTCCCGAATCCAGACAGGCAACCAGAACTCCCCTCCCCTTTAAATCATAATCTGAAAGCCTGACCCGGTTGACACAGGAAGCGGAAATCCCCTCCATCTGTTCAATCAACAGTGATTTAGGCTTTTCTATGTAATCTATCTGCGGATAATCGGAAAGTCTTCCAATTAAATACTGTGGAATACGTATAATGGCATATCCCCCCAGTAATTCTTCCACGGAAATCTGAAGTTCCTCCCTTATCACATCCAGACTTCCCGTATAGCGTATAATAAGCTCCCACTCCTCAAAATTCTCATTATAACCGACATTTAAGTCAAGACTTTTTTCTCTCTCTGCCTCAGGAATTCCAATCGCCACATTTAATTCCGGACTTATTTTGCTCTCTGTCATTTAACCGTCACCTCTAACTTTATTTCCAGCATTTCCCCCCTCTTTACATTCTGTCATCTGAAATGCTATACTATATCTGTTATGATATAAACATTACGATATAAGCAATTAAGGGCAAAAGGGGGATTACAATGGAACGACAAACATCTATCCATATCCGTAGATTATTTTTATTTACTGTTTTTATCTTATGCTTTTTTATCTGTGATATGACTGCCGAGGCTGCTTTTCAAAGCATTGGGATAACAAATAATGAGCAAAAATTTATTGATATCTTTGTGGGAGATACCGGTACCATTCTGCCACAAAACATCGAGGATACCAGCATTGAGCGTTATGAATATTCTTTAGATGAATACCAGAATGTATTAATCCTAGATGCCAATGGTTCATTTTCTGCCGTCGGTCCCGGAACAGCAACTGTGTACATTACTGGTTTCACCCTTAATGGTGAATTGGTATATTCTTCTCAGATAACTTTTACCGTACAGTATGATATGAATCAGGTTACGCTGATGAAGGACAACCTTCAGGGATATCTGATTCCAACTTACTTTGAAAATAAAGCGTACTATGATAGCTATGCTTCCTTTGAAGTAGGCGTAAACAGCCCCTTTAGAATTGATACTGATGACTACCATGGCAGCTTTATTTTAGGCTGCAACTCGTCAAACCCCAATTTCACCGTTGATGCCTATATCAGCAATAACGTACTCTATATAGATGCCTATTCCGAAATCGGAGGTTCCACCATTTTAACGCTTACCTTAAATGGCAAAACCTTTCTGATCAATATTAATCTCTCAAAAATCGGAATCTCTAACCAGTCCTATCTTCTCATAAAAAAGAATAAGAAACGCCTTAGAATTACCGGATATTCCGGACCGGTGACCTGGACATCTACAAACCCAAAAATTGCATCAGTATCCTCAAACGGTGTTATAAAAGGAAAAAAAATAGGAAATACAATGATTATCGCAAAAGTGGGGGACAATTATCTCGGATGTGCTGTTTCTGTCACTACCGCCAAGATAAAGAAGGTGGTAACCCGTGCCACTTATATCGGAACACACTGGAAATACAGTCAGGAAAAACGTACCCAAAGCGGCTACTATGACTGCAGTGCTCTTGTCTGGAAAGCTTATAAACAATATGGAAAAATCAACTTCGGTTCACCTAATTATCCCTCTGTAGCACTCTCCGAAGCAAAATGGTGCAAAGCACACGGTCGGATGCTTAAAGGGGGCTTAACAAGCAAAAAGGTAGCAAGGCTGCAGGTAAACCCTGGTGATTTACTGTTCAAGTCCACAAATATGAAAAAGAAATATCAGGACATATACCATGTCGAAATGTTCACCGGCTACTACTGTAACAGCGTTGATACCAACGGAACCGTTCATTTCAGTATCACCTGGGCTTCCCGCGGCTCCACCTATGGTTGGGAGGAGGGCTCCCTACTTGGAAGACCCCTCAAATAAATCTTTCAATATCTCCTTGGCATCTTTATCCTGATATCCATCCGGGTCAGACAGGATAATATTTTTCCCTGTGGTATTCCAGCGCATCTGTCCGTAATGCGACAGATAACTGCTACCACGGTCTACTTTGGGATATTTCTGATACCATGATGGATAATATTTTTTCATATATCTCTTTGCCAGGCGATATGCCTCGCTGTTCTTTCGTCCTGCCGGTGTCACCGTTCCGCTAAGCTGTACACCGGCAGGAGATGAATGAATCAACACAACACTACCGTCATCGCACTGCCCTACCACTATCCAGACATGACCGCAACAGCTACATGTAGAACTCATGATATCTCCTGCCTTATATCCAGTTATCTCCCTTGCCTGCCGGTAACTTCCAAATCCCAGCTCTGAAAATTTCTTTGCCTGCTTGGACGCGCTGTATACATATCCCTTCTGACCATTTTTCGTATTCATCACATTATATATACACCATCCCACATAACCGGAACAATCTAATCCGTTATGAATCTGATAACGGTAATTTTTATAATTATAGGAAGCTCTTTTATTCTTGGCAAAGGCTCTCCATTTTGAACTTACCCCAATACTTTTTGCCTCTTTACCGGCAGCTGTATCCGCCTTATTCCAACCACCGCCCCATACATACATGGTGGAGCCTACAGGCGCAATAGCTGTCTGCAAAAAATTTTTGATTGTCGAAACACCTTTTTGCGGCACAGTGGTAGATACAACCTTCCCTGCCCTGCTATATACTTTCTTTCCCTTTCCCTGTATTCGATACGCACGGACATAGTAAGAATAAACACTCCCCGCTGTCTTATTATGTAGGACCAGCTTATTCTTTGACGTATCACAAACCCGTCTGTAATAGCCTCCCTGTATATCCGCCACCGACTCATATACCTCATACCCTGCGGCATTCGACACCGGCTCCCACGATATCACAATATCCGTCTTTACCGCAGTTGACATAACTCCTACCGGCTTTGCTTTTGAAAATGCAGTTTTTGCGTAACATGGATTTGAAAATAAATTTATCATAATCCAGATTATGCAAAACAGCCATACTTTATTCCATAGACCTTTATTTCTCTCCATCATGACCCTTATCCTCCCCGTTTACTATGCTATAGACAATATTTCTCTAATAGCTACAGTTTATGTAATTATATTTCCAATGTCAAGGTATGTTCAACCACTTCCATCAATTTACAGGATATAAAATATCTGCAAAAAAGAATTATCTTTGTCACACCCTAAAATTCCATGCATAATATAAAAGTGTAAAGATAATTGGAGGAATTCCTAATGGGAGATTTATCAGCAACAAACTGTGGAAACAGCGGCAACAGCTGCTGCACATGGATTATTATCCTCATCCTTCTCTTTGCCTGCTGTGGCAATGACAACGGCTGTGGAAACAGCCTCTTTGGCGGAAACGATGGTTGCGGTTTCGGCGGTGACAACTGCTGCATCTGGATCATCTTACTTCTTCTCTTCTGTGGATGCGGCAACGGCAATTCCGGCTGTGGCTGTGGCTGCTAATCTTTTATAGCAGCAAGAGGGGGACTCCTCGAGTCCCCCTTTTTTCTATAAAGAAAATATTCTCCTTTCTATAATAC
>CAMWYM010000133.1 GCA_947178475.1 uncultured Clostridium sp. | reverse complement strand
AAGTGTGCCTTGCAAAAGAAACTACAAACTGCACGCATGGTGCTCAGACACCCTTGCGAGCACGCACAGATACGTCACTGCAGGGCATGGTTTTTCACAAAATCCTAGTTGTCTTCGCCCTGACAGAACATTTCCGGTTTCGGACATAAGCACATGTACCGAGACAAGCAGAGAAATTTCATGGCAGATAACGGCTATGCGGCAGATAACAAGAAATTATCTGATACAGAAAAACGGTGAATGGTAACGTTTTTTCAAATAATTAACATTATTTTTAAAAAAGAACTTGCACATTCTATCATTATGTAGTAATATCAACTCAAGGAAACATAGTTTGCAATACTACATCATATATTGTTTGCCATTTTTGTTGGGGTAATCGAAACTAAGAAAGGTTGTGATATTTATGAATACTACATTATTTAAGGTAAAAGACCCGGGAAGTGCACTTACCCATTTTATTGGTATGATAATTGCAGCCCTTGCTGCAACACCTCTTTTATTTAAGGCAGCTCACGGAATCAACAGCTCCTACTTTGGAGCATTTGTAATTTTTATCGTCAGCATGATTTGTCTATATGGTGCAAGCACTATTTACCATACCTTTGACATCTCAGAAAAGGTTAATACACTGCTGCGCAAGATTGACCATTCCATGATTTTTGTGATGATTGCCGGCTCCTATACGCCAATCTGCCTGATTGTATTACCAAAAAATATTGGTCTTCCGTTGCTGACAACCGTATGGGGGATTACCATTATCGGTACCGTTTTTAAAATCTGCTGGATTAACTGTCCACACTGGCTGTCTTCTGCCATGTACATCAGCATGGGCTGGCTGGTTGTTCTGGCATTTTCCTCTATTATGAAAGAGCTTTCTCCCTCCGGATTTTTGTGGCTTCTGTCCGGCGGAATCATTTATACTGTAGGTGGGATAATATACGCATTAAAGCTTCCACTGTTAAAAAAATTCAACTGGAAAAATTTTGGAAACCACGAGCTTTTTCATTGCTTTGTAATGGTTGGAAGCATATGCCATTTTATACTGGTCTATCACTATCTGGCATAGATATATTTAACTCAAGCACTTGGTGTATCAATACGATGAATTGACTATTGGTACACCTATTTTTACATATGTTTTATTTTTTTCCTCATCGTAGGACATGGTAATCTGAATGTTTACTTTCTTTTTGTTCAAGGTCAAATAGGAATCCTCCAAACGGGTATAGCCATACACGGTATAAATCCCATTTTCTTTAATCATATCCACCTGTTTTGCCTTCGTGAGATTCAAGAATTCATCAATAAATGAATCTCGCTCCTCATCAATATAGTCACCGGATTTTTCCATTGCCACCTCCATACTTACCTGTGCCTCCACACCAATCTCCTCATAGACACGCTTGATTTTCTGATAAAGATTTACCGCATCGGCAACAGATTTATCCGTGTGGATTTCCATGACAATATATTGCTCCGGGTCACTATCCTCTTTTTCCATAGTGATAATCTGCAACGTTGTGGTCGCATATCTGCCCTCCTTTGACAGCGCCATCTTTTCATAGCCGTCCCCATTCCCGCTACTAAAGGTATAATCATCGGTTATACCAAGCTTTTGTGCCAGATTCTCCAGCATATCCCTGCGAACGCTCTCGGATATTTCCATGGTACCAAAATGTCCATATCCCTTAATCCACTCTTCTGTCGTATCATCCTCTACTACAGAAAATGCAGTGATGACTGATGCATCACTTTTTCCCTGTTCCCAGTGATTTACATAAATTTGAATTGCAACAATACTCCATACCAGAATCAAAAAACTTACTTTCACCTTTTTGGTCACAAAAAATGCCCCCAATCCTTTTTTCTATAGGATTGACGGCATTTTTAATTTTATTCATCTGTATGATTCTCTGATTCCCGCTCTGCAGATATCGGATGACTTTCCGGCATTTCAAAAGCCGAAATTGGTTGGCTCGTTACCACCCGGTCCTCTGTCTCCATCGGAGCCCTTTCCATTTGCTGTGGCACTGTGCGCTCCTGCCCAAAGGTCTGCGCTGCCGGTGATACTTCCGCCTGCGGAACCGCTCCCTTTTTTGTATCCTTAGCCGGTGCCATTTTGGCGTATACGACATTGGTGTCACACAGCATATCGTGAAATCCCTGTTTCCCTTGAGTTACAAGTATTGCAATATACCCGATATTTAAGATTGATGACAAAAAGCGTCCCACTGTTTCCCGATACAAAATATTCAAAAAAGTCCATTCTCCGTCGCGGGTAACCACCTCCAAACGAAAAAGCATCTTGCCAAGGGTTGAGTGGGAATAGTACGTCAACAGCACAAAATAAGCTGCTACTCCCAAATATTTCAACACATCCTGCAACGAGTAATCAAAAATAAAATTAGATGTCCATAATGAGGAGCCGCTACCAAACCCTGCCCGGAATGCACTCGGCAGTCCAATTATACCAACAATGATAGCTGCTATCAGACTGTCAATGGCAAAGGCTATCAGCCGTACAAAGAATCCGGCGTATACCACATCGGTCTGCCCGCTATCCTTGGCCGAACCTGTCGGCACCGCCCCCGCATAAACATTATTCTCCAATTGGCTTTGCATAATACATTGGCACCCCGCTTCCTAACTGGTTCATCAAGTCCACAAGTACCTCTGATTCTGATTTTTGTTTTGAAGCAGAAGTGACTCCCATCAGTTCTGCCAGATATCCTCCAGAACTCTTTGGCTGATAAAATTTCTGTACTCCGCTTTGCTCCCTCACATATGCATCAAATTCCTCAGAACCCTTTATTCCGTCAATCAGACCGTTTTCTTCTGCCTGTTTAGCCGTATAGACACGTCCATCTGCCAGCTTCTTCACCTCGTCAACAGACATTCCTCTTCCGTCAGCCACAATGCCCACAAACTGCTCATAATATTCATCCACAATAGACTGATAAATGTCCAGCTGCTCTTTGGTCATTGGCTTGGCAGCAGTACCCATATCCTTATTCTTTGCCGAAACGATGTTGACCTCTTTTATTCCCAGCTTCTCATACAATCCTGACATGTCATAGGTAGTCACAATAACACCAATGGAACCGGTGGTAGTGATACGATTTGCATACTGCTCATCAGCACTGGAAGCAATATAAACACCGCCAGAACAGCATGTACTCTCCATATATGCCCAGATCGGTCGTCCTGTCTTTTCCTTGTACTCCTTAAGCTTCAGATAAAGCTCGTCAGCCTCATAAACCGTTCCTCCCGGTGTATCCAGCCGCAAAATAATTCCTTTATTATGGCTGTTGTTCATTAACCGGTTCACATATTCAATCAGCAAATCATGATTATAACCCACACTTGTACCATACAAACCGCTACTGCTCTCGGAAGCCTGAATAGTACCCTGTACCGGCACCACTGCAATAAAATTCTCTGTGACAGGCATATCATCCAATACGGAAAAGCCATTTCCACCATATATGCTGTTCATAATACTCTCAAAACCGGAAACTGCCTTTTCCTCTTTTCCTGTAAACATACTGTCTGCAATTGCATTGGAAATCACACTGATTACTCCTGTCACCACAAATACTACAGCAGCCACAATAAGCCAGGTTGTCTGTTTCTTACTCATTTTCTCTCTCCTTTATCTAATTACAACGGAATATTTCCATGCTTTTTCCAAGGTCTTGTAACCTGCTTGGTCTTTAACAAATCCAAAGCTGCCATTATTCTCACCTTAGTTTCATCCGGTGTGATTACCTCATCTACAAATCCCCGCTTGGCAGCCGTATAAGGATTTAAAAATTTATTCTCATACTCTTCAATCAGCTCTGCCCGCTTCGCATCTGGATCCTCTGCCGCCTGAATCTGTTTCCTGCCGATTATATTAATCGCACCCTCGGCACCCATAACTGCGATTTCCGCAATAGGCCATGCATACACAATGTCTGCCCCCATATGCTTGGAGTTCATGGCAATATAAGCACCTCCGTATGCCTTACGCATAATCAAAGAAATTTTCGGCACCGTCGCCTCAGAATAAGCATATAAAATTTTGGCGCCATGACGGATAATTCCGTTATGCTCCTGTTCAGAACCGGGCAAAAATGCCGGTACATCAATCAGTGAAACCAGAGGGATATTAAAACAGTCACAAAAACGGATAAACCTCGCCATTTTGTCGGAGGCATCGATATCCAGTGAGCCACCTTTGAAATTTGCCTGATTACAGACAAATCCGACCGTATTCCCCTCCATTCGTCCAAATCCCACAACTGCATTTTTCGCCCAATGCTTCTGTACCTCAAAAAAGCTTTCCCGGTCAATCATCGCATTAATGACATCGTGAACATCATAGCTCTTTTTCTTATTATCCGGCACCAGATTTACCAGGTTCTTACATTGGTCAACTGACTTTCCGGACTTCGTTGGCAGTGGGGCCTGATTATTATCCGGAAGATATGAAAGAAGCTCTCTTACACCACCCAGACAATTCTTTTCACTCTTATAAAGGAAATGTGCTACACCGGATTTGGTGGCATGAGCCATAGCTCCTCCCAGCTCCTCAGCACTTAATTCCTCACCGATTACCGTCTTAACTACCTGCGGACCAGTAATAAACATCTTACTGGTTTCATCCACAACAAAAATATAATCACAGATGGCAGGCGAATAGCAGGCTCCTCCTGAACAGGGTCCCAATATAACCGCAATCTGCGGAATCACTCCCGATGCAATAGTATTACGTTCAAAAATGCCGGAATACCCGCTTAACGAATCAATACCCTCTTCAATTCTGGCACCACCACTGTCATTAATCGTAACAATCGGACATTTCATACGCAATGCCATATCCTGAATATGCACAATCTTACGGGAATGGTATTCCCCAAGACTGCCTCCAATAACAGTAAAATCTTCTGAGGAAGCAAAGACCGTTCTTCCGTTAATCTTGCCATATCCGGTAACCACTCCGTCTCCCGGCACCCTCTTTTTGTCCAAACCAAAGTCATCAATTCTGGACTCTGCCAAATCATTTACTTCTACAAAAGTTCCTTCATCAAACAGTATATCCAGCCGCTCCCTCGCTGTCAGTTTACCCTTTTCATGCTGCTTATCAATCGCTGCCTGTCCACCCCCCAGCCTTGCTCTGCTACGGCGGCTCTCCAAATCTTCAATTGCTTCATTCCACTCCAAAATAAACACCTCCTGTAAAGAAACTTATCTGCACAGCTATTGTCAGCACTGATTCAACAGGATATGATTTATGCTCCTGTTAAAGAAACAGCTATCCCCACTCTACGAGGATAGCCGTTTACACCTCACTGTGTTAGACAATAATTGCCAATATATAAACTATACACTATTTAACAGATACTTTCAAGAAATTTACGGATTATAGACTGACGTCTAAGAGGATTTCTCCAAAAATTCTTTCAGTGTAATTATCGTAAGTCCCGGTATAACTGCTCCCCCCTCCGTGGCATCATACACCGGCATTGTCACATCTGATTCCTTTACCCGTTTTGCAATCCACCGATTATAAATCTGAAACACCCGGCTTACCGGAACCATACCTCCACCTACTGCCGGAACCTTTTGCATATGATCAGTTTCTCCGGCATCTCTTCGCGAGGTTCCCGCCGCATGGGCAAGATTATCGGTATATGCCAGGTCCAACCCGATAAATGCAATAGATTTGCAACCTAAATAAATACAGACATCCAGTGCGGTTGTACTGACAGACCCTCCTGTTTCATAGAGATGCCAGCCATTTTTATCCGCAAGTGCCTCTGCCCTGTCATATCCGTTCTGGCAGATTATATATTTAGGTCCCTGATAATTCATCGCAAACGCCCGGCAGGCTGTAGACAGATATAGCATTGGCACCTGACGGTTTTCCAACCCAGCAATGTGACTATATATCCGGCTGTTAGCATCTGTCACAATCATATAATCCACATCAATTCCCAGGCTCAACAATTTACGAAATACCGTTTCCACTGCCACAATTATCATTCCGGGCTTTTTGTTCTTTAACAGCTCCACATTTTTATCCAGTGAGGGTCCTGCTGCAACAATCACTGCATCTTTTCCCTCAAAACTGGACCGCAGTTCATCTACACAGCCGTCATAATGTTTAAAGTTATCCCGGCTGTTACTCCCAAACAAAAGCGCCGTATTTCGCTTTCCGCTATCCCGGATAAAAAACATTTCCATCTGCTCCCGAATCTTTGTATCAGAAATATGCCGCAAAGAGGGATTGTGTATAACCAAACTCTGTGTGTCTTCATTTAATGCCTCTAACACCTTGGTAAATTCAGGGTCATAAATAAGCTGAAAACCTGATAGCGCCAGCAATCTCCTCATATCCACCGCATTCAGGCAGTGATAAATCACATCCATATCACTTTCAAATACCTGCACGGAAATACCATCATCCAGAGAAAACATTCCCTGAACATGGTAACCCAGTCCCAGTCCCCACATCACATAAGAATCACAATCCGGACTATAATAGTATCGGGCAAAGGATGTAGCTTCTTTCACCGGGTCGACATTACTGTGATAGTAGTATACTGCTCCCTTGTCCTGACCTGCCATGGTTAAGGCTCCCGAATTAGTATCCTCTAAATGGTGGCTGCCCTGCCAGGTTCCATCAGCATTTTCTTTCTCATAGCGTTGATGGTAATCCATAACCTGTCTCCATAGCTCCTCATCCTTGTCCTTCAATACCTGCATATTCGACTCCCATACATCCGGGGCAGAGACCTCCGGGTCATAGCTTCGAATCACCTCCTGCAATGTCTGCAAAAAAGGATGCAAGCGCAGCTCAAGCAAATCTGCCAAAAGCACATAATCTCCACCGGCCTGAGCCGCCAATATATCCTGAAGCGCCAAGGTGATTTCCTCCGGATTCACAATATCCATCTCCTGATTATAATAGGAGATATCTGTAAAAACTGCTTCTAGCACCTGCATCAGATTGTCCGTCAGCATAGTAAAGGTTCTCACTACCTGATCATAATTCTGTATCTGGCAATAATAAATAATTTTGTCAATAATAGACTGTAGCATTACATTTGTAT
>CAMWYM010000132.1 GCA_947178475.1 uncultured Clostridium sp. | reverse complement strand
ATTTTATTCATTATATCTTCTGCCACTAAATATGCCATTCTTTTAGAAAAATAACTATCCTGAAATAATAATTCAGCTTCATAAAAATTACCCACATGAATTTTTGATCCTATTCGAACATGAATATTTTCTAATTTACATCCATATACAAAGGATGTTATTTTATTTTCAAGAGTTTTTTCTACCAGTTTTATAAATCTACTTTCCTCTCCATCCTTAATTAACAAATCAAACGGTATCATTTCAACTTCATCGTACTCTATTTCCTCTTTAACATAATTATCTCCTGTCAAATCTATAAATAAATATGATAATATTTCAGAAAACTGACCTCTTGAAGCAGCATACTTATATGCTCTTGTACATATTTGAACATAACTTGACCCTGAAATAAGAAAATCATCATCATAATCAATACCACATATATAAATTTCAACCGGATGTTTTAATACATATGACGAATTTAATCCAAAAAAGACTGCTATAACATTTACAATATTAAGCATCATTTGGTAAGAACAATTTTTTATTACACACCTATAACCACCATTTAATTTACAATTAATGGCACTTTCCCAAATTGCCTTTGAAAACAATTCTTGTACAATATTTTCTTCAATTCCTCGCATGTCCCAAATAGGAATATTAATTTTTTCAGAATTCTGTTCGCTTTCTTCTATATAGGTGGCAATTAGATTTTTTAAATAATTAATACATTTTGATTTATCTGAGTGATTTAAGATAACACTTTCTGTTTTCTCTGAGCACTCACATAAATTATATAACAAAGTACCTTCCCATGTTTCTTTATCTTTTTGTAAAACATCTAATAATGATACGGTTTTTTCAATAATATTACCATTTAACATCTCATATAGCATCTTATCATAATTTATATTACTATCAATGCCTATATGCGTTTGTTCATACTGCTCTGGAATATATGGAATTACGATATTATACTGTGTGCCCGGCAGAAAACTTTCATCTATCGAATCATTATCTATTGTAGTGTAATACTGCTCTTCGGGTATACTATCCCATCCATATTGGCTATTAACTCTAAAAAATCCATTCAGTGTTTCAATTATTTTAGCATATAACCTAAGCCCATAATGCAACATCCAATTTTGAGGATATTGATAATACTGTTTCCATACAGATTTCATATTTGATATCTCTTCATTTATTATAAAAAAATCTCTAATTGACATATTTTGAAGATTGTTTCTGACAAGTTGCAAATATTCTTCACCAGCTTGAATTCTTTCGTCTAAACCATTTAAAAATTTTTTTACAATAAGACATCCACTTCCTCCTTTGCTGTTATCTAACTCTAAATCACAAATCTTAATTTCCATAAACATTGTATCTTGAAATTTTTTCAAACTATTGATATAAGGGGTATACGCATTGCTCAAACTATCAATGTCATATATCCTAAAGGAAAAATACCCTTCTTTTCTCTCAGCATGCATTACAACATTCTCTATTATCTGAAGTAATCCACTTGCTATACTTGTAGATAAATTAATTTTTCTTTGTAATTCACTTTTAGAGAGTCTTATTTCCTCATTTTGTTTTTGATAATAAACAAACAAAAAGTATTCAAAGGAACACATAATTAAAAAACCCAACAAACTCATCCCTTGAACTAATTTCATAAATTTTTCACTATAAAAAAACGAGGTTTTCATTTTATTATATTCTTGCGGACCATTAGTGTAATAATGAATGCACATATCTAATAAAATATCTTCTGGAGTTGCATTTTTGTAATAATTCATTATTCCTTCTTTAGGAAATCCCTCTTTATGACCTAAAATAAGTAACGTATCCTTTACCGTTCTTGAAAGCATTAAATATGATGATTGATCAATTTCCAATAGTGGATAAAACTTTTCTAAATGAGAAATATGATGTGTAGATTGGCTATTAACTCCTGGTAAATTAATAACATATCCATAGATTTCAATATCATTATAATTTCTTTCATATACGCATATTTCTTTTCTATTTTCTAAAAGCAAAAAATTAGAGATACTAAATTTCAGAGCTTTATTTTGCCTATTTAATATAATCATCCGACATATCACATTCATATTTTTTTGTAATTTAGTCTTGCTATTCAGATATTGCTTTATTAAATAAAAATATTGTAAATTCGTAATATCATATTTACTACCAATTTTTAACCTAAAATATAATAATGTCTGTTGTAATTCAAATTCATTTATAGAAAAATTACTATAATTAGAATGTTGCTCCAATTCCTTTTCAACTGAATTGCACACATTTTTAACTGAATACGCTGATTGAATATCACATCCTAAAGAATAACATGATAATGATAATTTTTTAATCTGTAGATTTATATCAGCCAAATTTCTTTCAGCAAATGCTTGAATCAGATTATAATACTTTTTATAACTACTTTGATTATCTTCAACATCCAATACAATAACATTAATATTTTTTAGTTTCATATTTTCTCTCCCATACTAAATTACTTATGCAATCCATTATATCATATATTTTATATATTTCAATACTAGTAATATAATATCTATAACAATCAAGAGAATTGCAAACATATTACCAGACTTATTTTTTAGTTTGTTGTATGCAAAGCAAATCTATATCTTCATTCCTTAACAGCAAAAAACGGATGAAGCACATCTACACTCCATCCGTTTCACATCACCTATTCTTTGATTCTTCCTTATCCGCCCATTTCTGCAGCCTCTTGGCTAATTTCAAGGACGCATACTTCAGCGTAGCATCCAGTGCCAGTGAACTTAGGGCAAACCAGAAATACTAGTAAGCTTTAATCCCTCTTCTGTCTTGTTGCAGTCAATCCGTAGTATGTAATTATCAAATGTCATTACATCAATACTGTTTGTCCACATATTATAATCGTCATATATGAATCTCATATTGATTATCCCCTTCTTATAAAGCGTAATCCCATGCTGCCATATCAACAAATTTCATCCTTATTATTAATTTGATATTTTGATACTTTCTCACATCGGAACCCTTTTCAAACCGTGTAAAACCTGTGTAAATCACCTTCAAAAATCCCCGATTCCCCTTGAAAATACACTATTCTTCTCTTTGAACCCCGACTACGATTTCGTAAGAATACACCCCGTTATACCCCAACTATATCCAACACTAGACTTGCTGAAAGCAACTCAGAATCCTCCACCGAGATTTATGCTTTTTTCTATAACGAAGTCCTATCTTTATCCTCCTCACTATCCCCACTCCGATTCAGTTGCTCCAGATAGCCAGCCGTAACAATACCTGCCGGCAACGACACGATTGCTATCCCCAAACAAAACTTGCAGCAGAATTTAATAGCCGAAATAATCGTCAATTCCCTCTACCATGCCCTGTGCCAGCTTGTTCCGGTATTTATCAGTGGCCATTTTCCGGTCTTCTGCCGGATTGGTCATGAAGCCGACTTCAATCAGGGTTACTGGCATTTTAGCCCAGTTGGAGCCGCTTAAATCGTCTCTCGGACTAAGTCCGCGGTTGTTGGCTTTTGCTCGTTTACACATAGCATTTAAGATACATGCGGAAAGTTTTTTGCTCTTTTTGCTCAGCTTTCCCACATAAGGATTTGACTTTGTAGGGTATAAGGCAGAAGCCCCGGAAATGGACTGGTTGTCAATGCCGTCAGCGTGGATGCGGACATAAATGTCAGCTTTTGCTTTGTTGGCAATTTTGGCACGGGATACACAGCTAAGTGGCTTCTTGCTGTTGGTTCTTGTCATGACGACCTTATAACCCCGTGCCTCTAAGAGTTTTTTCATCTTCTTTGCAAGGGACAGGGTAAGCTCGTATTCCGGAATTTTGGTGACAACACCTCTTGTTCCGGAGGCATCTTTCGCTTTCATGGTTTTGGAGCCGGGACCGATCGGCTCTGTACCGCTGGCAACAACACCGGTATGACCAGGATCCAATGCAACAATTTTCTTTGGCTTAACTTTTACCTTAACGGAGGCGGAAAGACCGCCGGCGCGAGCGGTAATGGTTGTAGTTCCAGCTTTTATAGCAGTCATTTTTCCCTGATCGTTAATTTTGGCAACCTTTTTATTTGAGCTTTCAAAGGTGACAGAATCGTCTGTTCCGATGAGCGAGACCTTAAAGGTATAAGTTTTTCCAGCCTTTATTGTAGTGGTGCTTTTTGTAAACCGGATTACTCTGGGTAGGTCAGTTGGGACCTCCGCATCTTCCGCAGCAAAGGCTGTGCCGGAAGCAAACAGCAGGCTTAGTATAAAAGCGGTTATCAGCATCCATAAAATGTGTTGTATATGCAGTTTTTCAAACTTTGTCTTTCCCATAAAAAACATCCCCTTTTCTTTATTCCTATTTTACTGACATACTATTAATCCCATTCTATTTCATTATGTATTGAATGTTACTAAATAAGGATATCACAATTCCTATGTTTCAACAAGCATAAAACAAACTTACAATTTCAACACTTTTCCGTCTCCTATCCTCTTCGTTTTTGGTCTTTATTGGTTTACCGCAATCGCCTGCCTAATCATTCAAAGTCAAATCTCATCTGCCCATCTATCCAGCTTTTCTGAACTGCTTCATGAATCACATCACCGGGCATACTGCCACCAAGTAAAAATGGAGATTGGGGATTATGCTTTTTCATATTCTCTTTTACAAGCGAAGCATTCGTATTGGCATAACAATATTTACACAAATGCCCGCATGTATCATAGGCACCGATATCCACACCAAGCAGGCATGCACACTGACCATTACGCTGATTTGTCTTTCTCTTTGGCACATCGAGATGACTATGCAGCGCTGTCTCAAAAGTGCTTACTGTCATACAGCCCGCACAATCGGCTCCATAAGGTTCAAGTTCATTTCCCTCTGCACATGGTCTGATTGTCATACCATACCTTGCACCAATTTGAATAAATTCTTTGCCAAGCTTAAGTCTGTCTGTCCCTACAACCTCTCCTATCTCCGGGAAGTTACGCTTCACCTTTTTATAAATATCAATAAAACTGATAACACAGGTTGTTGTATATCCCGACAGCATTTCCGCCATTTTTTCAAACTCTGCAATATGCCATTCTACAGAATAATCGCTATTGATAAAGATTGGATCATACCGCCAGCCCACCGAGTCTACGCCAACAATTTCAGAAAGCCTCTTAAAGCTCGCTATCACGTTTTCTTTATCTGGAACATTTGGCTCAATCTCTTTTCCATAGGGCGTAATTGTAACGAACCAATATTGTCCATAGGGCTGCAATGCATCCATGTGCGAAAGCATAGGCTCGGGATTCTTCGTACAAAACGCAATCAGATCCACCACATTGGGGGATAGGCTGTACCTCGTTACACTACTTGGATTATAGGGATTGCGAACAAGTACGAAACCATCATTTATTCTATTCAGTAACCACTCATGGTAAAATGCCGGAATATCTGTCCGCATTCCTGTCTGTATAATCATTGCATTCTCTCTTTCATGTCTTCAATGCTTTTCCTCATATCAGCATTGATGCCTACCACTCTGTCTCCAAAGCCTTCAGGTACTACGGCATCATTTAAGTTTAGGCGAATCAGGCTGATATTTTCATGTTCACTTGTAATCTTCTCAAAAGGAAAGCGGATAATGGTTGGTGTGTTAAAGCCAACTCCTAATTCTAATAATACCACATTTGCACTTTTATCCGATAGCATTTCCGAAATAAATTCACTAAATCGCTGCTCAGCCTCATGCCATGCATCATCCTCCACAAAATGACTGTCGCACCGAAGGTTCATATTCATCGGTCCCCCGCATACGGGACATTTCGGCACCATAGAGGCTGGCACCCTGCAATCCTTTCTTGCCTGATCCATCTGGCGAAACATTTCCACGCCATCATATATTTTCGGATGACACCCTTTGGCACACTGAATATGAAAATAATCTCCCTGGGTGCAGAAAATCTTTTCTTCCGGAAGACCTGCCTTTTCAAATTGTTTATCGGCATTTGTACTCAATACAAATAACTTTTTATCCTTCAGCATTCCCAGCAATTCCCGATGCAATGGGGTATAATCTGCATCTATCCCCCCAAGAAGTGCCTGTTTTGACCAGTATCCCCAGAAGGCTTCCTCATCCGGAAACGGATAAAAGCCCGCCGAATACATGTCCTGCATATAACGACCTTTTCCATATTTCTCCTGAAACTCTCCAAAGTTTTCTTCAAAGAAGCTGCCGCCATACTGTGCTCCCGCTGCTGTGGAAAGCCCTGCACCTGCACCTACCAAAACATAGTCTGCATTTTGCAGCAGCCTGGCAGCCCGTTCTATCTGCCTGTCATATTCCTCATCTTGGAATACATAATCTCTTGCAGAAATTCCTGACAAAAATTCATTGAATGTCATTCTATTTTTCACTCTCCCTTTAATTATATTATCAAGCCTATAAACCTCTTTTCTTAACTGCTTTTACAGGACAATTTTCAAAACAATTGCCGCAATGCAGACAGTTATTCTGCCGGATTACATAAGGCTTTCCCACCTCAATGCACTGCTGCGGACAATGTTTTACACAAGTTCCACATCCAATACAGCTCTCCATTATATCATACCCTTTTTCATGAATCTCTGCATCACCAAGCGTATAGACATCCCGAAAAATAGGATTTACTCCCAAATTAAAATATTCAACCTCAGCTTTATCAATACAGAAAATAATCCCAATACTTCTGGTATCTCCTGGATATACATTCGACAGATACGGCTGTTCTTCAAATATCCTGTCCCTCCATTTTATCTGTTCTTCATCAGAAACCGCATATGCTTTTCCTGACAACCTTATCATCTCTTTATATTTTGTATAACATAGAACCTGCACTCTTCCGTCCGCCAGCAATTCCTGACAGAAATTTTTACCTCTTGCGGTATAAAAATAGATTGCATCCGGCTCATAATGAATCGCACTGATATTTCTAATCTGCGGTGCCCCCTCGTTATCTACCGTTGCAAATGCAAGAACACCTACCAGCTCCATTTTTTTAAGACAAGTCTGTAAATCCATATGTATACCCCCTTACTCAATTAGTTTTACTCTGACAGGCTTACTAGGCTTTCTATGGGGCTGTTCTCCATATAAGTATA
>CAMWYM010000131.1 GCA_947178475.1 uncultured Clostridium sp. | reverse complement strand
ACAGAGGCGAGTCAGAAGGCCGGCGCATGGCAGAGAACAGAGGCGAGTCAGAAGGTCGGCGCACGGTAGAGAACAGAAGCGAACCGGAGGGACGACGGGAGAATATGCCGGTGGACTATAATCTGGACAGCGGAAAGGAAGCTAACGGGATTCTGGAGGTCATGACAGATGGATTTGGCTTTATACGGTGTGCGAATTATCTTCCGGGAGAGAATGATATATATGTTTCGCCTGCACAGATTAAACGATTTAATTTGAAGACAGGGGATATTATTGTAGGTAATCAGAAGGTGAAGACTGAAAAAGAGAAATTTGCGGCATTGCTCTATATTAAGACAATTAACGGCTATACGTTAGAGGAGGCGATGAAACGCAAGAATTTTGAAGACCTGACGCCGATTTTTCCGGATGAGAGAATTAAGCTGGAGAACGAAAATGCAAAGGGTGTTTCCATGCGTATTATGGATCTTCTGGCACCGATTGGTAAGGGGCAGAGGGGTATGATTGTGGCACCCCCGAAGGCAGGCAAGACTACGCTGTTAAAGCAGATTGCAATCAGCATCAGCCGGACATACCGGAATATGCATCTGATTGTGCTGTTGATTGACGAGCGGCCGGAGGAGGTTACCGATATCCGTGAGTCCATTGAGGGACCGAACGTGGAAGTGATTTATTCTACGTTTGACGAGCTGCCGGAGCATCACAAGCGTGTATCGGAGATGGTGTTAGAGCGTGCGAAACGTCTGGTAGAGCATAAAGAAGACGTAGTGATTTTGTTGGATTCTATCACCAGACTGGCGAGGGCGTATAACTTGACGGTTCCTCCCAGCGGCAGGACTTTAACCGGCGGTTTGGACCCGGCTGCACTCCATATGCCGAAGAAATTTTTCGGAGCAGCGCGTAATATGCGTGAGGGAGGGTCTCTGACCGTACTGGCAACTGCTCTGGTGGAAACCGGTTCTAAGATGGATGATGTGGTATTTGAAGAATTTAAGGGGACTGGTAATATGGAGCTTGTATTAGATAGAAAGTTATCTGAAAAGAGAATATTTCCGGCAATTGATGTGGCTAAATCGGGAACCAGAAGAGATGACCTTTTGCTGACCTCATTAGAGCAGGAGGCTGTCTATGCAATGCACAAGGAGTTTTCCGGCAACCGTGCCGAGGAGTCTATTGAAGAGGTATTGCGGTTATTCCTGCGCACCAAAAATAACAGAGAATTTCTGGATTTGATTAAAAGGTCGCTGTTGCGAAAATAGATAGAAAACCGCTGTAATCCTTGAAATATAAGGATTACAGCGGTTTTACTGATTTGTGCAGAGTATGGTGATTCATGCTCTGTTTTTAATTTTTGAAGGGTTTCTATTTGACTTTTACTTTAACTGCCTTATAAACTCCGTTCTGTGCACATGCGTATACGGTGCAGGTTCCCTTTTTCTTTGCCTTGATTTTTCCCTTTTTATTCACTGTCACAATATCCGGATTGGATACAATATAGCGAATCTGGTTGGTGTGCTTCTTTAACTTTTTGCCTTTTGGCATAACCAACTTTGCATTCATCTTTGCAGTCTTTTTCAGCTTAACATTAATGGTCTTTTTCTTAACCGTTATCTTGGACGGATTGGCAAGCTTGCTTGTTTTGGTTCCTGTATAGGCATGCAGCAGCAGGCTTTGTCCGATTGCCATTTTCTTGCCATTTACCATTTTGTATGCTACGATACGGTATTTGTACCATTTATTTTTCTTAAGCTTGGTCTTTTTGTAGCTTGTCTTTGAGGCGGAGGTAATATCCTTTACCTTTTTTAACTTATTTTTCTTCTCATTGGTATTGCATATATTGGTATATACAAAATAACCGTCTGCCCCTGCTACCTTTTTCCACGTAAGCTTTGTGGAGGTATTGCTGGACTTTGCTGTCGCCACGAGTGTACCGGCATCAAAGTTATCATTTAAATTTTGGTCCAGCTTCTGGCTCTGGGTTACAGCAGCATTATATAATGTATCAAAGGACTGACCGCCTGCTGCCTGTAAAAGCTGATTAATCATATTCTTTACATCCTGGCTTAAGGAGTCCCATTTTTCCTTTGCATTCAAGATGTAGATAATATTCTTCTCTGTTACGGTAGTAATAATCTTGCCATCCTCATCGGTTAAGTTATCCTTAATAAAGGAGTCCGCTGTCTTCTTGTTCTGATCTTCCTTTGCCGCATTATCCTTTGCAAGCTGCTCTGCCTTGGAAACGGCATTATTCATTGTTTTTTCTGCATCAGAAACTGCATTATTTACTTCTGTTTTTGTTGTTGCTGCATCAATCTTTTTATCAGCATTGTCTGCTGCATCGGTGATTTCCTTCTTTGCATCAGCTTTTTCCGTATCGCTTAAGTTGGGGATTTTGTCAACCTCCTGCTTTGCTTCATCAGCATCCTTCTTCACCTCATCCTTTGCAGCCTGTTTTTCATCATCTTTACCGCTCTCCGGAATATAATAAGTACCGCTTCCCTTTTCCTCACCATCTAACAAAATGCTTGTGCCTTCCGGAACTGTAACTGCATAACCGCCAGTTGGTAGTTCTGTTATCTCAGGGTTTTTACCATCTATCACCTGAACATTGTGGATTAAATCCTTATATTCAAAGTTCATTTCCTCTGCCCGACCATTTCCAGCTAACAGATAGAGTTTGCCGTCTTTTAGCAAAAAGCGCCCGCCGGGCTCCCTTGAGGATACGTTCAAATGATTTTTATTTCCTTTTTCATAGAGTGCAAACTCGCCTCCGTCATCCTCATGAAAAGCATCAATAATATAATTCTGGTCTGCCGTTTTAAATAAATAGACATGGTGAGGATAACCGGCAATAGTGTAAATTTTATTATAGCGTACATCGTCTAGTAGGCGTTCTTGTCCCATAGGATCATCATCCTCGAAAACACGTAGCCAATCCTCGTCATTATAATAGTCCACCTCCCCCCAAGGTTCCACCTCATCATCATAGCTTGCGGCACGAACAAGATTTGTAGGTAACACGGATACCACCATAACTGCCGTTAGCAACGTGGCAAGACACCGTTTCATTACTTTGCTGCATTTTTTCATCTTTAAAACTCCTCCTTTTCCGTAAAAAATGTGTTTTGGAAATCCTTTAGCTTCATTCTATTGACCGTCCATACATTTTTTACTTACTAATATAAAACCCATTTTACCAAATTTTATCGAGAGGGGCAATCTCTTTATTAAAAAAAGGAGTTCTATTAACTAATTTCACATTATAATATATTATTTTATAAAATATAGAATATGAAATAATGATAAAAGTACTTGCAATCCCAAATATATTATGCTAAACTGTAGAAGTTGTTTAGGCGGGTTGGAATCTGCCAATATTTTTAGAGAGGTGAAAAGGAATGAAAGAAGGAATTCATCCAAATTATTATCAGGCAAAGGTAGTTTGTAACTGTGGTAACGAGTTTGTAACCGGTTCGACAAAAGAAGAGATTCATGTAGAAATTTGTTCTAAATGTCATTCTTTTTATACCGGTCAGCAGAAGGCTGCACAGGCTCGCGGTCGTATTGATAAATTCAACCGTAAGTACGGAGTTAATCAGGCTAATTAGTAACGTTTTAAGGTTGAGATTGCAGAATCTCAACCTTTTTGCATATTAGCATGAACGCAGTTTTCACATGGATATGCTGACAGCTTGCTGTCATGCAAAGGAGAGAGGAACACCGAGATAGAGCGAAAGTATTAGGATTTGAGGGGTTGTGTTATGGAGCAGCGATTACCAAAGGGGACATTGGGCGGTCAGGCCGTTATTGAAGGTGTCATGATGAAAGGAAAAGACAGCTATTCTGTGGCTGTCAGAAAGCCTGATCAGAAAATTGAGGTTAAGTTGGAAAAATATCAGTCATATGGAGATAGGCATAAATTTGCAAAAGTTCCGCTTATCCGGGGCGTTGTAAATTTTACCGAATCTATGGTCGTTGGATTTAAGACCTTAGGATATTCCTCTTCCTTTTATGAGGAGGATGAGGTGGAGACCAAGGCGGAAAGGGTAGTCAAGGATATATTCAAAGAGAAGGCGGAAAGCGTAATTATCGGTTTAACCTTTTTGCTTTCTGTTGTTATTGCTGTTGCCTTGTTTATGCTTTTACCTGCCACTATAGGGGAGTTTATCGGTAAGTGGGTGGAAAGCAGGATATTATTATCCATTATCGAGGGAGTAATCCGTTTGATGATTTTTATTCTCTATGTGATTCTGATTTCTCAGATGGAGGATATCAAAAGAGTGTTTATGTACCATGGTGCAGAGCACAAAACCATTAATTGCTATGAATCAGGAGATGAACTGACTCCGGAAAATGTTGCAAAGCATTCGCGGTATCACAAACGCTGTGGAACCAGTTTTTTGTTTGTGGTAATGGTGATCAGTATTTTGATATTTATGCTGATTACAGCTGATCAGATGTGGCTGCGTTTTGTGCTCAGACTGTTGTTAATCCCGGTGATAGCCGGTATATCCTATGACTTTATTCGTCTGGCAGGCCGTTCAGACGGTATTGTGGTGGGCATATTGAGTAAGCCGGGTATGTGGATACAGAACCTGACGACAAAGGAACCGGATGAGGAAATGATTCAGGTTGCGATTATTTCCGTAGAGGCAGTATTATACGGTGCAGATTATGTGAATGCGGTGAATCAGGCACAGGGAATCGGTGCGAAGCAGGCTTCGTCCCAGACAGAAAAAACAGTATCAAAGGCAGAGGAAGGGCAGACCGGGGAGGTATCCCAGACGGCAGGGACGGAAAAACGGAATGCACAGCAGGCGGAAACGGCATATGAGGAAAGCCAGAATGTACAGCAGATGGAAACAGCATATGAAGGAAAACTGAATCCACAACAGACAGAAACAACATATGGGGATTCCCTGAATGTTATTGCAGGTCCGGATTTGTTTGCTGAAGCTGTTGAAGAGGAAATTGAGCAGGAGCTGATTTCAGTTGCAGGCAATATATTTGAGGAATAAAAATGGCGTCAATTCAAGAATTGTTACAATATGGAAAAGAACAGCTTGAGCAAAGCGGTAATGAATATGCAAAATATGAGCGTAAGGTACTGTTGGAAGAGGTGTTGGGCTGCAATTACATGTATATGTTAATGAATGGCGAGGAAGAGGTTCATCCTGAAAAAGAGGAGGAGTATAAGGCAAAGTTAAGCCGCCGTTTGGAGCATTATCCTTTGCAGTATCTTTTGGGCTATGCTCATTTTATGGATTACACTTTTTTGGTCAATGAGGATGTGCTTATTCCGAGAAATGATACGGAAATTCTGGTAGAATGTGCTGATGAAATTATCAAAAGGGAGACGGCTGCAGGGACGGAAGCAGAGCGTTTGCCCGGTGAAAAATACAGGGTTATCGATTTGTGCTGTGGTACGGGCTGTATTGGTATTTCCTTAAAGCTTTATCATGGGGCGATTGAGCTTGTGTTGACGGATATTTCCGAAAAGGCGTTGGACGTGGCAAAAAGAAATTTGGAGAAGTATAATCTTGAGGCGGAGCTTATATGCGGTGACCTTTTTTGTGGTATAAGCCATAAGGCAGATATGATTATCAGTAATCCTCCCTATATTGAGAGCAGGGTTATCGGCACATTGATGCCAGAGGTAAGGGAGTATGAGCCGATGATGGCACTGGACGGCGGCGAAACCGGATTGGATTTTTATGAGAAAATTACGGCACAGGCACCGGATCACTTGAGGACCGGAGGCTGGCTTTTGTTTGAAATCGGATATAATCAGAATGAGGCGGTGCAAAAACTGATGAGAGAGTGTGGATTTAAGGATGTAGTGGGAAAGAAGGATTATTCAGGTCTTGACAGAGTTGTTATGGGACATTTGTAGCGGAGCATTTATTTCTAGTAGAATGAGTTGTCTATATTGTACAATGGACGTTTTGAAAAACAGAGATTTGCAATGACCTGAAATGAAATATGAAAAGAGAGGATTTTGGATATGTTTGATAAATTAGAGGATATATTAGCACGTTATGAATCTGTTGTAGAGCAGTTAAGTGACCCGGATATTCTTAATAATCAGGAAAAGTACACAGAACTGATGAAGGAGCAGAGTGACCTTGCTCCTATTGCGGATAAATACAGGGAGTATCTGGCGGCAAAGCAGGCTATTGAGGACAGTCTTGCCATGCTGGAGGAGGAGAAGGATGAGGAGATGAGAGAGCTTGCCAAGGAAGAGTTAAATGATTCCAAGATGGCGGTGGAGCGCATAGAGGATGAGCTGAAGATCTTATTGCTTCCGAAAGACCCCAATGACGATAAGAATGTGGTAGTGGAATTGCGTGCCGGTGCAGGAGGAGACGAATCTGCACTGTTTGCGGCAGAAGTATTTAGAATGTATCAGAAATATGCAGACAGAATGAGGTGGAAGACTGAGCTTATCAGTCTGAATGAGAATGGAATAGGCGGATTTAAAGAGTGTTCCTTTATGATTAACGGTAAAGGGGCGTTTTCCCGGTTAAAATATGAGAGCGGGGTACACAGGGTACAACGTGTGCCGGAGACAGAATCCGGAGGCAGGATTCATACCTCTACCATGACTGTTGCGATTATGCCTGAGGCAGAAGAGGTTGATTTTGAACTGGATATGAATGACTGCAAATTTGATGTGTTCCGTGCTTCTGGAAACGGTGGACAGTGTGTCAATACTACAGATTCTGCGGTCAGGCTTACCCATATCCCTACCGGAATCGTGATTTCCTGTCAGGATGAAAAATCACAGCTTAAAAATAAAGATAAGGCGTTAAAGGTGCTTCGCGCCAAATTGTATGATTTGGAGCTGCAAAAGGCTCATGATGCAGAGGCGGAGCTTCGTAAGAGTCAGGTGGGAACCGGCGACCGCTCCGAGAAAATCCGCACCTATAATTTTCCACAGGGGCGTGTGACGGATCATCGCATCAAGCTTACCCTTCACCGGTTAGATCAGGTTATGGATGGAGATTTAGATGAGATTATTGACAGCCTGACAGCGGCTGATCAGGCGGCAAAGCTGGCAAAGATGAATGAGGAAGCCTGACATGGGAGAAAATGGAATGAGAGCATGGGAAAATAATATAAGAAAGGTAGTGCCCTATACACCGGGCGAGCAGCCTAGGGAGAAGAATATCATTAAATTAAATACCAACGAGAATCCATATCCCCCTTCTCCGATGGTTATGGAGGCAGAACAGGAGTTGGACCGCCTGCGTTTTTATCCGGACCCGGCGGCGAAGGATTTGGTGGATGCCATTGCTGGATATCATGGTCTAAAGAGCAGCCAGGTGTTTGTGGG
>CAMWYM010000130.1 GCA_947178475.1 uncultured Clostridium sp. | reverse complement strand
CTGTTCTAGCGCCATAACTGTATTTACCTCATCATCACAGGCTGTCAAAAACAGTATCGGAACCTGACTTTCCTTCCTGATTTCCCTGCATATCTCATATCCGTTTCCATCCGGCAGCATAATGTCCAACAGGCATATATCAAAATGTTCTCTGTCATGAATCCTGTCCATAGCCTCCTTCACCGTGCCGACTGCTGTCACCTCATAGCTTTCCTGCATTAGGGAATATTTAAGTCCCTCCAAAATCATTGAATCATCTTCCACAACCAGAACCTTCATCATTTCCTCCATTTATCACGATACTGTTTTTATCCGTACAAATCCCTGCCATCATTTACACACTTTCATTGCGTACCTGTTCTAATATATTTTCATGCTTCTCTCTTTTGTAGCAATACTTGGTAAGGAGAATAACCACCGACATAGTGAGTAAAGCTGCCACCAGGACAAGCATCCACGGAAGCCTTACCGTCATCGGTCCAAACGCTGCAATCATACCATATTTTATCAGACATATCAGTGGAAATGCAATCAAAGCTGCATAAAAAATACTTTTTAACACAATCCCTACGCTTTCATACAGAAGCATTTTTTCGATCTGCTTCTTTGTCATGCCGACGGATTCCATAACCGCAAACTCTCTGGCTCTTCCGTTTATCCTGCCGCAGATAGAGTTAAACAAATTCAGCATGCATATCACGGAGGTCAACAGCACAAAGCAAACCAGCAATATCCTTACAATCCCGATAATCGCTTCCTCAAGGGTCGCCTCATAATCCGTCCGCATCAAAATACATTCGCCATTTTCCAGTTCAATTAATCTCTGCAGTCTATTGAGAATTTTCGGATTTTCTTCCGAGGTCCGGATATAGAGCTCCGATGACAAATTGCTGGAACCATCTGTGCTTTCCGTCAGCCTGCTTATCTGCTCTGCCGTATCTTCACTTACAATCAGCCATAAATACTGGCTGTGAATAGATACAAACTCCTCCAACTGTTCATTTGTGGCATATCCCGCAACCTGAACAGGAAGCACAGTGCGCTCATCCGACTTTTCCGAATAGAGGTCAATCGGCAGCTCTTCGCCAACCTTTTTGTCTGTCATCTGCTTCACCTCAAAAAAACGTTGTTTTTCGGGCTCCATACCATAAATACCGGTATTTTTTGTAGAAAGCACTCCCTCCTGCACCACGATTGCAGCCGGAATGTCCTTATTTTCCATCATTTCCAAATCTGCACCGGTGACTTTGGCTATCTCCTTAAGAGTTTGTGAATCAACCCCTAAAATATTTACCATCATATAAAAGTCCGATGTCATTTTTTGAAATTCCTCATCATCCAACCCGCCTTCATAGTAAAGATTATATATATCATGCACATCTGCCCAGTACTCCTCACTATAACAGTCCTTTGGCAGCTCGCCGACAAACATTCCTGATGACCACTCAACAGCCTCTGCAATTCCTTCTGCCTGCTCAATTTCTTTTCTTACCTTCTCAAACGCATCCTTTTGGGAGTCGTATCCTGCGAAATAATAGTCCCATCGCTGTCCATTTATTTTCATGTCAAAGGCATCCCCAATCTTTTCTTTCATTGTCTTTTCCAGCGCAGACGCCCCGAAGGTCGTCACAAGCAGGATAACAATAAACGCCGCCGCTGCCGCCGTGATTGCCCTTGTCTTCTTTGACTGCCGTTTCAGCATATTTCCCGCCAGCAGCCGTTCCGCATTCCCACGCTCCGCCGCAGACATATTCATTTTATACTGTCTGCATTTTTTATCCACATTTCCTCTGATGCATTCAATCGGACCAATTTTTCCAATCCTTCTTGCTGGAAGATATGCGGAGACCAAAACAGTAGCTATACTCATCACCACAATCGCTGCAATTTCTTTCCATGATACAAAAAGTGTTACAGGAACATTCCCCATATACCGTTCAAAGCTCATCAGCTCCCCGAAGAACGGTTGAAGAGCCGTCATTCCCAGCTTCACCACACCAAGACCGGACAAAATCCCTACCGGAAGTGCAAAAATCAGAAGACGAAAGGCCTCATAGTAGATACTGCTTCTCTTCTGCCTTCCGGTTGCCCCGACAGAGGACAACATTCCCAGATAGCGGCTTCTCTCCTCAAAGGACATATTGAATACATTATAGATTAGAATTACGGAAGCAAATATAATCAATATGACAAAAAATACGGTCAGAAAATTCACCACAAAATTAATCGTAGAGTCAGCTGATTTTCCCGAAAACGCAAGCACATAATCATTAAAATCAATCTCCCGTTCTCCTGCAAGCTCCCGAAATACAGATTCATACGAAGCAGGCAGGTTGGCTAAATCCAGCTTTATGGAAAGATTAAAGCCTGCAAGTGCCTCCGCAGCTTTTTTATCCAGCAGGGTGATTGCCGTATAAGCTGCCCCATCCTCCGTCTCATATGACGGGGAGTCAATGAATCCGACAATTGTCAGTTCCTGCCTGTCTCCCGTATATTCTCTCGTCTCCTCAAAACTGGTATTTTCCCCGTAATATGGAAAATCCTGCGGCACCTCCACTGTTTCTCCATAGGTGATATAGATGTTCTGAAACGGAAAAAATGTGCCCTCTATCTTTTCGTCAATTCCGGTGATAAACCGGGTAAAGTATTCTGTTTTTATCGTATCACCAATTGCAATATCCGCTCCGTCTGACACTGCCGCTTCACTAATTACCACCTCTTTAGCCGTTTCCGGCAGCCTGCCCTTTTTTAATTCAATGTTCATCCAGTCAAAGCAGTCTGCCTGATAAGCCTTCACCTTCAGATATGGTGTCAATTCGTTTCCCGACTCTGCAAACTCTGTAAATCCATAATCCGCAGACACGCTTGTTTTTTCTACCCCTTCTAACTGCTCTACCTCTTCCTGCTCTTTCTTTGTCACATCATACAGGATAACGTGCCATTTGCCGTCCTTTCCAGAAGCAACCTGCTCTAAATACTCTATCGCAGTATTTTTCCCGACAAAGACACAGGTCATCAAAAGCACCATAAAAATAATACCGAGAAAGGTAGTAAATGTCCGTTTTTTATTCATCCTCATATACTGTCCGGTAACATGATATACAATATTCCTTCTCATTGTACATCACCTCCCAGCACACGGATCCTCTCATCCTTCGTCACCCTGCCATCCTCAATGCAAATCATGCGGTCAGCCTGAAGGGCAATGCTTTCGTCATGGGTAATCAGTATCAATGTCTGATTCTGGCTTCTATTGGACTCCTTTAACAGATGAATAATCTCCGCACCATTTTTCCGGTCCAGATTGCCGGTGGGCTCATCTGCCAGTACGATAGCCGGGTGATTAAACAATGCCCTTCCAATCGATACACGCTGCTGCTGTCCGCCGGAGAGCTGGCTTGGCAGATTGTTTCTTCTGTCCGACAGTCCCATTTCCTTTACGATTTTATCCAGGCGCTCCTTATCCATTGCCCTTCCATCCAGCAAATGGGGAAGCACAATATTTTCATCCACATTCAAAACCGGAAGAAGATTATAGAACTGATAAATCAGACCTATCTGTCTTCTACGGAAAATCGCAAGCTTATCCTCCTTCAAGGCATGAATGTCAGTACCGCCAATCAACACCTTCCCACTTGTGGGTTTATCCACTCCGCCGATAATGTGTAAGAGCGTAGACTTCCCGCTGCCAGAGGGTCCTACGATAGATACAAACTCTCCCTTCTCTACGCTGAAGGAGACATGGTCCAATGCCTTCACACAGGTATCCTGTTCCCCATAGGTTTTACATAAATCTTCACATCTAAGAATTTCCATAATCCTGATTCCTTCCTTTCATCATACACCTGTTTACTTGATATAATCGATTATATCGGTGTATCATGACTCTGCGGTGAATAATAAAGTGACAAAATTGTCATATTGGATTTGTGAAAACAAAAATTTATTCTCTCTTAGATTATACACGGATTTTTCTTTTTATGAAACAACAGCGATAAAAGAATGATTAAGCTATGCTATGGAACTGCAGAAAAAGAGAGGTTACATTACATCTTTCTTTTGAAAATATACTTCTCCCAGTAAATATGCAAGAGCGATTACAAATAATAAAATGAATACTCCACCTAATGGGGCAAGACCATCTTCAAAAACATAAGAGCTTCTCAGCCACATCGTATAATTACCTACAAAATAACAGCTTGTATAATATGCAGATAAAACATATTCTGCACACACAAGTGCAAAACTCACCACCGGAGAAAGGAGAAAACCCACCAGTAGCTGCAGAAGACATACTGAAAGTGTCATGCCAAGCGGGAGAAGACCGGCTATGAAAACAGCATCCTTCGAAGACAGATATGCCATATTAGGACTAAAAACCCCTGCCACAAAATCATATGTAAAATCAAGGGACAATTTTGCACCAAAATACATTGCTGCAAGAGTAATTGTAAATATTGTAATCAAAAAATATAGCAATACAGAACCAATACACCACAAGCATTTGCTTCTCCACCAAGCCATTCTGTTCTTTGATGCAATAAATAGCGCCCTGCCATTTTTTACAAAATCCTCATGAGCATAGTAGGCCACAAAATAGGATATACCTATTTGAAACAAAAACCAATATATCGGAATATTAAAATACTCTCTGGCATCAAAATTAAATATCATCATTCCCTGCATACTGTATAAATAGTAATCCATAACCGTTACATCCGAATATAACACTTCAGCATTTTTTAAATAATCAATCAGATTATTACATTGCCATACCTGTGCCAGCGCAAAAATAACCGGGAGAATCAAAATGTACCACCTATTGACAATCCCCAGCCTGATATCACGTTTTAGAAGCTTAATCGTTTTCACAACACATTCCCTCCATTCCAACAATACGGCCATCCTTTATTTCATATATAACATCACAAAGATATTCCAACTCCTCCCTGTCATGACAAGCAATCAGAAGCAGCTTCCCCTTTTCTACAAGCTTTAATAATTCCACTTTTATCTTTTCAACACTTTCCTCGTCTAAAGCATTGATTGGCTCATCTAAAATGATAATATCCGGCTCTCCCATAATTGCATTTGCAATTCCCAGCTTCTGCTTCATCCCAAGAGAATACTTCCTGTATGCTCTTTTATCATCCGGATTTAATCCTACCCGTTGCAGGGAAATAGCAACATCCTCATCCGTTATATTACCGGTTAAAGACGCCAGCATCTTTAGATTATTAAAGCCTGTATATCCAGGCAGAAACACAGGATTCTCAATCAATGCTCCTAGGCTTTCGGGAAACGGAATATCTCTATGCAGAATTTTACCATCTATGACTACTTTACCGCCTGTCGGAATCACCAATCCACAGATAGAACGCATGAGCATTGTTTTTCCACATCCATTCTTTCCTCTAAGCCCATAAATTGTACCAGCGCGCAGAGTCACTGTAATATCATCTAATATCTTTACACCTTTTATTTCTTTTTTAAGATGTTCAATTGCGATCTCACTCATATAATATCCCTCTTCCTCGACCAAAACCATGTAATAAAACTACTAAGAAAAAAAATAACCACATATAACAGAATCATCTCGTAAACCCTTACCAAAACACGCTGAGCCGGATTTATCATTTCCATCACAGACAAGCTGTACCCATTGTCATTTAAGAGCAAAACACCTGTTAATATATAAATCACAAACGGGATCATTACTGCGGAAAAATGGCTTTTTACCCACTTTGACACACACACAGACATCAGTCCCATTAGTCCGGCAAACATACCATCTATCAGAATAAACAAAACAGCATATAACAGTGGATTCTGATTAAACAGCCTCGAAAACATATTACAATCGATAATCCCTGCAGTTAGAAAATATAACTTTTCCGGTCTATGATTCGGATACAAACCGGCAGCAGCAATAAAATCCACCGCCAGAGGGAATATGACAACAAAGGCTGCTGAGACAAATACCACAATTCCCTTTGCAATCAAAAAGCTTAACCTTGATGTCCTTATGCAGATATTTTTTTCATATCCGCTATCTATATCGGTAAAATAGCTTCCTGCGTATGGCAGGCATGCCAATATCGGCATCAATACATAAAACAGACTGTTATATGCGAATTGATAATCTGTGCCAATCCACGCCTGAATTAATATCATTCCATTAGGTGCACCATACTGGAAATAGAATAGTGATAAATCTAGAATACAGACCATCATTCCCAACAATAAACTGATTTTCATCCCTATGCCATGAAAGGCTCTTTTCAGTTCAAATATAATCACTTTCTTCATATAACCTCCTACTGCAAATCTCTCATATCTCTAACCTGATTTTAATCTTCCTGGGAGATAACGACAGTACATAATAAAAGCTTTCTTCCTGCATATTTTCCCATGTTTTCTGCCGGAAGCAGACTCTGTTTATCGTGGTGGCATACCATATTTTCTGTGTGGCATTCGGTTTAAAGCTTTCATCCGTAAATACATTTATCTTACTTCCTGTATATGGAGAAACCGAACTCATCCAGGTCAGTGTTTCAAATCCACATTCTGTCCTTGCCATAATCTCATCCCATGAGATATCACGCTCTGTCCCGTTTGTCATCTCCAGACAGATACATATAATCCTGCTATCCATGTCCTCTACGCCTATATCCTCCATAGATATGTGAAACCTCTCTATATACTCGTTAACCGTGTACAGATGTGATTCCAGCGGATTTATTGATATACCATCATTTTCCACAACAGACTGCATATCATAGTAATCAACCTTATCTTTTATCTGGTTTGTACTATATATGCGGCCCCCCCAAAAAAAAGCTATACATAATACCACAATAATTACCGGTTTCTTCACTTTATCAATCCCCTATCTTATCTGCCTTAACAATATTTTCTGTATGCTCCGGGTCAACATAATCAGCCCCTGCCGGAACAACACCTACGTAATACTGTTCATCCGGACCATATTCTTCTTTTATTGCAAATCCTATAGTACACTCCAATGTTTCATTTTTATCAAACGGATACTCATAAAATCGATGAGCTCTGTCATCATCACTAATGTTAACTGCTTTATCAAAATAACACAAATTATCATGATAAATAGAATCTTTTCCATCTGCGGATACAATAAACGTATATAGGTCTAGCAAAACATTGTTCGGCCTTTCACTTTTATTTGTTATATTACACTTTACAAACAAATATCTTGTTTTGGGATGTCTCATAACTGTATGCTTCTGTATTACATCAATATGCTGGTTCCGGATTTCCGCATATTCCGCATCTGTATAATTCAGCTTATTTTCAAAAAGCTCCTTCAACTCCGGCGAATCTTCCTTTATCGCATCATAATCCACAAACTCCTCTGTGTAATCCGCTGTCGCCAGT
>CAMWYM010000129.1 GCA_947178475.1 uncultured Clostridium sp. | reverse complement strand
GAGCCGAGACAGAACATTTCCGGTTTTGGACATTATACAGATACATAGAACAAGCGGAGAAATTTCATGGCAAACAATATCAAAAGTGGCAGATAACAAGAATTTATCTGTAGAAAAAACGGTGAATGGTAACGAAGAAAAATGCAATAAAAGCAAAATGGGAACAGGTATTGGTATTTTTGCAAAAATATCGTATAATAGGAAGCAAAGTGCATGAAGAATAGGCAATCAGCGATAAAGGAGAATGATAATGGCGAAACAATCATGGAAACCGGGCAATATGTTGTATCCGGTACCGGCAGTTTTGGTAAGCTGCAGGGATAAGGAAGGAAAAGATAATGTACTGACTGTTGCATGGGCAGGTACGATTTGCTCCGACCCGGCAATGCTGTCCATTTCCGTTAGAAAGGAGAGATATTCCTATCCGATGATTAAGGAGAGCGGTGAATTTGTAGTGAACCTGACTACGAAGAAGCTGGCACGGGCGACGGATTACTGTGGTGTTAAGAGCGGAAAAGATGAGGATAAGTTTAAGGCAGCAGGACTGACAAAGGGTGAGGCGGAGAAAATTAATGCTCCGATTATTATGGAAAGTCCTGTAAATATTGAGTGTAGAGTGAAGCAGATATTAGAGCTTGGCAGCCATGACCTGTTTTTGGCAGAGGTGGTAAATGTTCAGGTATCAGATGAGTATATGGACGATAAGGGAGCATTTCACATCAATGATGCTGATTTGCTGGCATATTCCCATGGTCAGTATTTTACGCTGGGTGAAGGGCTCGGAAGCTTTGGATATTCTGTAAGAAAAGAGGAAAGACATTGAAGAAATATAAATTTAAAACCCGTATGCAGTGGAACTGGTATAGGGCGGCACTTTATGGCGCTGTGGCAGTGATACTGGTTGTGCCGGCAGCAGGAAATCTGTCGGATAGTACATCGATAAGACAGAAGCTGGAGGAGAATCCGATTGTTTCTGCTATCAGCAGTATTTCCTTTGGACCGAAGGTGAAGGTTATGATCAATGGTGAGATTGTGGCTCTCGCCAAGAGTGAGGAGGAGGCTGCGGAGGCCTACAAAAAGGCCCGACTTGCTTACAATGCAGAGGGAATCAAAATCTTAAATATAGATGTTACCTATGGAGAGGTTGACAAGGAAAAGGATGGAGAGACTGTTAAGGGCATGCGTGTGCTGCGGGATGAGAATCTGAGCAATGCGATTTTGGAAAGCTTTGGGAAATACGGACATGAGAATAAGTCGCTTGCCTACACGATGCGTATTGATGATTATACGGTTACTCTTGGAAGTATGGAGGAGCTTGTGTCCGTTTTGGAACAGGCACAGGGAAAGTATGATTCGGAGGATGCATTTCAGGTGGGATTGAAGCCGCCAGCCAGCCGTAATGTAACGATGTATGAAGTGGATGTGGTAGAAAAGAACAGTACGGTTGACGGAGAGACTGTCAGTGGTATTTTTCAGATTCCTGAAAGACAGACGGTGTTGTTGACCGGTGCCGAAATTGAAGGAAATGAAGATACTGCCGGTGAGGACACTGGAGATGAAGGACAGGCTGGTGAGGACGGTAGTACTGGTGATGAAGAGCAGGCTGATGAAGCCGGCAGTGCTGGTGATGAACAGCCTGAAGGCGGGCAGCCGGAAGAGGGAGACAGTGAAGGAGCGCCTGAAATCTCTGAGGAAATGGCGGCTCAGGCGGCAGATGACGGAGTAAAGTATGTGGGCTTTCTGGATACGATTCAGGTGATGGAGACATACGTGGATACAACATTTATTAAAGATAGGGACACTGTTTTTGCGGAGGTTACACAGGAAAATGATGAGCCCAGTATTTATGTGGTGGAGCCGGGAGATTGTCTGTCTATTATTGCAGAGAAAAATAATATGTCAGTGGAGCAGATTAAGGAGTTAAATCCACATATTGAATCAGATGATGATATTTATTATGATGACCGGCTAAATATAACGGTACCTACTGCGGCGGTGCAGATTCTTGTGGAAAAGCAGGAGACCTATGAGGAAGAATATAATGAGGATATTGTCTATGAGGATGATGACAGTATGTACATAGGAGAATCAGAGGTTGTACAGGAGGGAACGCCAGGGCGGCATATTGTTACGGATTTGGTGACCTATAAGGGCGACCTTGAGTCTGGCAGGGAACAGCTGGCAGAAAATGTACAGGTAGCAGCGATTGCAGAGGTAGTACGGCGGGGAACAAAATCCAAGCCTACATATATGTATCCGGTTACAAACTGGAATATCACCTCCAATTTTGGATACCGCTGGGGACGTCTGCACGCCGGAACAGATGTAGGTGTGCCTGTCGGTACGACGGTGAGAGCTTCCAGAGGAGGGCAGGTTGTCACTGCCGGATGGGTTGGTGGTTACGGTAACTGTGTCATTATTGATCACGGTGACGGTGTCAGTACCCGGTATGGACATCTGAGTGAGGTGTCTGTCAGTGTGGGACAGTATGTGGACCAGGGTCAGCAGGTGGCATTATCCGGCAATACAGGGCGAAGTACAGGGCCACATCTTCATTTTGAAATCCGGATTGGCGGTGAAGCGGTGGACCCGATGCCATATCTGACACAGTCTAATTGAGCATAGAAAAGAATTAGGAGCAACAGTAATGAAAATACTGGGAATGATCATTATGGTGGTGGGAGCGGCATTGATACTGGCAGGTAGAAATGTCGCTGGCAATATTCCACCGGACTATCAGGGTGAGGATGACGGAAGCTTCCTGAAGCTGTTACAGGGAATGGGGAAAATGCTTTCCATAGCCGGCATTATATTTATACTGGCAGGGCTGGTGTGCATGATGTGGGCACTGGGTTAATCCACCTGATTATGGAGAGTAGACAGAAGGAGAGCATATGGAGGAAATAGAATTTATCGCACCATGTCATTTTGGACTGGAGGCAGTACTAAAGAGAGAAATTATAGATTTAGGATATGATATTGTCGGGGTAGAGGATGGCAGAGTCACTTTTAGAGGTGACAAGTCGGCTCTTGCAAGGACCAATGTATTCATTCGTACAGCGGAACGGATTATGATTAAGGTGGGAAGCTTCAGGGCGGAAACCTTTGATGAGTTGTTTGAGGAGACAAAGAAGCTTTCCTGGGAGAAATATCTTCCGAGGGACGGAAGATTTTGGGTGACTAAGGCAACTACTAATAAATCCAAGCTTTTCAGTAGTTCAGACATTCAGTCTATAGTGAAAAAAGCAATAGTAGAAAAAATGAAGCAAAAATATAATATAAGCTGGTTTGAGGAAAGTGGTGCAGATTATCCAATACGGGTATTTATTTTTAAAGATATAGTAACTGTTGCACTGGATACATCCGGAGTCTCGCTACATAAGAGAGGCTATCGCCAGCTTGTGGGAAAGGCTCCTATTTCTGAGACATTGGCAGCGGCACTTATCATGCTGACTCCTTGGAATAAGGACCGGATTTTGGTTGACCCCTTTTGCGGAAGCGGGACATTTCCTATAGAAGCGGCAATGCTTGGAGCGTGCATTGCACCGGGAATGCACCGGGAATTTACAGCACAGAAATGGCATAATTTGGCACCTGAGCGGATTTGGGATGAAGCTGTAGCAGAAGCGGAAGAACAGATTTTGCGAGATGTAGAAATGAATATTCAGGGGTATGATATAGACGCCGGGATCATAAAGTGTGCCATGAAAAATGCCAGAGCTGCAGGAGTAGGGGATTATATACATTTTCAACAGAGGGATATGCGAGAGCTGTCTAATCCGAAGAAATACGGGTTTATTATCACTAACCCGCCTTATGGAGAAAGAATGGAAGAAAAGGCTGAATTGCCGAAGCTATACAAGGATATCGGCAAAAGCTTTGACCGTTTGGATACCTGGTCAAAATTTATTATTACCTCCTATGAAGAAGCAGAAAAATATTTGGGAAGAAAGGCAACAAAAAACAGAAAGATTTATAATGGAATGATTAAATCCTATTACTATCAATATATGGGACCAAAACCACCGCGAAGAAAGGCAGAGGAGCTGCCAGAGGGGAGAGGAGACAAAGGATGAGTAAGATGATTTTTGCTACAGGGAATGAAAAGAAAATGAAAGAAATACGTATGATCTTGGGAGATTTGGACTATGAAATCCTGTCGATGAAGGAGGCGGGGATTACTGCTGATATTGTGGAGGACGGTAAGACCTTTGAGGAGAATGCAGTAATCAAGGCAACGGCAATCAGCAAACTCACCAACTGTCTGGTACTGGCAGATGACTCCGGATTAGAGGTTGATTATATGGATAAGATGCCGGGTATTATGTCTGCAAGATGGATGGGAGAGGAAACCTCTTACGAGATAAAAAATCAAAAGATTATTGAGAATTTAGAGGGAGTGCCGGAGGAGCAGCGCACTGCCAGATTTGTCTGTGCTATCGCAGCGGCGTTTCCTGATGGACGAGTGGTGACGAAGCGTGGCACCATAGAAGGGATTATCGGCTATGAGCCAAGGGGAGAAAACGGTTTTGGATATGACCCGATTTTCTTTTTGCCTGAGTACGGGATGACCACGGCAGAGCTTTCTGCCGAGGAGAAAAATAAAATCAGTCATCGGGGAAGGGCGTTGGAGATGATAAAAGAGGAGCTCCAGGCAGAGGAAGCTTAAAGGGTAAGTGCAGTGACAGGAAAGGGATAGGACAGAGGTTTAATGAGAAAGAATATCAGTGGAGAAAGTAACAGAGAGGACCGCCAGGAGGGAAGAAAGGAGCGGGGACTGATGAGAAAAGGCTCCAGAGAGAAGGTCAGAGAGGATCGTCAGGAAAAGCGGAAGGACTGGGGACTGATAAAGAGGGATTCAGATAAGGGAAAAGGGAAAAAAGATAAATCAAAGACAAAAACGAATATCGATTTGCCGAAAGAGAGTCCAGATAAAGAGAACAAGGATAAAAGAAAAGAACTGCGGATACTGGTAATCAGTGATTCTCACGGAAAAAATGATGATGTAAAGCAGGTATTGGAGCAAGTGGGTAACATAGATATGTTTATTCATCTTGGAGATATTGAACGTGGACCGGAATACATCAGAGGACTTGCCAAATGTGAAACCCATATGATTGCCGGCAATAATGATTATGATATTGCTCTGCCGGATACAGATTCCTTTATGATTGCAGATAAAAAGGTATTTATTACTCATGGCCACCGCTTCTATGTGGGAGGTGGAGTGGAGCATCTGCGGCAGTATGCGAGGGAAAACGGATATGATATTGTGATGTATGGGCATACCCATATGCCGTTTCTGGAGATTGGAGACGATGTGACAATACTCAATCCCGGAAGCATTTCCTATCCCAGACAGGATGGCAGAAAGCACACCTTTATGTTGATTGAGGTGGATAGAGAAGGAGAGTTTCACTATTCCCAGGGACTATTGAAATCTTCCCTGCGGGATTTTTACGAGGGATTTTATTAAGAAAAAGATAGTGTAAAGTAGATTATGAAAATATTTATGAGACGGGAATTGCCCGCATTAAAATCACTTCGTGATGGCGGGCAAGCAGGCAATCAATTTTGCAGAGCAAAATTGGTTACAAATTGAGGACAGGATAATATGAAAAAAGGTCAGATTTGTGAAGGCATAGTGGAGAGATATGCCTTTCCCAACAAGGGATATGTAAGAGTACAGGACGAGAAAGTCAGAGAGATTTGTATAAAAGGTGCATTAAAAGGTCAAAGGGTAAGCTTTGTAGTGAAGAAGCTTCGTAAAGGTGGCGGAGAGGGTCGGTTATTACAGGTGTTGGAGAAATCTCCTATGGAGGATGTAACACCAGCTTGCCCGCACTTCGGACAGTGCGGGGGTTGTGCTTATCAGACAATGAGTTATGAGAATCAGCTTGCATTAAAGGAAGCTCAGGTGAAGACATTGTTGGATAGTGTTCTGGATGATTCTTCTTATCAATGGGATGGCATTAAGGGAAGTCCGGTGCAGGAGGCATATCGCAATAAGATGGAGTTTTCCTTCGGGGACGAATTTAAAGACGGTCCGCTGGCACTTGGCATGCACAAAAAAGGCAGCTTTCACGATATCGTCACAGTGGATCACTGTAGGATTGTAGATGGGGATTACAATCAAATTCTGCGGACTGTCCTTGATTTTTATACGGAAAAAGAGATACCCTTTTATAAGAAAATGCAGCATACAGGTGTGCTCCGGCATCTGGTGGTCCGTCAGGCGGCATGCAGCAAGGACATATTGGTGAATCTGGTGACTACCACACAGAGTAAGAGTACAGGAGAACATTTAGGTGACAAAGAGCTTGCGGAAAGCTTATATCTGGAGGAGTTAAAGGATAAGCTGCTGGCATTGAAGCTCAATGGAGCTATTGTAGGAATTTTGCATACCTATAATGACAGTCTGTCAGATGCAGTCATTCCGGAAAAGATAGTTACTGTCTATGGTAAAGCTTATATTGATGAGAAGATATTGGGGCTGACCTTTCGGATTTCACCCTTTTCCTTTTTTCAGACCAATTCCAGAGGAGCAGAGGTGCTTTACGAAGCTGCCCGCTCCTATGTAGGTGAGACAAAAGACAAGGTAATCTTTGACCTTTACAGCGGAACCGGAACCATTGCCCAGATGTTAGCTCCTGTGGCGAAAAAAGTGATTGGCGTGGAGATTGTGGAAGAGGCAGTGGAAGCGGCAAAGGAAAATGCTGCTTTAAATGGTCTTGCAAATTGTGAATTTATTGCCGGTGATGTGTTAAAGGTAATCGATGAGATAGAAGAAAAACCAGACATTATTATACTGGACCCGCCAAGAGACGGAATCCATCCGAAGGCGCTGGAAAAAATCATCGCTTTTGGCGTGGAGGAAATGGTTTATATTTCCTGTAAGCCCACCAGTTTGGTAAGAGATCTGGAGCTTTTAAAGGTCAGAGGGTATGATGTGGTGAGAGCCTGTGCAATTGACCAGTTTGTTGGGACGTTGCATACGGAATGCGTGGTGTTGATGAAAAAGCAGAGAAGTAGTCGTTTCAATGAATAAATGAAAAACAATTTATCTTTGTATTATTATAGAGATAATGTTGACTGCCTGTGTTGCATTTGCTGCATTTGCTGTTGGGGTCGGATCTTCAAAGATTCTAGCTGACGGAGGATGATAAGTAAACCATATAAAACAGATAAAGAGAGCACATACTAAGAAACACAATAAAAAGGTATACGGCTCCAACCTGCAAGATAATGTGAGTTTGTAGGAAAGCAAAAATGCAATTATGATACTCAAAATAAATATGCCAATATCTAAGATAAAAATATCTTTGCCAACAACAGATGTATAGGCATAGAAAAATATTGGGATTAGTAATGTTCCTGCTAAAATCCCAAAACATAATGAAGAAGTTATATATGGATAGGTTTTTTTGAATTTAAAAATAATAAAAAGTGAGTACATCAGCATGGGGAAGAATATCAA
>CAMWYM010000128.1 GCA_947178475.1 uncultured Clostridium sp. | reverse complement strand
TGCCTTCCATAACCGGTATAAGCTTTCTAAAGCCAAACTCACTTTTACCTTTTGCTTTGTCAGACAGCCTCGAACACTACTGAAAAAAATAAGTATTCAGGAAGGTATGTCATTCTAAGCGAAGGACTATCTCGTACATTGGTACTTAACGAAGGAATGCCTTGGCATTCATGAGTTTAGTACCATTATGTGCGAGATAGAGCGCAAGCGGGGACGAAGCGTGAATGACATACCTTCCCGGATACGGTCGTCTTTAACACGCTGTTCGAGGCGTGATTCATATAAATAGGAATTTAGAAAGGAAATAGATATGATAAAGATTTTAATTGTTGAAGATGAAGAACCAATTTCTGATTTGATTCGTATGAATCTGGTAAAGGCAGGTTATCACTGTGAATGTGCTTTTGACGGAGTGACTGCTGCAGACATCTTAAGCCAGGAACGTTTTGACCTGATTCTTCTTGATATTATGCTTCCCGGAATCAACGGTTATGAATTGTTAGATTATATAAAAGTGCTGGATATGCCTGTTATTTTTATCACGGCCATGGGAGAATTAAATGACAGGGTAAAAGGGCTTAAGGCGGGAGCAGATGATTATATCACAAAGCCATTTGAGATAGTGGAGCTATTAGCCAGAGTAGAAACAGTATTAAGGAGATATCATAAAGCAGATGATAAGATCAGTGTGCTGGATGTAGAAATTGATATCCCCTCCAGAGTGGTCATGAAAAATGGAGAACAGGTGATGCTGACATTAAAGGAATTTGAGCTGCTGCTGTTGTTTGTGAGAAATAAGAATATTGCCCTTTATCGGGAAACAATATATGAAAATGTATGGGAGAGCAGTTACCTGGGTGACAGTAGAACTGTGGATTTACATGTCCAGCGTCTTAGAAAAAAGCTGGAGTGGGAAGATGTGATTAAGGCTGTATATAAGGTGGGATATAGACTTGAGGTATAGGAGTATGGCATGAGATTATTTGGGAAGGTTTTTTTGAGTATTTTTATCTTAATCATGTTATCCTTTGGTATATGCGGGACTTGGATGATTCACGCTACATTTACTTCTGCATATAACCGTGAGGTGGAAATGCGTAATACAGAAAATGAAATGTATAGCATTACCTTTAAGAATACGGTGGAGGCATTGCCTGTTTCTTATCTGGAAAAGCATCCCGATGTTATTTGGGAGGTAGCACAGTCTGTTGGTGAGCGGATGGTGGGCAATGAGCTCAGGGTGTGGGGAGAGGAAGGGAACATGATTTATCCGACTGGGGAAGAAACCGACTCCGGGCTGCTGGAATATGTAGAGGAAACAGTCAGTGGATATGAGATATATAAAGAACAGGATCGTTATATGCTGCGAAGTGTAAGTAAGGTAGTGATTCAGTTTGTTGATTCGAGTTATTATATTGAAACGGTTTCCGATATTAGCAGTGTTTATGAGCAAAGAGAGTCCATGACAAGAGCTTATCGGATTATTATTGTGATTCTGCTGATTGGAACAGCACTGGTTTCAATACTGCTTTCTTATCTGCTGACATTTCGGATTCAAAAGCTTTCCCATATTACAAGGCGCTTTGCAAAGGGGGATTATGGCATTCGGGCAGACGAGAGCGGGAGAGATGAAATCAGTATGCTGGCAAAGGATTTTAATTATATGGCAGATAGTCTGATGGAAAAAATGGAAGAGCTTACTATGCACGCAAAAAATCAGGAGGCTTTTACCTCTGCATTTGCCCACGAGCTCAAAACACCTTTGACTGCGATAATTGGTTATGCCGATATGATTCGTTCTATGGAGCTCTCTACGCCGGAGAAGATAAAAGCAGCGGGATATGTGTATTCTCAAGGAAAGCGCTTAGAGGCACTTTCATTGAGGTTAATGGAGCTTTTTGTTCTTAGAAAACAGGAGTTTGAATATCATTTTATTGATGCGAATTATTTGCTGGAGAGCGTTTTTGATTTGGCGGAGATAGCAGTATTAGAAAAAGATATGAGACTCAAACGGCAGGTGGAAAAAGGAAAGATATATGGGGAAAAGGATTTACTGATATCTCTGTTTGCCAATCTTACCGACAATGCCAGAAAAGCATCGGAGGCTGGAGATACAATCTGGATTAAGGGAAGAAATGTAGAAGCGGGCTATGAGGTATCTATTATTGATGAAGGAAAAGGGATGCCAAAGGAAGAGCTTTCCCATATTACACAGGCATTTTATATGATTGATAAGTCTCGATCCCGAAAGGAAGGAGGGGCGGGACTTGGAATGACACTCTGTTATGAAATTGTTAATCTGCATCATGCTGAATGGAAGATTGAGAGTGAGGAAGGCAGAGGAACCATGGTAACTGTTGTGCTGCCTGTACCGGAGGAACATGAGGAGGAAATGAAAACAAATGAAGAAGAATGGGAAGATGAACCGGATGAAAGACTGGCAAAGGAATAATTCGGATGTGAATTTAAGCGGCGGGAGAACCGAAGAGGGAGCTGCCGGTTTGCGAGCAGGGATTGGCAGGATGAAAAGTCCAGTGTGGATTATTGTGCTTGCAGTGGCGCTTTTTTTGCTGGTGGAATATATGCCGGAAGCAATCGCTGCAGTTTTTGAGAGCAGAAACCTAAATCAATATCAGACATCTAAGCACATTGCTGCCAGTGACGAAGTTCGGTTTTCCTTGTCAACAGCAGAGAAAATGCAGGTGCTGAGTGCGAATGATTTGCGGATGTCGCAGTTGTTTTCCATTACAGCCGAGTCAGAATTGAATGCGCAGGCACCGGATTTGCTGAATAAAGTGAAGGGGGAGCTTAAGAAATGGAGAGAGGCCAATCTGATTTTTGGAAAAAATGAAGATATAGATGCATTGGATTTTCAAAGTGCTGAGTATTATACAATCTGCAATGCTGAAAATACCAATCTAACCGTAAATGCATGGTTATTGCAGCTTACCTCTGATGGCAGTCCGATTAAAATATTTATTGATGCAGAAAGTTATATGATCTATGGACTGTCTTTGCCCAATACAGGAGTAAGTGATTATCTGAAAAGGCTTCGGGAAGGTTTGTATGCAGAGAACGAACATGTTAACCAGGGACAGACAGGAAGAAAAGAGTTGGATTCTTATGGTGTAGACCGGGACAGACTGCTGGAGTATTGGGCAGATCAATATGCAGAACAGCTTAGACGCTACTACGCTGCAGACGATTTGGGTTCTTCCTATGTATTAAGCGAGTGTAATATTGTAGATTTTGCTATCTTTTATTATACGGCAGAAAACGAAAGGATAAAGGTGCCTTATTATGTTACCTTAAATGCGGATGTGGCGAATATCGAGGAAAATAGCAAGAAGATGTGTGTGTCGGTATTTCGTCTGATAGAATCCTTTTTTCCGATATATACGCCAGAGAAAGATGATCTATCCGACAATTTTTCTTATGGCTCATAAATCTTGTCCGATTTTTGATTTTCTTAAATACATTCTCATCGGCAAATAAAAAGGCGGATAAGATACAAAAAGGATGCTTCTTTTCTTATAAAAGGATACAAAACAGATTTAGGATGTATCTGTACATTGATTAAAGGAGGCATACCAAATTGAAACGTAGAATATATGGCAAAAGAAAGCGAAGACTGTTGAGAAGACTTAGATGGCTATGGGCCTGGTCTGTGGTTATTTCAGCTGTTTTGCTGTTGGGGGTTATTTCTCTGGCAGCGGCAAAGGGGATAGGAGATTTGTGTGACGGACGTAAAAAGGAAAATCCCAATCATGAAATATCTGAGCAGGCATCTGAGCAAACGGAGAATGAGGATAAGCGCAGTTTAGTGTCAGATGCCGAATGGGAGTCTGAGGATTCATGGTCTTCACAGGAGACAGAGGATTTAGAAAATACGGAAGGAATGTCAGAGGGATTATCTGCACTTTTAGTAAATAAGTCGCAGTATCTGCCAACCGATTATGAAGTGCCGCTGACAACGCTGAAAAACGGACAACAGGTTGCATCGGTCATTTATAAAGACCTGCGAAATATGCTGTTTGATGGGGAGGAAGAGCAAAAGGGGTTGTCCTTTCTGGTTGCCAGTGGGTATAGAAGCTCCGAGGAGCAGCAGCGGCTGTTAGAGGCGGAAATTATAAAAAATATTAAAGCGGGAATGGATGAAAAGGAAGCAAGAGCAGATGCTTTGCTGACTGTTGCCCCGTCCCATTACAGTGAGCATGAGACAGGTCTTGCTGTGGATATTGTGGCAGTAAGCAATCAAAGAATGGATGAAACTCAGGAGTCTACAGCAGAAAATATCTGGCTTAGGGAAAACTGTTACAAGTATGGTTTTATTCTGAGATACCCAAAGGAGAAAGAAGAGGTAACTGGATTTTCCTATGAATCATGGCATTTCCGCTATGTGGGAAAGGAGGCAGCGAAAAAGATTACAGAGCAGGGAATAACTTTAGAGGAATATCTGCAGCAGGATCAATAGCGGCAGGTTCGCTAGTCAGATAGTAATTCCCACTGCTCATATAGTATCTCCAATTCTTCTCTGGCTTTTTCCTGTTGTTGAGAGAGTTCAGTGAGCTTTGCCGCATCGGTGGCGTTTTCGGGGAGAGCGATTTCCTCATCAAGAGAAGACAGAAGTTTCTCTAACTTCTCGATGCTGTCCTCAATTTTTTTCAGATCGTTTAGTCGTTTGCGCTCTTTTGCCTGCTCCTCTTTTGCGCGTTTCCAGTCCTTTTTGGTCTCGGTTTCCTCCTTGATTGTCATGCTTTTTTCTTCTGCCATTGCAGTGGAAACCATCTGCTGTTCTATATAGTAATCATAATTGCCAATATAGGAGGTGATGGTTCCTGCATGTAAATCTATAATTCTTGTGGCAGTCTGATTGATAAAATATCGGTCATGAGATACATACAGAATAGTTCCCGTATAATTTTTCAGTGCACTTTCTAATATTTCTTTGGAGGTGATATCTAAATGATTTGTCGGTTCGTCCAAAATTAAGAAATTTGCGTTGGACAGCATAAGCTTTGCAAGACTGACTCTTCCTCGCTCGCCACCGCTTAGGTCGCGAATTTCCTTGAAAACGTCATCTCCTGTGAAGAGAAAAGCAGCCAGTACGTTTCGGATTTTGGTGTTAGTCATATCCGGATAGGCATCATGGAGTTCGTCAAAAATCGTTTTATCCGGGTGAAGTACTTGATGCTCCTGGTCGTAGTAGCCTATATGTACCTGTGAGCCAAAAACAATTTTGCCGCTGTCCTTCGGGGTCAGCTGGTTAATAATTTTGAGGATGGTAGTCTTGCCCGTTCCATTATTGCCGATTAATGCTACATGCTCACCTTGTTTAATATCTATATGGATTCCAGAGAAAAGGAGATTGTTTCCATAGGATTTGGAAAGGTCATCTATCAGCAGTACGTCATTACCGCTCTCGATATCCGGTGTAAGTGCGAGGCGCATTTCATCATGTACAGCCTGAGGCTTTTCCAATCGTTCCAGCTTGTCCAGCATTTTTTCCCTGCTTTCTGCCCGCTTAATGGATTTTTCCCGGTTAAACTGTTTGAGCTTGGTGATAACAGCTTCCTGATGCTTAATCTCTGCCTGCTGATTCATATAGGCACGATATTTGGAAAGCCGGACCTCTTCACGCTTTTTGGCATAGTAACTGTAATTACCGTGATAAACCGTTCCCGCTGTATTTTCCAGTTCTACAATTCTGGTAACGATTTTGTCTAGGAAATATCGGTCATGGGATACAATGATGACAGCACCGTCATAGGATTTCAGATAGCTTTCCAGCCAGGCGATACTGTTTAAGTCCAAATGATTGGTAGGCTCATCCAATAGAATTATATCCGGTCTTGAGAGCAGCAGCCTGCCCAGTGAGACGCGGGTTTTCTGTCCCCCCGAAAGCTCGGAAATAGGACGGTTGAATTCATTTTCTGAAAATCCTAGGCCCTTCAGTATACCGGTAATCTGGCTTTCAAAGGCATAACCGTCCTGTTGTTCAAAGGTATGGTTCATTCTCGTATATCGATCCAGAGCCTCCTGAAGCTCATTTCCCGTCAGATGCTTCATATCCTGTTCAAGCTGCCTAATTTGCTCCTGTAAATCGATAATATCCTGCTTTACACTCTGTAGTTCCTCATAAATGGTTCGGCTAAAGTGGGAATCCTGATGCTGTGCCAGATAGCCGACAGTCACATCCTTGCCGATAACCACCTGTCCGTCGTCAGCCTCTTCCTCTCCCATAATAATCTTTAACAATGTAGATTTGCCGGCACCGTTGATGCCGACAATTGCAATTTTTTCTTTGGCTTCTATATGAAAGCTAATATTGTTTAATATCTCGGTAATACCGTAGGCTTTGGAGATATTCTGACATGCTAATACCATTGTTTCTATGTTCCTTCCTGCCCTATGCTGGTTTCATTGACATACCGCAAAGCGGTACTTGCCGGTAACAAAAGGCAAATTCTAAATTTCGTATATATAGCTGGTTGCCGACAAATCCGGGATGCTGTCATTTTTGATGGATAAATCCGGTGGATTGACAGAGACTCTTGTCTTCTCTGGAATGGAGCTGGTGATAAATGCACCGCCGCCGATTACGGAATCCTTGCCGATTACAGTCTCACCGCCTAAAATCGTTGCGTTAGAGTAAATGGTAACCCGGTCTTCAATGGTAGGGTGACGCTTTACTCCGGCAAGATGCTGGCCTCCGCGGGTACTTAGGGCACCCAGAGTAACCCCCTGATACAGCTTTACATAGTCGCCGATAATAGTGGTCTCACCGATTACAATACCGGTTCCGTGGTCCATGAAAAAATATTTGCCTATGGTAGCGCCGGAGTTGATATCAATACCGGTTTTGCCGTGGGCGTGCTCCGTCATAATACGAGGGATAAACGGAACCTTCATCTCATAAAGCTCATGGGCAATTCGGTAGACAAATACAGCATAAAATCCCGGATAGGAAAAAATAATCTGTTCTCTGCTGCTGGCAGCAGGGTCACCGTCATAGCCGGCCTGTACATCCAAAAGCAGCATTTCCTGAATTTTTGGAAGTTTTTCCAGAAAAGCGCAGCAGATTTCCTCGGCTTCCCTTTGGATTTGAGGGGTATTAGCGGTAACGGATTCTTTCCTGTCATAGGCAAGTGCCAGAGCGGTCTGTTTTTTCATTTTGCAATGTAGATTAGCCAGAAGCTGTCCGGTGTAATATTCTGCATTGTTGATGTCGACATGCTCGGAACTGAAATAGCCGGGAAACATAAGCTGCTTTAAATCATTGATGATATCAATAATTATGCCTCGGCTTGGAAGTTGTTTTTCTGATTTGCCTAAAAGCAAATCGGAATCTTTGTAGTTGTGTGTAATGGCATTTACAATGTCGGGTAATGCCTCATTAAATTGTTTGCTCATGGTATTCTCCCCATAGTTTTCTATTTTATTATATGTATGTATTGCAAATTCATCTACAAAAAAATTATGTGTCTAGTATAACATATGTCACCAATTTTTGGAGAAACTTCGTTTGTTGCAATAGTCGCCAAATGTATATACAAGTATCTACGCT
>CAMWYM010000127.1 GCA_947178475.1 uncultured Clostridium sp. | reverse complement strand
CTATAATAAAGATAATCATATAAGGGATGTCCGGCCCTTTATAAATATACATATTATTATGCTCTACAATACCTATCCAGGATACGGGACTCCAATAATAGGCTGAGGGAAGACCGCAATTAGCAGCCAGAATCGGACCGTCCGCTATAACGGCACAGGCAATCAATGCCGCTTTCTTTGGAAAGAATAAACTCAGTGTATATAGGCAAAATGCCAGCATTATTGAAATCAGTATTCCCATAATGACCACCCTTAGGCTCGCTGTAATGGGGCTGAATGCAATCAAAATATTTCTGGACAGGTAAACGTCTTCCAGATTATTGGTCAGGGTAATCGTATTCCATACCGGTCCCCATTTTGTAGATAAGGTAATATGTGGCAGGCCGATTAATATGCTGCAGACCAGCTCGACTAGCATAAAGAAAATGGAGCCGCTGATAATCTGACCGAATTTTTGAAACAGCCATCTCCTCCTGCCTAACCTTAGCAGCGTATAGCTGGTATGCTCGTCAATAAACGGGATTTCCGAAAAATAGTAAAGTATCATCAGTCCAACAATCATACTGTAAATGGTATTTGAATGCAAATAAGGGAGCATTGCTGCCACAATCTTGTGGTCAGTTACCTTCGCAAACTGTAATACACTGTCTAAGTTATATTTCATCATAAAGCAGAGAACCAATACAATCGTTAATCCTTTGGCATTAAGCTGCAGTCGCAGGTTCTCAATTATACTATGCTTTATATCCTTTGGTAATTTATTCATATTCCAGTCTCCTCTTAATACGAAGGTAGATTCCACAGGTGCATAAGCCCATAAAAAGCAATGATACAGCACTACATTTTACCAGCCACCCGGAGCCCCAGCTTATAAACCACTCTGGTGTGTAATAATACGTCAAAAAGGTTACGCCCTTGGCATCAATAATATTCCACAGATATTGCAGCACCATAGAAAACAGAACCGTTGATATTGCACTGATTGTCCGGTCCTGAATAAACACGGAAAGCAGCATTCCAAACATCACCAGCATACCGGTTAACATTCCCCAGACAAGTCCCATGATAAAGACATAGGTGAGATGATGGTTGGACGAGTAAAGGCTTGCCAGTACCGTTTGTTGCAGATAATTCATATTCCCCTCCTGCTCCCATGGTTTAAAGCGGCCGAGTATAATGGAAGCCAGCCACAGTGACAGGGCAACAGAAAATACGGATATGATATAGGCAGTCAGGGTGCGGACACCGACATATATCCTCAGGCTTACCCTGCACATCAACTGCCGGATATAATGATGCTCAAAATCACTGATAAGCGTATCTCCGTATAGGAAAAATGCCATGACAAAAACAAATAGGTAAAGGAAATCGGAAATTGCATTAACCACAACATGTAGTGCAGTTCCTCCCATTTTGAAATCCCCTACCGAAACAAAACAGAGCAGGGTTAATATTGTCATAAATACAAATACAGCCCATGTCCTTCTGGAACAGAATAATCTTTTTAGTTCAACGTGAATGCATCCTGCTATTTTCATTTTTTATACTCCATTTCCAATCCGGTGACAGCATCAATGATGCATGGCTGTGTTCCGATATACTGACCGGAGGCAGAATATTCATCTACCTGAAATACCCATGCCGGAATCAGTTCATATTCCTGACTATCGTCTTTGCGGCTGGCATAATAATAGAGTCCGGCCTTTTCAATTCGATAATGGCTGCTGAGCAGAATGTTTTCATAGTTAGCCTGTACAGTTTCTGCTACCCGATTAAAATCAATTAATCCATCCCAAAGCTCATCTGTTTTTTCAAAGGTAAACATTTTCTCTATCATAAAGCTGTCTAATCCGCTTTCCGAAAAGATAAAGTGTATCATAGTTGAGGGGGATGTATCCAATATTCTGGGGGAAAAGGTATAATACAGAACTGGCAAATCCTTGTAGCTTTGTCTTGCCAGAATATAATACCGGTCAGCAAAGTCAGAAAAATCAGGTGAGTCAATCGGATTGCCATAGGGGTCTTCTGCGTACCATTCCTGTTCTGCGGTCTGGGCATCTATGCCGTAATAAACATAAGAAAGGTCTCCGTTAGTCTCTATTCCGGCAGCTTCCAGTGAACTGAATAAAGAATGGATTCCGTCCTGAGGAGAGCCAAAATCAAATGTTTTACCAATAAATGCGCTTTCGTTATTTCTGATATTTTCAGGATAAGAGGAATAGTAGTCATCATTATATAATCTTAAGGCATTATTCATTCTGGTATCTCCCATATCGTTGTATGGATTGATAACACATTCTAAAAATAATCCGTTTGTTTGCATTTGAATCCAATAGGCTTCCGGTAATTCCTTACTCCAGCTTTTAAATAAAATATCATTTCCGTCCATATCAAAGGAGTCGGATTCACGGTATTCATATTCCGTATCGGGCATCACGTTAGCCAGAAGCTTTTCTGCATAGGAAGAGAAGTCAATGGTTTTGGCATTGACCTTGTACCGTGATACAGATGTCGGAATACTCATTTCAAAATCCATTGTCAGTGTATCTGATTCATATTGGTATTGTTCGGGAGCCTCTATGCTCCAAGCATCTTCAATAGTTTCCTGTCCGGCTGTTTCCTGGACCTTCTTATGCTGACCGGCTGCTTCACAGCCGGTCAGCATAAGAAAAGAGAACAAGCATAAAACTACATAGCAGTTTCCTAATCTCATGGTGTAAACCGTCCTTTCGCCCTCATGCTTGTCCCGCTGGAAATGCTTGTTACTTTGCCATATAAATAATAGGTTCCACCAGCGTTAGACGTGGAAGTATAGTATCTTGCATAGGTGGTATTTTCGCTTCCATAGTTTAAGTCTACAGTTTCTGTCTTAACATTGTTGCCGCCGGCAACATACGCACGGACAGTTCCCTTTTTGGAAAAATAGGTAGGGGTAAAATATGCACAATTTTCATAAGCCGCTCCCCCGTTTTTGCTTGCACCATGCGAGTCGGCAACATATCCGGATTTGGTTGGATTAAAATCATAAGATTCGGCATGAACAGCTGCTCTGTTACCGGTAAATAAAGGGGCTACAATGATTAAACTCAATACTAAGACAAATAATTTTTTCATCTAAGGACTCCTTTCCATAGTAAAAATGTGTTATTGTGTTCATTTTCAATTCCTCTGGTTTGTATAAACCGTACATTTCCCTCCTTCCTATAATAATTATAGCAAAATCAATACTGTTAGTCAACTAGCAATTAAAATTATAAATGAAAGATGGAGATAGGAAATATTAACTGCATCACAGTAAATACAGAGAGATGAATTTTTGTAAAGTTGTTATGGTATTAAAATGTGTGGTGTGATACTATTTATAGAGGCTTGCTGCTACGTATTTAATATAATTTGTAGGTGAAAATATGTCAAAGAAAACGAATAATCAAGAATATCAAAGAGACAGAAGATGGCTGAAGGCTGGGAATTGGATATCAAAAAAATGTCCGTTTTGTGGAAATTATTCACTATTGTTTTTTTATGTATATGACTCGGTTGTCTGTGTGGAGTGTGACTGCTGGTTTAGTGAAAAATGTGGGGATGAAAATTGCCCCTATTGTGCAGAAAGACCGGATACACCGATGGAAGCAATTGTGAAAGAATATGAGGAAAATGGTAGCAGGGATATAGGGACATTGAAGGATAGCAGACGGAAAAAGTATCAGAGGCATTCTATTGGGGCGAAGCGGCATCAGATAAGAAGAGCAGAATATGAGAGATGGATGGAGAAGAAAGAGTTTATGTGAAGTGCTAGTTTTGCTCATTTCTATGAAGTACATAAAGGGAGGGATAAAATGGCAGATATTATTACGAAGATTATACCGGTCAAATATGATTATATTGCAGATGAGGAGCAGATTCAGGCTACAATAGTATATATCAAGGAAATTGTACCGGATTGTCAGATTGAAGCAGAGGTTTTTGAAACAACGCAATTTGTGGATTGTGGAGGAGAACTGGAAGAAATCAAATGTCCTGATTGTGGGGAGGATATATCATTTGACTGGTGGGGAGAGGTTATGGAGACAGCGGCAGAGAAAGAATTTTCTGATTTGTCTGTAAAATTACCCTGCTGTGGTCGTGACAGTTCCTTGAATGATTTGGAGTATTACTTGCCCTGTGGATATGCAAGAATGGAAATCACCATTGCAAATCTGGAAAGGAAATTCAGTGAGAAAGAGCTTATTAAAATTAGAGAGTTATTGGGAGAAAAGGTTCGACTGATTCTTGCACGGTATTAGGAGAAAAGGATGAGATTATTATATCAATATGATTTCAACTTAGAAAAAGTATGGCCGGTAGATTATGCTTCAGTGCCCTATATGAGAGATGGCAGTATTTATTATGCATATAATGATGGGAAAAACGGAATCAGAACGATTAAGATTGAAAAGGGTGGACAGAACAGTCAGATGTTACATGTAAAAGATGCATTGGATTATGCACTGCCATATCGATGGAGACTATTTGAATTTCAGAATCATGTGCTATTGAGCTGTGGTAATTCAGATGAACCAACTGAGGCATTTCCAGATCGCAGGGTGTGTAACATTTTTCTGGATTTGGATGATGGAATGAGAAAAGTTTCTCTGCCGGATGAAATTGCCTTTCGGTATCAATGTAGACAACCAATCTGTGAGGAAAAGGATGCTGCCTTATCGGATGTGGTCATGCATTACAAGAGTAGTAGAAAATATCAGTGTTTATCACCAGATGGTGAAGTGCTGTGGGAGGAAAAACATCAGGGATACCGGTATACACCCTTTGAAGTAAAAAATGGCTGTGTCATTTTCGGAACTGCTGGTATGGGAGGCGGTCTTTATTGCTATGATTTGCAAAGCGGAATCCGGAAAATTGCACTTAGAACATTGGGAACGACAAGATATGTATGGGTTAGAGACTATATCGTTTGTAGAGGAGATAAGGGGCAGTTAGTACTTGTAGACCCGTTTGCAGGGAAGGTTATGGATGAACTGCAATTAGACGGCATGCTGACAGACGAGAGCGGAATCATTGCAAGCGATAATCAGATATGTGTTGTGGGATTTCACAAAAAGAGTCAATCACCTACAGTTTATCTGATAGAGGTATAATTCAATAAGAAAGAATACCAGACAATATTAGAAAACGGGAAGGAGAAGCTGACAGATGGATTTTGACTATGAGCAATTTTTTACACATCATTTCATTGTAAAGAATAAACGCGAACGTCTGCAGTTTGAACTATTAAATGAAAGCAGACGTCAGAGGGCAATTTCTCGTTTTGATCATGGTGCGATAAAATATATTGATAAAAGAAAAATCATATATAGTGGAAATGATATTTTATGGAGTGATTTGAAAAATTTGATAGAAAAAAATACGGATGAACAGAGATGTTATGTAATTTCTTCTGATGAAGAGATTGACCGGACTATGATAAAAGTAAAGGATTTATTTGACTGTGTGATTGGGCTTGGAAGAGCTTCTATTATGGTATTTACGAATATGGCAATTATCGAAACAGAGCAGGTGCAGGGTCCGGCAATGAAGTATGTTTTGAAATTATAGAAGACGCAGGATTGGGTGAGATGTATGATAAAAACAGAATTCGGAATTATAAACGACTTTCAACCAAATCAGAAATATACAACATATGAACCGGAAAAATATCATTGTGTAGCAATAGATGATGATGAATACATAGATGACTGGTGGAAGCGGCTTTTAATGATTCGGACTTATAATATGAGTTTGGAGCAGCCACAGTGGGCACTTTCCAGATGGGGTATTACCTTGATTCCACCAGAATCGCTGCCGGTATTGTTGAAAATTATAGCAGAGGATAAACGTATCTATTGGGATGATAGTCTTGTGGAACTTGCTGATTTGGTTCGGGAGGCAATTACCGAGAATAAATATATGATACATTATGGGGTGTAGGTGAAGATAATGAAAAATGGTAAGAGGTATCAAAGATACAGAAAAAATATGAGAAAGTGGAATGCTTTTGGGTCATGGCTGGATTATGTATGTCCGGAATGTGATAAAAAGCAAACATTCTTTTTTCACAGGTATGATGCGGTATGTTGTGTATATTGTGACAGATGGATTGATAAGTCCTGTGGCGATCCGGACTGTCCATTTTGTGCGAATAGACCGGATACGCCATCAGAAGCATTATTTTATCAAGAGGGGGATAGGGGAATGGAAAAAGAATACAGGAGAAAAAATTATCAGCATAAAGATAGTGGTGCCAAAAAACATCAAATGCAGAAAGAAGAATATCGGATAATAATGGAGAACAGAGAGATACGTTAGAAACAGGAGGCACATGTGTGAAACGTGCAGACTGTATTGTCGCAAGGGATGAAAGAATCATTACCAGTTATTTTGATGAAGGTGTGTCCGCCAAATCCTAGTGAATTTGACATAACATAGTTAATTTCTACATTGCATCCGGTATTATTGCTTCCTTCCATTCTGTTGTGATTTCGGTCATTAAATCTTTTACGGTTGTGATCTGGTTGATTCGTCCTACATTGGAACCACAGAAAAATAATCCATCTTCCCAGTTTCCTTTTACAGCCTCGATTAGAGCACGGCTGATGCAGTAAGGTGTTGCTTCTCCGTGTGGGCAGGCTTTTAAGCAGAGATTGCAGCGCATCGCAGGTAGTTTTTCTCCTGTATCCAGGCGTTTTAATAAGGGACTGTTAAGCGCACGTCCAGGCATTCCCACGGGACTTTTTACAATGATGGCATCTTCTAATCTTGCAGCGACGATTCTTTGTTTATATCCTTCACTGGCATCACATTCTTTGGTAGCAATAAACCGGGTAGCAATCTGTACACCGGAGGCCCCTAAAACGGTCATTTTTGCCATGTCTGCTCCGTTGAATACACCGCCGGCTACAAATACAGGTATTTTTTTGTTGTATTTTATTTCAAATGGTGCAATTGCAGTTAAAACAGCGCGTAAAATCTCCTCTGTATCCATAGCAGTATCACTTAAAAGCTCGTCTCTGGAAAATCCTAAATGACCACCGGCTCTGGGACCTTCGATAATCATGAAATCGGGAATGACCTGATATTTGCGGTCCCATGTACGGCATATTACGGATGCGGCCTTTCCACTGGATACAATAGGTGCTGCGGCAACACCGGTTCCTTTGGTAAGCTTGGGAAGTGTCATGGGAAGCCCCGCTCCGGAGATGACAGCCTGTATTCCGGCTTTGATTGCAGCAGTCACGGTCTCCTCATAATGATTAACTGCAACCATGGCATTAATGGCGAGCATTCCGTTTCCTTGTGAGAGTGAGCGTGCTTTGAAAATTTCCTGTTTTAAAGCACGAAGATTTGCCTCCAAAGGATGCTCGTCAAAATCCGTTTCCCGATAGCCTGCATTTACCGTACTGATTACGCCCATCCCTCCGCAGGCGGCTACACTGCCGGCAAGATTTCCAAGTGATACACCAACTCCCATTCCACCTTGAATAATGGGAAGAGAAAGCTTATGGTTAAGAATCTGAATCATTTTAATCTCCATTCTGTTATTAGATTTATAGCACTCATATCAAATATTTCCAACTATTACATAAAGTATGCTATGGGGGGTGGAAACTATTATAT
>CAMWYM010000126.1 GCA_947178475.1 uncultured Clostridium sp. | reverse complement strand
CCGAGGTTTAAGACTGCGGTTAAGGAAAAAGCTGAGGATTTGAAAAACTGGATAGCAAAGGGATTAGGAACTTCTAGTTCAGGACATATGAGCCGGAATAGAGGGTTTGCTATTAATCCGTTTTATAAGGGTGATAGTAATACAACTAGAGTTGGACAATGGATGTCAAAGGCAGAGTATGAGAATTTTGTAAAGACAGGAGAAATACCACGGACAAATGTACTTCGTAAAGGAAAACAAGGATATATCAAGCAAGCTAATGTAGGCGATTATTATGTAGAATTTGATGTTGATGAGTCTATATTGATGGAAAAAAATACAGAGCTAGGATGGTGGTTGGTTAAATCTAAGAATAAAACACAATTGAAGCTTGCTGAAATGCGCGGAACATCACTTCCAGAACCGATAGGTACAAATATAGAACATGTGTATACTAAGAGGGGAGGCGAGTAATATGCTACTATCTGCAAAAGAAATAATAGAGAATATTTTAGTAGATTGTAATCTTCAAATTATTGATATATTTGAATATGGAACTTGTAAAATTGAATTTATGGTTAGGTGTAATAATGAAATAATTTCAATTTCTATGGTGGAGGATGGATCGTATGATTTTATGATTTTTACTAGTAACGGTGATGCGCTGATATATAGTAATACAGAAAAATTGACATCAATAAATCAGTTGAGAGAATTGGTTTATAGGGATTTGCATAAAAAGGGAGGGTTTGATAAATGACAAAGAATGAAACGTTATATTTCTTAAAATTTCATCAACCTATGCAAATACGATGCCTTAAACCGTGTAGTGGAGACCGGCATATGGGAACCGGAAAAGGACAAATCCGCAAACATCCCGCTGACCTATACCGCCTATAACATCAAGACCCATACGGTAACAGAGACGGATGCGGTAAACGGCGGAAAGCTCATTACCACCTATGACAGTGCCGGACGTCCGGTAAGGATTACAAACGGAGATGGAGCCGTGCTCTCGGAAACCATCTATGACACGGAAGGGAGAATCCTCCAGACCGTGGATGCCAAGGGGATGCTGACCGAGAATGTCTATAACAGCTTAGGGCAGATCGAAACGGTGAAGACAGGGAAGAAGGGCAATGCCGGGAAGGGCGGCCTGTATGTCTTTACCGGAGAGGTGAGGGAGACTGCCTATGCCTATGATGCCCTTGGAAGGAACACACAGGTAACGGATGCAGAGCAGGGGGTAAGCTCTGTGGTATTTGACGGACTGGGAAGGATATCCTCGTTAAAGGACCCGAACCAGAATGCAAAAAAGGGTGCGGCATCCTACATCTATGCCTACAATGAACAGGGGCTTGTGGCAGCCGAGACGAATGCCATCGGGAATAAGGTGGAGTACCAGTATAACAGTGCGCTCCTGCTGAAGGAAATGACCGACAGTGCAGGGGAGAAGACTGCCTATACCTATGACAGCTTAAACCGCTTAAAGACGGTGGCGGACGGTCTGGGAACAATCGAGTATACCTATGATGCTAGAGAGATAAGCGGAAAAGGTGGATTCCCAATGGCAGATATATTTTGTGGCATTATAAAGAGCGTATCTAAGATATCTGGAACCTCGTTTCTCTATGTGGGAACAGCAGTTATCCAACTGTCCTGATTGGTAAGTTGAGGGTGATATTCTTTGTGATGATAACCCCGTTCTAAATAAACGTCATGCGGTATCTAATTGATTAACAAATATACAAAGAGACTGTGGTTGTAGCCTTCCAAAAACCATCAAGTGGTAGGAGAAACAAAACAATCTACAGTATCTTAGGTAGAATAGCATACAGTCCTTGGAGAGGGACTATAAACATTACTACTATAATAATATGAGGAGAATAAATGGATAGAAAGATATTTAAAGAAAATTTGTTGTGCACTTTATCTGAAGTAGATGTAAATGGGGAAGAAGTAAAATATATAATTATTCCTATTTGTGAAGAGGGGAAAAAGCATAATTCTACAGACGATTACATGAGATTGACTTTATTTACAGAGACGAACTTGAAAGGAAGGCTGTTGAATTTAGAGGAAACTATAGAGCTATTTTCGGGTCTTGAGCCATATTTTCCTTTATGGATAGATGTGTATCCTAAAAAGAATAATATTGTTGAATTGCAAACGAGTCTTAGATTCCGCCGACCAAGTGAGATACATCGCAAGGAAACAGGACACCCGCCATTCAAATTAATGTTGACCCTGTAACTGGTATAGGAAGTTCAAAACGATTAGATATCGAAACTTCTGCTGCTGATATTAATTATGCAGATAAATCAATGCGGAATGGAAGTTTAAGAATACGCTTTGGAAAAAAGGATAAGGGAGGATACTAATATGAGTCAATTTTTGATATGTAAGTCAAAAGAAAAATTGTCCCTGTATGGTTCTAGATTAGATGATGTTGTACAGAATAGAGCGTTATACAACAAAGTCGTCGATAAATATATGCAAGATGAAAATATTGACAATATATGGGTTATTGATAAGATTCATGATATGGTAGACCAATTGAGTTGTAATTTGGACAAGATTAACGAAATAAGTCAAAAGTCAGAAATAATGATATTTTGGTATGGTTCTGAGTATGAAGAATTAGACAGAATGGATTCGACACAATCACTAATAAATTATTTAAAGGATAATATGGATAATCCATGTTTAGAGCTTGATTTATATGTTGATTTGGAAAATGGAAAGTTTGGTGAAGAATAGCTTTAAGAATTCAATCCCTTAATTAAAAAGATACTATGCAATTCCTGTTTAATGGAAATTAATGAGTAACGGCAGAGCAAAACAGTATTTGCTATATGAGGGCAAGATATTATAATCCGGATATCAAGCGTTTCATCAACCAGGACATCAAGGTGGGTGATATCGGAAGCAGCCAGAGCTTAAACAGGTATGCATACTGTGAAGGAAATCCGGTGAGCATGGTTGACCCGTTTGGATTGTGCGGAGAGAATACCAATCTGTGGAAGAGCCTCTTGGATAATTTGTCCATTCATGACTGGCTTGCGTTTGCAGGTTTTGCTTTGAATTTTGCCGGGCCTGCCGGTGTTGTGCTGGCGGCAGTGTGTGATGTGGTAAATGCGGCCATCTATTTTAAAGAGGGAGATTATGTATAGGGAGCAATATCCCTCGTGTGTGCAATCCCCGGCATTGGTGATGCGGTGGGTGTAGTCCGAAACGGCACCCGGATTGCAAAGACGTTAAAAAACGTGGGGAATGTCATCCGTTCGGCACAAAAGTTATATGTGACGGCGGCATCTGCATCGAAAGCTCTTTTTGCAAAGGCGGCAGAAATCCGTTTCAATACAACCAGCAAAGAAACAGCGGATGCGGTATGTGGAAAGAATCTGCGGTATAGTGGTGTTGGATGCTTTGTAGCAGGAACTATAGTTGCAACAAGGGATGGAGAAAAGAACATTGAAGACATCCGGGAGGGTGATTATGTTCTTGCAGAGAATCCGGAAACCGGCGAACAGGAATACAAACGTGTTGTACAGACCTTCATCCATGAAAAATATCTGCTTGTCCATGTCTATGCAGAGGATGAGGAAATCATCACAACGGAGGAACATCCATTCTATGTGGAAGGAACCGGTTTTGTATCTGCAGGTGAGTTACAATGCGGAGATATCTTAAGGCTTGCAGACGGAAGGGAGATTCCGGTAAAACAGAAAGGGTTTAAGTATTTAGAAGAACCTGTACTTGTTTACAACTTTGAAGTAGAGGATTTCCATACCTACTATGTGTCAGGGCTTGGAGTGCTGGTGCATAATGATTGTTTGTTAGAGGGCGGTAGTAATTCAATAAAGTTAAGGGATACCAGAAATATAAGTTATAGTTAGGATACTATAAGTTCTAATTTTGGCGATGGAAGAAAGGTAAGCGAGTTAACTGTCCATTTAAAAAATGATCCATCTTATGCTGAAAAAATGGAACCAATAAGATTAGTAAAGTTTAAAAATTTACCAGAGGATGTGCAAACGAAATTAAAAATACAAGGTGTTAGCGAATATACAGTTTTCTCATTGGATAATAGAAGGCTTTATGCGGCAAAACAGGCATTAGTTAAGATTAATTCAAGGTGGGCAACGGAAGAAGAGTTACTAGAAATAAACTTATTAGACAGATTTTCTACTGTTACAGCAGGCAAGAGTATTAATTTAAAATAGAACCCTGTTAAGAAAGTCAAGAGTTAAATTGAATATTTTCAAAAGTTTGATTTGTTTAAAAATGAGTATGGCAAACAAGGATGCTTTGCGCTGACATAAAGACCTGAGTTAGCAAAGAATCTGGCGATTGGTTGATAGTATTTGCTGGTAGATGATATGATGATACAGATTTTACTTTTTGGACTTTTGAGAGAAGTAGCTAGTTTTTTAGCTTACTGGAAGTTTAAAGGAGATGCAGATGATTTCTCTAAAGGGGTGCATGATGGCAATAGTGCTTTCCTTTTAGAGAGATCAATTCTAATAGCATTAGTTTTTATAAGCAGTGTCTCCGGTCTAAAATAAGATATAGTGAGTGACTATCGTTTACTCGTTGCCGATGTATTTTATTTGGTGAAGTGAAGGTTCTATGGAACAGTGCTTCAACTCGCTGAATTGAATGTTACAACAAGGGGCTGACTGGCGGTTTTGATTACGGACGTGATGGTTCAAAGGAGGTGTCCTCAGACCCTGTATCGCTCCATTGTAACTTAGACCAAGGATGGAAGAGCACCTAACCATAGTGTTAAGTGTAAATCCCAATATATAGTAGTAAAGAGGTGTATAATTTGAAAAATAAATCTTTAGAAATTGAATTAGGAATATTGAAATATAGAGATTCTATAATTGTAGATGAATTTGAACAATCGCTGGGAAATATAATGATAAATGCTCATATAAGTAGCAGATTTTGTAAAGCAGAAATGCAGGATTATAAATGGTATTCAGTTTCGATTAATTTTTATGGAGTGAAGCTGTATCGCTGTGAAGAGTATGAAATATTTAATTGGAAAGAATGGGATTTAGAGAGTAATTTTGTAGAGGTGTTTGATACTAGCTGGTTAGAGGAGTACGGATTATCGAAAACAGAGTATAGGTTTTTAATATTGAAAACCTATGATTTTATATATTTTATTGTATGTGAAGGATTCGATTTTTTGATAACAGGAAAAAGTAATTAAGATTATTATCCGTGGGTAAATTCTTCGTCAGAAAGAAGCCTTACCCAAAACGTCTGCTTTTTGGAAATGCGATAAACTCTGATTTTTCAGAAACGGTAGGATAGTCTTTTGCCAGAACAAAGGTGATTGCTTTAAATAGATTGTCTTTTTAAGTGCTGATTCAATGGTTGTGTTTGGTTCTCGATGATAATACTTTTGCTTGTTCATGGTAATATCCTTCATATTCGCAGGAAAGAGTCAACCATGCTTATAGAGCTTTATTCAGAAAAGTTAAATTTCATTTGGAAATACATAGAAAAGGAGAAATACGGAGTGTCTGAATCCGAGACAGGAAAATTGGGTAGGGTGACAACCACCCAAAAAAATTCCGAGATAAAGGGGATAAATATGAATAAAAAACTTAATGATTTTATCGAATGGGCAGAAAATAGTGGATGGAGTGTGAAAAAAAAGGAAAGTTCATTTTTAAATTTTAATAAAGAAATTAAAGAACGATATTCCTCCATTCCATATGAATATCAGGAGCTTTTAAAGGTTGTTGAGGAGCTTGTGTCTCCTGATGAAAAAACGTGGTTTATATGTGAGAGTGACTATAATAGTGAATCCGGTAGTGCATTTAAATGGAATGAATTTGAAATGATTAGTCTAGAAGCAGCGGAAGGAGATATTGAATGGCAGCAGGAGATAATTTCATGGTGGGATAAATATTTACCCATTGTTATGTCGGTGAAGGATGGTTATTCATTTTTTGCAATCGATTTATATAATGAAAAAGGAGCAATTGTCGAAGGGCGTGAGCCGGAGTTTGAAGAAACAAAGAAAGTAGCCAATGATTTGAATGCCTTTTTTGATTTAATGATGAATAATAAGTATTGAAATAAATGGCTAATTTCTTTCATGCAGTGCTGGACCAGATTTGCTAAATGGTAGATTAAATGTAAAAAAGGGATTTCCAACCATAAAGGAGCTGCTTAAGATTATGAATATAGCGGTGAAAGGAAAAAAGTAAAAATGGGCAACTATAATTTTACACAAATAAGAGAAAAAGTATTAGAAGGGGAGAAAATTTTTTAAGAAATGACGTTGATTTTATCAAAATAGTAAAAAACGAAAAAAATCTATTGATTTTTGATTTGACATTTCAAAATTGTTTAGCTCAGATAGTGGTTAATGATGCGTTTTTTGCGCCATATAAAAGTGTATCATTTGAAGCAATTACTATTGATTCAAAAAAACAATAGAAAGAGGACAGCCTGATTTAATATATTTTTTCTATGATTCAGATGATACGCTTGAGAAAGAAGTCATTGAAGAACTTAATAGTGGTATTAAATATTGTTTTAACTATACTCCAAATCAGCTGGAGGAAATGTACTTGGGGAAAAGGAGTAAATTGGATATTGTAAATGAAAAAGCAAGTAAAATAGTTCACCCAGATGATTTAAAAAAGTCGAACACATTTAGAATTAAAGAATATATAAAAAAGATAAAAGGATAAAAATTACGGATGTATTAAAGGAGCGCAAAGTATGAGTGAATGTATAATTTGCAAAGGACATAAGCCAAGTGATTTGAAATTCGGAATAGTTGCTATTGAGTTGGATGATTTTTTGCGAAATCAGGTATCTAAAATATGGAGTGATACCAATCAAATATGGACAATTACTATTGAAGGAAAAGACATAGATTTTTATTTGACAGAAGCACAAGAAGAGATAAATAGAGGTACTGCTTTTGAAAAAACTAATTTTTATATAATTTTGAATGAACTATTAAAGAATGGCTTTAAAATTGCAATGTGGTATGATACATATTGTGAGGATTTACCATTGTGTAGAAATCAAAAAGAAGTATTGGAAGCCTGTTACAATGGAATAGCAGATATTTCAGGGATGTGTGAAGTGTATTTTAGGATGTACTAAAATTACTTTAATCCCGCATTCCTGTAAATTTATACCATTGCCTTGGTATAAATTTAAGGGAGCGCGGGTGGAAAGAAGAAAACTAAATTTGGAATGTTTTTAGTATACCAGTTATATGGAAACGAGTGTACATTAAGTTTATATGAAGGAACGGGGAGATTGAAATGACTAGATTCCATGAACTGCCTGATTCAATAGAATGCGTTAAGCTAAAGGAATATTTTATTGAATTTTTAATTTGCTATTGCAATAGTACAGATGCTTTTGATATTTATTATATTTTAAATGAGCTGCTTGAGTTGTCGGATAGACAATGGCATACATATGAATTGTTGGATCAAGAGATAAAACATCAGCTGGAAAGATATCTAAAATCAATCATAGATTTTGACGATGAAGAAATAATGGATTATATTTTGTGCATAATTCCAAGACTTGGACTCGATAATTTATTTGATTACATTTTGAAAAACAAAACGAATATTCATAACGAAAATGTAATGGCAAATATTAATGAGGCAGAAAGCGAGTATGGGGGTGAAGTTAATAATCCTTATGCAGGTATGTAATCTATTATGAAATGGAATGTTTAAAAGAAATAAAATTGATATCTATTCCGTATTGCAGAAGATCCCATTTGGAAATCTATATTACTATGATTTTGATTTTGGGAAAAATGAGATTGTATTTCAAATGCAGAGTAAGAGACAGGTGATTGAAATGGGATTTTTAATGTTATAACAGTAAAAGAACGATGTCCTATAGAGGCAGATAAAGGGCTTGGGAGAATATAAAAATATATTATCATTTGTTATATTGTATACAATATGTATAATGTTGGTGGTAAAATATCGGATTTAAAGAGAATGAAGGGATACAAACAATGGAGAAATATATAACATCAAAGAAGGAATATGAAATATCTAAAGAGGATGAAATTAGTGAGGAATTATATAATTTGGTGTT
>CAMWYM010000125.1 GCA_947178475.1 uncultured Clostridium sp. | reverse complement strand
CCTCATATCTGGATCCATCGGTCTGTTTGAAATAATATAATTTCTTTTTGATTTTAACAACACCTGTCCGTAATGAATAGTTGCTGTTAAAATAATAGTATGTACCCTTGACCTTCTTTAGTCCGGTCTTCTTAATCAAATTACCATTCCCATCAAAATAGTATAGCTTGTCCTGTATCTTTTGTATACCTGTTACCTTTGTTCCATTCACGTAATAGCATGTTTTATCCTCATTCCAGCCCTTGTCCACTGTAGTTGTAGTCGGCTCATTTTGTCCCGTTTGCTCTGTGGTCTCAGACGTTTCGGTAGTTGCCGGTGGTCTAGGTGTATCCGGCTGCTGTGGTTGTGCATCAATAACCGTATCTGCCTGTACCGGAACAGCTGTACTGACAATACCACACAACGCAAACATTGTAGCAACAATTAAATGTTTTACCTTTGGACTCTTTTTCATTCTTGACACTCCAATCCTTTATTGAAATTCGTTGGTTTATACATTGTATCACTACATCCCGCACAATTCAACCCTACTTTTTAATCTTCACCTTTTTAACGGTATTATAGGTACCATATTTGACCTTACCATCTATATAATAGTAGGCTCTGACTTTTATATAGTAGGTTTTCCCTTTCTTCAGCTTCTTTAGTGTATAAGTATTTTTTTCGGTACGTATCTGTTTTGCCTTTTTAAACCGCTTATTATCTGCATATGTAATCTGATATCCAGATGCCCCAGCCGTTTTCTTAAAAGTAACCTTAACCTTTCTTCCCTTTTGATTTTTGACAGAAAGAGCTTTCACTTTTGCCAGCTGACTGGTACTTTGTCCGCTTCTGCTGCGATACTGTCCCAGAACCCATTTTCCTGCTTTTGACAAATCCGAATCCGTCCAACCGCTTTTTTTCGTACTTCCGTTTTTTAACAGAGAGGCAGATTCCGCTTTGTTGCTGAGGCTCCACGCAAAGTAACTAATTCCGTTGCTGTCCAGCAAATCCAGCCACTGCTTTGCCTCTCCCGTATTTAATGCACCGTCACCGCTTGCCTCAGACACTCCAAATTCTGTTACCATAACCGGAAGACCATTGTTTAAGGCTGTCTTTAATTTATCCCGGTAAGACGACTTATGGGTTGCTGAATAAAAATGCAGGGTATACATTACATTATCATATGAAAGCGGTGATTTTGAGGCAATATCCACATCCTGTGACCAGGTAGGCGTCCCCACTATAATTACGGCATCCGGGTCATTAGACCGAATTACCGGTATGATCTCCCCTGCATATTTCTTAATATCCGTCCAACTCGTTCCTCCGTTGGGTTCATTACAGATTTCGTAAAGCACATTGTCATAGCCAGAATATTTGTTGGATATCTCCTTAAAAAATTTTTTGGCCTGAGACTGATATTTCAGCGGTGTCTGGTCGTTTAAAACATGCCAGTCAATAATGACATACATCCCCAATTTGGTCGCTGCCTTCACCCCAGCATCAATCCGTCCTTTCAACGTTTCCTTCACCTTTTCCTGAGAATCCGCAGCACTTCCCTTATCACAATAGCCATAGTACTCCGTGGTATACATTGCCAGCCGGATGGCATTGACACCATAATTGTCTCTCAAAGTCTTAAATGCCTTCTCTGAAATATACGGATATCCTACATCCCAGTTAATACCATGGGTACTGACTCCTCTCAGCTGAACCTCCTGTCCGCTATCCCGGCTCACCAGCTTTGTCCCCGACACCTTAAGTGCACCGTTCTTCTCCACTGCTGTTGCCGCCTTAGCCTGCACTCCGCCTGCACCCGGCAAAACAGAAAACAACACTAGCATCACTGCCGCCATTAACATCATATACCGTTGTTTTACTTTCTTCTCTGACATTACTTATACCTCCTTATGCACAAAAGAATGGCAGCCTTTATACGGCTGTCATTCTTTTATATATGTTTTCCCCACCAAATTCCGTTTATTGGGAATTTGTCTGTGTCGGTTCTTCTGTTGATTTATCGTCTGTAAACTCATCATAGATTCCGGTCTCTGACGAAATTCTCGCACTAATATTCTCTACTGTTGAAGACGGAATATAGTCCGTGTCATCCGGATATAAAAATTTATGCAGATGCTTAACATTGCTGAGCAGGTCTGCCGGAACCACTACACTTCCCTTTGAACCGACAGTCGGCGTTTCATTTGCCAGTGGAAATCCCGTATTATCCCCTAATTCATAGTTAAAAACATTCGCTGCCATTGAGATCATATCCTTTTTGGACATGTTCGTTGCAATCAGAGGAAATACCTCCTCAATAATATTGTTTATTGTTGACAGGTTTGACTGCTTTGCCTTAGCAACCATTGCTGAGATAACTGCTCTTTGACGCTGTGTTCGCTCAAAGTCATTATTTCCCACCTTGCGGATTCTTGCATATGCCGTTGCCTGAGAACCGTTTAACGTCTGCTCACCAGCTGACCATACTCCGTCTGACTGTATACCTGTCACTTCGATTTGCTCCGTCAGGTTTTTGTTAAGATTTTCCAGCTCATTACTCTTTACATTAATGGTAACTCCGCCCAAAGCATCAATTGCTCTGGTCAATGCTTCAAAATCTACAGAAACATAATTGGTAATATTCAAATCCAAATTCCTATTCAGCGTCTCCACAGAACAGGTTGGACCTCCAAGAAAATATGCATGGGTAAATTTCTGCGTGTCGGCAGAGGCATTAGCCATTTCCAAAAAGCAATCCCTGTAAACAGATGCAAGCTTCACTTCTTTAGTTTCGTTATTAATACAGGCAATAATTACCGCATCACTATGGGCCATACCTGCTTTAGTCATATCTACGGTGCCTCTGGTATCCAGTCCAAACAGGGCTATCGTTGTATACTTCTCCTGCATTGTATCCGTTACTGCCTCGCTGACATCAATTTCTTCTTTGGGCGTGTCGTCTACAACAATCTGATCCAATGCATGATTTGCATAATACCATACATATCCCAAAATCAAGCCGACAAACACCAGTATTTCTATCAGCAGAACCATACCTAACCGTTTGTTTCTTTTATTTTTCTTGTGTGATGCACTCATGAAATAACCTCCTGCACATTTCCAAATCTCTTATTCTACTGTTACTGATTTTGCAAGGTTTCTTGGCTTATCCACATCCAAGCCCTTTGCAACAGAAACATAATACCCAAATAACTGCAACGGAACAACTGCGAGAGAAGGGGTAAAGCACGAATGTGTTTTCGGAATGTATACAGTAAAATCAGACGTATCCTCCATTACACAATTCCCTTTATTGGTCAAGGTAAAGATATAACCACCACGGGTGCGTACCTCTACAATATTACTAATCATTTTCTCATACAGATCCGGCTGTGTCACGACAGCCACCGTCAATACATTATCCTCAATCAGAGAAATGGTTCCGTGTTTTAGCTCTCCTGCAGCATATGCCTCAGAATGAATATAGGATATTTCCTTTAATTTGAGCGAGCCCTCCAATGCCGTAGCATAATCTGCTCCTCTTCCCAAAAAGAATACGTCTTTGGCATTAGCATATTTGCTGGCAAACCATTGTATCCTTTCCTTATCTCCCAAAATCTCCTGTATCTTATCCGGTAAACACTGAAGCTCATGAATTAATTCACCATATTCCTCCTTGGAAATCATCCCTCTCACATCACCAAACAGAATGGCCAGAAGATAAAGTGCCGCCAGCTGAGTACTATATGCCTTAGTCGTAGCCACGGAAATCTCCGGTCCTGCCCAAGTATATAATACATTATCCGCCTCTCTTGCAATGGTAGAACCCACCACGTTGACAACACCCAGCACCTTAACACCCAGTTCCTGAGATTTGCGCAATGCTGCCAATGAATCAGCAGTCTCTCCTGATTGGCTTATAATAATCACCATGGAATCCTTTTCCAAAATTGGATTGCGGTATCTGAATTCTGATGCCAAATCCACCTCCACAGGAATCCTTGTTATCTTCTCAATCACATATTTTCCGGTAACGCCCACATGATATGCCGAGCCGCACCCGATAATATAGATGCGTTTAAGATTTTTGATATCCTCGTCAGACATATTCAGCTCATCAATAACAATCCTGTCATCCTTTATCCTCGGACTAATGGTATCCAAAACAGCTTTGGGTTGCTCGTATATCTCCTTCAGCATAAAGTGCTCATAGCCGCCCTTCTCGGCCGCCTCCACATCCCACTCAATGGTCTTCGTTTCTTTGCTGATAACCTCCATGTCCTCATTATAAAAGCAAATACCATTTCTTGACAGCTCACAAATCTCACGATTTTCAATAAAATATACCTCTCTCGTATATTTAAGAATTGCCGGAACATCCGAAGCAATAAAATTGCCCTCAGCCGAAGCACCCACAATCAAAGGCGAATCCTTGCGAACAGCATACATCTTATCCGGACAATCCTTAAACAGAACCCCCAGTGCATAAGAACCCTGCACACGATGCATAACCTTTTCAACCGCCTGCAGCGGATTACCATTATAATAATAATCCAATAAATGTGCTACAACCTCCGTATCCGTATCCGATACAAAGAGATATCCCTTTGCCACCAGCTTCTCCTTAAGTGGCTGATAATTCTCGATAATACCATTATGCACAACCGTAATCGTTTTATCCTTGTTAAAATGAGGATGTGCGTTAGATACAGACGGTTCTCCGTGTGTAGCCCACCTGGTATGACCGATTCCCAGCGTACCCTTAAGACCCTTACCGTCTCCAGTAAGATCCCTCAACGCCTGAAGTCTTCCCTTCGCCTTGACAATTTCGATATCATTACCGTCATATACGGCAAGACCGGCAGAATCATAACCGCGATATTCCAGCTTTGCCAGACCATCCAGCAGTATTGGTGCCGCCTGCTCACTGCCAATATATCCAACAATACCACACATATGTTGTCCTCCTTATTTGTCAATCTATTACAACTATATGAAACTGATTTTATTCAAATTACAAAACCGTCAATATTATATCACTTTATGGTAATTTTTACAACATAGATTTTTCAATGATATTTTAAAATACCTTTTACTGCATAACAGCAAAAATACCAGCAGGACCAAAAAAGATTAAGCCCCATATACCGATATACCCCAAAGGTCATTTTTGCCGATTTCAGCTTATTGGCCGATTTTGTTCCCTTCATCACCCGGTACTTTAACATCGGTTCATTGATTCCGTATGCCTTCCCATAATCCCGCAAAATGGATAGCCACATGATATAATCCTCATGCAGATGATCCTGTGTCATGGGATATTTTCTTGCCACGTCAGCCAGTACCATCACTCCCGATGTGTTGAGCACATTACTCCGCAGCAGTGAATTGTAAGTTATCTCCTCCGGAATCTGAATGATTTTGCCCAGACTGCCCTCCTCATCCATCAGCTGCCTGCCGGCAGAAGACAAAACCGCTTTTTTCTCCTCCATCAAGGAAAGCTGTTTTTCCAGTTTATCCTCCGTCCAGTAGTCATCTGCATCCAAAAAAGCAATATATTTTCCCTTTGCCATCTCCATACCCTTATTCCTGCTCTTTGCAACCCCAAGGTTATCCTCATTACGGATATAGATAAGCCTTTCATCCTGTTCAAAGGAACAAATCACATCTTCCGTACCGTCCGTTGATTTATCATTAATCACAATTAGCTCCAATCGAACCCGCTGACGCAAAACCGACCGGATCGCCTCACCGATAAATTGTTCACCGTTATACACCGGCATGATTACCGAAACCAAAATATCATTCATTCTCTGCTCCATTTTATACCCTGCTGTTTTCAACCTTTTTTCCGTATCCTGTTTTTCAACATTGCAAAGATTTTTCTAATCAATTCTTTGTTTATATACAATGCAAATATGACTCCAAATAAGAAATTCAATATATTAAGATACACATTATGGAACCATAAAAGAATACACATTCCTACCAAAACTGCCACACAGCCACAAATATTGGCATAACGATATTTAATCTCCTGAAATCTTCTGACATTTTGCATCCGATAAACAGAGAGAAACAGATAGGCAGACAATGTTGAAATCGATGCTGCATAAATCTCCAATCTCTTTATCAGCACCAAATCAATCAACACATTCAGTACTGCTGCAATTATTGTAGTGATACCTACATTTTTTGTTTTTTTATGAGCAACATAAATCCCCCCTAAAAAAGAAGAAATGGAAGAAAAAAACATTGCCAACAGCAAAAGCGGCATCTGATAATACGCCTCACTATAATGTCCCCGTATCAGAAACATAAATAAAACAGGCGTTACCACAATCAACATTGCAAGAATACCGGATAGAATCCGTAAAATATTATCAAACATATTTCCGTAATATTCAGCGGCATCATCCTCCTTCAGGCTAACAGATGCATTTTCCTGCCAAGCCTGGGTAAATGCACTATTTGCCAGAGAATATATGGAAGGAATCTGGTTTGCGGCACTATATATTGCATTTGCGTTAATCCCTATATATGATATCAAAACTAATCTGTCTGAATAACGCAGCAGCCACAGGGACAGGGAATTAGGAATCATCGGCCATGAATAGTCGATTAGCTCCTTCAAAGTATCTTTTGACAATAATTTCAAATCAATCCCTGCCAATATTTTCCCTCTTACTAGAACAATCGCCAATGCTGCCACAGTAGAGCCTGTCATTGCAACCAATGCACCTTCCAATCCTCCGCCTATGAAATATACCAGTACTACAACCAGCAACATATTGACAATAGGCTGAACGGAAGTACACAGAGAGTATAGTACAGGGTTTGATAATCCCCGCACAACTTGAACAAGCGTACGTAATAATATATCTGTAAAAAAATACGCACAAATCAGAATCCGGATTGCAGGAGATAATTGCAGCAACGCAAAATAAAGAATTATCAGTGCAATTAATGAGGTAACTGTCACAAATGTCACTACATTTGTAATAATACTGTTTTTTTCTTTCTCATTATCTTTACAGTCAATCAGGAAACGGAATGCTGCCGCCTGCACCTGCAGTGATACCACCGGCAGGAACAGTGAGACCATTGTGGCAATCAAATCGTAGGTACCGTATTCTGCCTTTGTCAGCTTTGCAGTAACAATCGGAAGCGTAACCAAATAGGATACTTTGGGCAATACAGTCCCAATCGTCATTATAAAAGTATTTTTGGCAAGGGAAGTCTCTCTACTCATAATTGTTCTTCACCCATTCTGATATACATTCAAAGCAATTTTCGGATTGAATGCTTTGAATATAGCTTTTTATTACTTCACTCTCTTTTTCAAAATTCTGAATCATCTGTCCGATTGCCTGCAGCATAGTTTCTTCTTCACAGTTCTCATCTATAATATCAAATATATATGCTGCCTGCCCGACCGATGCCGTAAGCTCTCTGTATTTAACAGCCCACCCAAGAGCTATGGCCGGCACATGATTTTTATAGGCATGTACAATCCCATGAAATCTTGAACATATAATAAACTCAAAATTCCTCACAAATGCATCATACTCAAAACAGGAAAAATCATTTTCTAATAAATGCACATGTGGTTCACTTTCAAACATTTCAGCTATCTGCCTGCAATATGTCAAATCCTCAAATGAATGCCGGAACAGGTATACCTCTCTATGCTGTTCTAGCAGCTGCTCTACAATAGCACGGTATCGTTTTAAGATTGTATTTTTATCTCCATGTACAAAACATTGGCGGTTCGGAACAATTCCCACGTTATGCTTTGTAGAAATTTCCGGCAGGGACAAAGCCGGAGGTTTCAAATATATATTCTCCGCCTGAACCCCCGTATTTTGCAGTACCAAATCACTGGAGTATACAACATTCGTCAATCCAAAATCCTTGGTCAACAACTCATATCCTTCCTTCTCCCGTGCAAATATAAGCTGCGGATACTGCAGCAATTCTGCAATTTCGTCTTTTATATCCTCCAATCCCGAAGGATATTGAAATGGACCAAAGGATTGGGGCATAATAAATATCGGAATATTATACCGTTTTGCAAGCCGTATTGTATTTAAGAAACTCTCATTGATACGCCTTGACCACTTGTCCCCTAATGCAAAACCACTTACATCCACAATTAAATCCATAGAGGAAACATAACGCTTCGCATCAAAAAAATTCAAAAGATTGGAGCGTTTTCCATACAGAAAATAAGCCACAGCCTTCGCAACAGCAATAAAAAAATTCAAAACCACCTGTCTGCCCAATGCAATGTATCTTGCCTCTCTGGAATAGCATATCTGCTTAAAATGCACATCAGAAAGCTTCGGGTCCCCTACACTACACCCGAAATAAACCTCGCAATCTGGAATTCGTTTCCGTATCTCATCTATTGTGACAAACAACATAGACTGAGCACCTTTATTTTTAAAATTACCTCCTGTTACCAGTACTTTTATAGACATCTAGAACCCCTTTCCAGCATTTTTTTAATTTTCTGCTTCATATTTTCCCAAACCATGCAGACTGCCAGCATCCATAC
>CAMWYM010000124.1 GCA_947178475.1 uncultured Clostridium sp. | reverse complement strand
TATTGTACTACAAGTGAATCCTTTTTCACAGAATCTCAGCTGGTAGACGGTAAATGTCCGGATTGCGGAAGAGAGGTACAGCCGGCTAAGGAAGAGGCATATTTTTTCAAAATGAGTAAATATCAGGGGAGGCTGATTGACTATATTAACACCCACCCGGATTTTATTCAGCCGGAATCCCGGAAAAACGAAATGATGAACAATTTTTTGATTCCGGGTCTGCAGGACCTTTGTGTATCCCGTACTTCTTTTAAATGGGGTATCCCGGTGGATTTTGATGAGAAGCATGTTGTCTATGTGTGGATTGATGCTTTGACGAACTATATTACCGGCTTAGGCTTCGATATAGATGGGGGAAGCGACCGGATGTATGATAAGTACTGGCCCTGTGATTTGCATCTGATTGGAAAAGATATTTTGCGTTTTCATACCATTTACTGGCCAATTATGCTGATGGCACTGGGGCTTCCACTGCCAAAGCAGGTATTTGGTCATCCGTGGCTGCTGCAGAGTGATGGTAAGATGAGTAAGTCCAAGGGAAATGTTATTTATGCTGATGATCTGGTGGATATGTTCGGGGTCGATGCTGTCCGCTATTTTGTGCTGCATGAGATGCCATTTGAAAACGACGGTGTTATTTCATGGGAGCTGGTGGTGGAGCGTTTGAATTCCGATTTGGCAAATACGTTGGGAAATCTGGTAAATCGTACGGTATCGATGTCCAATAAGTATTTTGACGGTGAGGTTAACAACAAAAAGGCAGTTGAGGGTGTGGATAAGGAGCTGATTGATTACGCTCTGGATACCAGAATCCGTGTCTCTGGTGCAATGGATAAGCTGCGGGTAGCGGATGCGATTACCGAGATATTTAATCTGTTTAAACGCTGCAATAAATATATTGATGAAACAATGCCTTGGGCATTGGCAAAGGAAGAGGATAAGCAGGATCGCCTTGCTACCGTGCTTTATAATCTGGTAGAGAGCATTATAATCGGTGCAACCCTGCTGGAACCATATATGCCGGAAACTGCTGAGAAAATTCTGGCTCAGTTAAATGCACCAAAGCGTAAGGTTAATGACTTAGTGAGATTTGGTGGCTATAAATCCGGGACTAAGGTGACGGATAAGCCGGAAATTTTGTTTGCAAGACTGGATTTGGAGGAAGTGATGGAAAAGGTTGCTCAGTTGGAGCCGGAACCGGAACCTGAACCGGTGGATGATAATCCGGGAATGGATGTTGAGAAGAAACCGGAAATTGCCATCGAAGATTTTGAAAAGCTTCAGTTCCAGGTGGGTCAGGTTATTGCCTGTGAGGAGGTAAAAAATTCCAAGAAGCTGTTGTGTTCCAAGGTAAAGATTGGCAGTGAGGTAAGACAGATTGTGTCAGGAATAAAGGCACACTATTCACCAGAGGATATGGTAGGTAAGAAGGTTGTAGTGGTAACTAATCTGAAACCGGCTACTCTGGCGGGTATTGAATCCCAGGGAATGATTCTCTGCGCAGAGGATGCGGAAGGCAATCTTGCTCTTGTCACTACAGAGAAAGATATGCCTCACGGGGCTGAAATCTGCTAATTAATCCCAGCAAGCACGTATTATTATGAATGTGATACAAGAATAAACGGGGCATTCACAAAGATGATGAATCATCAATGTGAATGCCCCGTGTTATATAAAATATATTTATTCTGCTGTTTCTGAATCCTCAACCGGTGCTTCAGGGTCATCTGAGGAATTATCACCAGTATCTTCTATGGAACTCTCTGGCGTAGACGGATTTTCACGGATATATAAAATTGCCCTGTCAATTTTCAGAAAATCTTCGTCCGTAATATAGTAATAATCATTGGAGGGCTGAATTGGCACATTTAACACCACCGGATCCATATATCCTGGATTGTCAATCGTGCTTTTTAAGATTGCCATGATACCCTCAGCAAATTCTGTTTCGTAATCCACCTCAGTTGTATTGTTGAAATCACCTTCGTCAACCCGAGAGTTAAAGCTCTGAATATAGGAAACAATCTGATCATAAGTGGTTTCCAGCGTATCTAGTGGATAAATCGTTATCTCTAATGTATAGCTGTCGCTGTCCTTATCATGAATGACATCTGTTACCTCGTATTTGGCATTGGAGAAAATGGACTGTGCCAGATAATAGAATTCGGAGAGTACAGTGCCGTCATCCACTTCCTTAATACCATAATAATTCATCAGATTGTGGGCTTGATAATCCATGTTTGCAACATAGACAGCCTCTGCATCTTTTTGGGATACACCGGTAAGTGTCATATAGTCCTTGGATTGATTCTTATAATTGATATCCAGCAGACTGACAGCGTAGCGGGAATATACCTTCGCCTTACTGTCAAACAGAGAACAGCCGGTCATGGAAAGTGTTAAAGTAAACACCATGAAAAGGACTGTAAGTTTTTTGGAAACCGATTTCATAAAAGTTGCCTCCTCATATATTTTGTTGCTTATATTACGTGCGGTGAATAATTGTTAAAGTATAAAATTTGCACTTAAAAAGATTTTCTTCATTATAGCATAGATTTAAAAAAGTGTCTATCAGCAGTATTTTGATTATTCTTGTGCAAAAATGGTACATATTATATAATGAGCGCATAGGTATGGAACATTTTCATAGACAATATTAAAAAATTATTCATAAAGCTATTATTATGATAGTGTAAAGCAAAATTTGTTACAAGGCAGGAGGCAGGTTATGAGTAAAGAGAGTACCGACAAAAAAGGGTATTATGTTGTGGCAGTATTGTTGTCACTATTATGGCTGGGAGTTAACTATTATGTATATTATCCCGCATTAAATGTGCAGAGTACAGAATTTTGGAGCTGGCTGCTGTTTCACTCAGTGATAGTCAGTGGGATTTTCATTTTATCCGGAATTGTGGGTAGAAGCAGAAAGGTAAGCTTCAAAAGCGGGATTCGGGATAACTGGCATTATTTTGTACATGATAAGGGGCGTGTGCAGCTGATACTTTTAGTTGCTATTCCGGTGGTATGTATTTTGGTATTGTTTTTTGGTGGTTTGTCGGGGGCACCAATTTTTAACGCCAAACGGTATGCACGACTGCTGGCAGTGGAGCAGCGGGATTTTACGGAGGATATTCCGGAATCCGAGAATGTAGATAACATCGCATTGATGGACACCAACAGCGCTAAAATTTTTGGCAATCGCAAAATTGGTTCCCTCTCCGATGTGGTCAGCCAGTTTGAGGTGGAGGACAGCTACACCCAGATTAATATGAACAACAGTCCGATGAAGGTAGCTAATCTTCAATATGCCAGTTTCTTTAAATATCTGAGTAACCGCAAGGAAGGAATACCTGGTTATATCACTGTGAACCCTGTAAATTCTAAGTCAGAGTATGTGAAGCTTTCTCAGGGGATGAAATATGTGACATCCGGATATTTTCACGAAAATATTTATCGTCATGTGCAGATGCATAATCCGACAAAAATTATTGAAGGCTGCTATTTTGAAGTAAATGATGAAGGGGAGCCGTTTTATATATGTCCTGTTCTTCATGCAAGAGTCGGTCTTTTTGGGGGTATGGATGTGAAAGGAGCGGTGATCTGCAGTCCGGTTACCGGTGACATGAGTTATTATCCGGTGAAGGATATCCCGGCATGGGTTGACCGGGTGTATGACGGTGAGTTATTAGAACAGAAGTTCAACTGGTATGGTCTGCTTTCAGGAGGCTACTGGAATAGCGTAATTGGGCAAAAGGGATGTATTCAGACTACGGATGATTATGGATATAAAACCATTGAGGATGATGTCTGGGTTTATACCGGAGTGACCTCTGTAACAGGCGATGCATCCAATGTGGGATTTGTAATGATCAACCAGCGGACATCAGAGGCGAGATACTACAGTATTTCCGGTGCAGAAGAGTATTCCGCCATGTCTTCCGCTCAGGGAGAGGTGCAGGAGAAGGACTACAAGGCATCTTTTCCCAGTCTGATTAACGTTGACGGAACTCCAACCTATATTATGGTGCTTACGGATAATGGTGGTCTGGTAAAAATGTATGCTATGGTAAATGTAGAGCAGTATAATCTGGTGGTGACGGCAGAAACGCAGGAGGAGGTGTTTGCCAAATACCGTAGTCTGCTGGCAAAGGAGGGGAACCAGCGGACAGATGAATCAGAGGAGAATATGGAGGAAGGTATAATAAAGGATATACAATTTGTGGTAGAGAGTATGGAATATATAACCATAGAAGGTGACACCTATGTATATTTCAAAGATGATGGCGGTAATGTATATAAACAGAGGTTTGCAGATGATGAGGGAGTCATCAGGATTTCTGTGGGGGATTTGATTTCTATTCAGTACGAAGAGCAGGATAGTGGTATCCATCGAATTATCACGGTGAAGCTGGAGAAAAGAAGTGAGAAGACCAATGAGAGTAAAGAATCTTCAACAGAAGAAAAAAACGGAAATGGTGCAGATGAAGAAATAGGTAACAGCCGGGAGTCTGACAAAGAGGAGGAAAACAATACCTCAACGGAGGAAACGACTACAGAGGAGAAGGAAGAGCAAGAGGATAACAGCATATGAAAATATTTGAAACACACGCACATTATGATGATGAGGCATTTAAAGAAGACAGAGACATATTGTTAAGAGAAATGCACAGTCAGGGGGTAGAGTACATTGTCAACATCGGGTGTTCCATGGAAAGCTCCCAATATATTGCAGAGTTGGTAGAACGCTATGACTTTTTGTATGGAACGGTGGGTGTGCACCCTGATGATGTAGAGAGGCTTACAGAGGCTGACATGGAGGAGCTGGCAATGCTTTCGAGGCGGGATAAGATTATTGCCATTGGGGAAATCGGTCTGGACTATCACTATGACGGCATTGACCGGGATTTGCAAAAGCATTGGTTTGCGAGACAGATGGAGGTGGCAAGGCGGCAGAAGCTTCCAATAGTAGTTCACAGCCGTGATGCGGCTAAGGATACACTAGATTTAATGAAAGCGGAGCATGCCAGGGATATAGGGGGTGTGATACATTGCTTCTCCTATGGAGTAGAAATGGCAAGAGAATATCTGGACATGGGCTTTTATATCGGAGTCGGCGGTGTAGTAACATTTAAAAACGGAAAAAAATTAAAGGAGGTAGTGGAATATGCGCCTCTTGACCGTATATTGTTAGAAACAGATGCGCCATATTTGGCACCGGTACCCTATCGGGGAAAAAGAAATTGTTCACTATATCTTGAATATGTGGCGGAAGAAATTGCGGCACTTAAGGGGGTTGCGGTCGAGGAAGTGTATGAGGCTACTTTCCACAATGCGGCAAGTATGTACCAAATTACAAGGGTCGCAGAGCGAAGGTCGATGATCTGCACGAGCAACAGCGAACTTCCCTTTAACAAATTAGAAAACAACATTATAGATGCTATTGAGGAGCAACAGCTAAAATTGGGATATTTAAAAGAAACAGTGAGACTTTATTATCCCTTATCCTCGCTTAATCGTTTTCTGGATACTCAAAACAGTGTAGAACAAATGAAGTCAGCACTGCAGTTGTTTTCTGCGGCCACAAGAAATCGTCTTGGAGGAGTAGCAGTCACAAATAAGGGAGAACGGTTTTGTATTGCAATACCGCCAGAGGGGACAGAATATATTCATAAGCATATGGGCACAGGCGGATTTTTAGCTGATTTGGTTGCGACAGTGGCAAAAGAGGGAAGTACTTTGGAGGATGTGCTTAGGCAGTTTTATAAATATTCGAAACAAGTCCATGTGGAGGAGATGAAAAACGGAGAATTTGATTATCTGGTGTATTTTGAAAACGGAGATCCGGATAGTTATTATTACTGTATTACCGTAGAGGAAAGTCATATTATTTATCATCGATATACCAAAGCAGATTATGAGGAATTTGGATTTTGAATAAGGTCCTATGCAAATGTAGAAGGGAATGAATGGACAAAATGGAGAGATTAAGTAATCCACAGGTGACAATAGAAACGATTAAGAGATATGATTTTGCCTTTCAGAAAAAATTTGGGCAGAATTTTTTGATTGATGAACACGTTCTCAACAAAATTATTGCAGCATCCGGAGTGACGAAGAAGGACGTGGTTTTGGAGATTGGTCCCGGTTTTGGAACGATGACACAATATTTGGCGGAGGCCGCAAAAGAGGTTATTGCTGTGGAGATTGATAAGGCACTGATACCGATTTTGCAGGAGACTTTACAGGACTATGACAATATAACGCTGATGAATGAAGATATATTAAAGGTAGATATCCGGGCGCTGGTAGAGGAAAAAAATGGCGGCAGACCAATCAAGGTAGTGGCAAATCTTCCATATTATATTACAACGCCAATTATTATGGGATTATTTGAGGGACATGTTCCGCTGGACAATATTACCGTTATGGTACAAAAGGAGGTAGCCCAGCGTATGCAGGCAGGACCGGGTACAAAGGATTACGGGGCGCTGTCTCTTGCTGTACAGTTTTATGCCTGCCCCTATATTGTGGCAAATGTTCCGCCTAATTGTTTTATTCCCCGTCCCAGCGTGGGTTCGGCAGTTATCCGCCTTTCCAGATGGGATGATCCGCCAGTGCAGGTTCAGGATGAAAAATTCATGTTTGCGCTGATTCGTGCATCGTTTAACCAGAGAAGGAAGACCTTACAGAACAGTCTGGTAAATGGTGGTATTGGTGTGGAAAAGGAACAGGTGATGTCAGCGCTAAAGCAGATGAATCTGCCTCCGGCAGTCCGTGGTGAGGCACTTACACTGGAACAATTTGCAAAGCTGAGTGATTTGCTTGGCTGACGAATAAGAAATATCCTAAAAAAAGCATAAAACTCCTAATTTGTGCATACAATGTATTCAAAAAGGATTAGGAGTGGGACAAGTGCAGAGTTATAAGCGGAAAATTACATATTTTAATCAGTTTCACAACGGAAATGTGGGAGCAACAGCGGGATTTCTCAAATTGGAAATCCGGGGAGATAAGGTCAAAATTATTATCAATATTCAGGAACCACCGGGTCTGCCATATTCAGGAGCATCGCTGTACTTTTATCATGAGGCGGGAGACCATTTAGCGGCAATAAAGGTGGACGAGATTGACAGTGTCAATGGAATCCTTACTTATCAGACCCGAAAGGACTGGCAGCAGCTTTATGATACAGGACGGGATTTGTATACTTTTGACGGTGTAGCTGTGGTATATAATGATTCTCACTACTATATCGGGGATTTCAAGGATAGAAACCGTAAGGATTATGAATTGGTCTGTAAGGATAATCGCAAGCCTGCGGTAGTGGAGACAGCGGGGCTGTTTGAAAAAATGGGAAATACAGGGGTCCGCAGGCGATTTGCGATGGAAGCGGCACAGGACGGGATAGCGGCTCCTGCTGCTATGCAGGAGGAAATGAGAGAGGAGTCATCCAAAAGGGAGATGACCGCTGATGTCGAAGAAGAGACTGTGCAGGAAACGGCAAATGGTAGTTTGGAAGGCTCAGGTCAGAAAAGAGCAGGCGAAGATCTTGGAGGAATGGGGCAGAAAGAGGAGGCTGGCAGCTCTGGGAGAGCAGAGCAGGAGGAAGAGGAGAGAGAAAAGGAAAGCGACAGTTCTAAGGGGGCAGAACGAAAGCCTGTGAATGACAGCGGTGAGAAGAGTGCTGCTGACGGAAGCGAAGAGTCGTTACAGGATAGACCCTATATGAATAAACCGGCGGGCGATGTATACTCTAATTGTGAGAGTTGTCCATATCATCAAAAGCACAGGGAGCTTAAGGAGGAGAGGGATACCTTTGAGAAAATGCTGTCGGAATATCCGAAATTGCCAATTTATGGTGCCACGGAGCTTTTTCAGTGTGTCCGTATTCATCCGAAGGACATAGGCAAGCTGGATATGCGTAACTGGAAGCTGGGAGTAAACAGCTTTTTAACCCATGGATTTTATACCTATCAATACTTGCTACTGGGGAAGATGCGATTTGATGACGGTTCAGAGCGCCCGATTATCGGAGTACCGGGAGTGTTTTCTAATCGGGAAAAGTATCTTGCCAATATGTTTGGTTTTGAACAGTTTATTCCGGTTAAAAAAACAGGCGTAAAAACAGGAGAATTTGGGTACTGGATCGTAGAGGTTAATCAGGAGTTATAGTGGGGATAGCAGACTGTAACGGTAGTGGTCCTGATAGCGTCCGTTTACCTCGATACTCTGATATTCGATTCCTTCAAACCGAAAATCCAGATGTTCTAACAATTTAATGGAGGCGATGTTATTTGGGGAAACCCTCGCCTCGATGCGGTGAATCTGGTAGTTTGAAAAGATAATGGGAATGGCTGCTGCGCAGGCTTCGGTTGCATACCCCTGTCCCTGATGGGAGATATCTATTTTATAGCCAATGGAGGTTGCGGAAAACGGACCATGTAATATTTTGGAGAAATTAACGGAGCCGATAATGGTATCCGGAGCTTCTCGCAGATAAATATAATAACGGAGAGATTTGCCTTTAACGATTTCAGTATACTCATAT
>CAMWYM010000123.1 GCA_947178475.1 uncultured Clostridium sp. | reverse complement strand
ATATAAACTATATTTTAAAAGATGGCTGTTTTGACAATGCCGAAATGGGAATGTTTATTGATATATATCCATTAGATGGCATTGGAAATAGCAAAGATGAGTTTAAGAATAAATATGGAAAGCAACATAAAAGATTATTTAGATTTGTTTATAATGCGATTTTACCGCATTATAAAAAAGGACAAGGCAACTGGATTCATAATATATTACATTTTTTCATGTTTTATTTATCGCATATTATTGGGAAAAAAAGATTGTTGAACAAATTAGAATCGTATGCTAATTTGTTCAACTACGAAGAAAGTGAATATGTTGGGAATGTTGTTTGGATTGATGGAGTTATTCCTATAAAAAAAGAAGATGTGTTGAACAGTATGTTGATTGATTTCGAAGATATCCGTTTGCGTGTACCAGCAAATTATGAAGATATTTTAATTGAAAAGTATGGTGATTATATGAAAAGGCCACCGAAGGATAAGCAGGTTCCTTCTCATTCCTATTCATTATATAGAAAGTAACAAGTAAGCTGATAGATGGGTGAAGATAATTATGAAAGCATTAATATTAAATTCTGGTTTAGGTCAAAGGATGGGAAGTTTGACCTCGCAACATCCCAAATGCATGACGGATGTTAACAGCAAAGAAACGATTTTAAGTCGACAATTGAAACTACTTGCAAATGTTGGAATAAAAGACGTTGTTATGACTACAGGTTATTATGAAGATGTTTTGGTAGATTATTGTAAGATGCTTAATTTGCCAGTGGATATAACATATATTAATAATCCATTGTATTCAGATACAAACTATATTTATTCTATCTATTGTGCAAGAGATTATTTGGATGATGATATTATTCTGATGCATGGTGATTTAGTGTTTGAGATTTCTGTTTTGGAAGATTTGATCTCATGTAAAGAAAGTTGTATGAAAGTTAGTTCGACTATTGACCTTCCAGACAAGGATTTTAAAGCTGTTGTACATGACGGTCGTGTAGATAAAGTTGGTATTGAATTTTTTGATGATGCCATGGAAGCACAAGCTCTTTATAAGCTTAAGAAAGAGGATTGGAAGGTATGGCTCTCAGAGATTGTTTCGTTTTGTGAGAGCGGAGATGATGCGAAAAGAAAGTGCTATGCAGAGAATGCATTTAATGTCATTTCTGATAAATGTTATATTCGAGCATTTGATGTACAGAATAGATTGTGCTCAGAAATTGATACGCCGGAGGATTTAAAAATGGTTTCACTGAAGTTGGATGAAATTGAAAACAGAACAGTGTATATGTGTTTCTCAACAGACATGATACATAGTGGACACATTGCAATTATTAAGAAAGCACAGAAACTTGGGAAATTAATTATAGGTGTATTATCTGACGAAGCGGTTGCTTCTTACAAAAGATTTCCTTTATTACCTTGCGATGAAAGAATGTCTATGTTAGAGAACATTACAGGTGTTTACAAGGTTGTAGAACAAAAGACTTTGAGTTATAGGGGAGTATTAGAGGAAATAAAGCCAACATATGTTGTACATGGAGATGACTGGAAGGAAGGTTTTCAAAAACCAATTCGAGATGAAGTGTGTAATGTATTAGCATCATATGGGGGACAATTAGTTGAGTACCCCTATTCAAAAGATGAAAAGTATATGGAATTGGAAAAAAGAGCAAGAGCAGAATTATCAACACCGGATATGAGACGGGCCAGATTGAAAAAAGCACTTGCAATGAAGGGAATCATTACAGCAATGGAAGCACATAGTGGATTAACAGGTTTGATTGTTGAAAATACGATTATCGAAGAAAATGGCGGTGCAAGACAATTTGATGCGATGTGGATATCTTCTTTGTGTGATTCAACTGCTAAGGGGAAACCAGATATTGAACTGGTTGACATGACAAGTCGTTTTAGGACTATTGACGATATTTGTGAAGTGACAACAAAACCGATTATTTTTGATGGAGATACAGGTGGATTAACAGAGCATTTTGTGTATACAGTAAGAAGTTTGGAAAGAATGGGCGTTTCAATGGTAATTATTGAGGATAAAACGGGACTGAAAAAGAACAGTCTTTTTGGCACAGAGGTAGTACAAACTCAAGATAGCATCGAGAATTTCTCGGAAAAAATTCGTGCGGGTAAAAAAGCAAAAAGAACTAATGACTTTATGATATGTGCCAGAATTGAGAGTTTAATTCTTGAGCGGGGAATGGAAGATGCATTGACGAGAGCATTTGCATTTGTTGACGCAGGAGCCGATGCTATTATGATTCATAGTCGCAAAAAGGATCCGGCAGAAATCTTTGAGTTTGTTGAAAAATTCAGGTCAAAAGATACTATTACTCCGATTGTGGTTGTTCCAACATCATTTAACACTGTTACAGAAGAAGAATTTAAGCAAAGAGGTGTTAATATCGTTATTTATGCAAATCAGCTCACACGCACAGGTTTTCCGGCAATGAGGAATGCTGCAAAAATGATTTTAAAAAATCACAGGGCTAAAGAGTGTGATGACATTTGTATGCCATTTAAAGATATAATCAGTTTAATTCCAGAAGAATAAAGAGGATATGAAAATGAGTCAGAAGGTATTAGAGGGAATTGATTTTATTGGAGAACTAATAAAAGATAAAAAATTTTTGTTGGTTAGGGATGAAGCATATGAATTCCTGGAGATTCAAAATATCATAAGTCAGTACGAACATGCTGAGTTTTCGAATTTTACGCCTAATCCATTATATGAACAAGTGTGTGAAGGAATTGATGTATTTAAAGATTGTAAGTGTGAATTAATATTAGCTGTTGGTGGTGGTAGTGCAATAGATGTTGCAAAATGCATCAAATTATTTTGCAAGATGGACACGAATATAAATTATTTAGAGCAAGAAAAATATGATACAGGAATTCCACTTATTGCAATTCCTACGACAGCAGGAACTGGTAGTGAATCAACAAAGCATGCAGTGATTTATTATAATGGGGTAAAACAATCAATTTCGCACGATTCTATTATACCTGATTATGCCATTTTGGATGCATCTGTTTTAAAGTCTTTGCCGATTTATCAAAAGAAATGTACAATGTTAGATGCATTGTGTCAAGCAATAGAATCGTGGTGGTCTGTTAATTCAACAGAAGAAAGTATAAATTATTCAAAACTTGCAATTTATGGGATTAAAAATAATTGGCTGGAGTATTTGAATGATAATACAAAAGAATCTGCACGAGAGATTCTTGCTGCAGCAAATTATGCTGGCCGGGCAATTAATATAACGGCTACAACGGCCGCCCATGCAATGAGTTATAAGATTACTTCGTTGTATAATTTGCCTCATGGCCATGCGGTTGCTGTCTGTATGCAAGAAGTATGGAAATATACAATAGAACACATGGATGATTGCGTCGATTTAAGAGGTGTAGAACATCTTGTGAATACCATGAAAGAAATGAATCAAGTAATTGATTTAGATTACTTCAACTATATGTTTCGGAATATGGATATGTCATATCCGGTATCTTGCAATAAGTCGGAAGATTTGAATGTGCTAACCGAATCGGTGAATCCTGTTAGACTGAAAAATAATCCTGTAGCATTAACGAAAAGTGTATTATATGATATGTATGAAAGGATTGTAAAAGAATGAAGGTTGAAAACTTATTAGAAATTATCGGTTCTGAATTTTATACAGGTGTGCCTGATTCACAACTCAAGGCGTTATGTGATTATCTGATAAATACATATGGTATTGATCAAAAACATCATATAATAGCTGCGAATGAAGGGAACTGTGTTGCTTTGGCAGCAGGATATCATCTTGCAACTGGAAAAATTCCAGTTGTATATATGCAGAATAGTGGTGAGGGAAATATCATTAACCCAGTTGCATCATTGTTAAATGATAAGGTTTATGCAATCCCTATGGTATTTATCATAGGTTGGAGAGGCGAACCGGGTATTCATGACGAACCACAGCATATCTATCAGGGAGTAGTGACAATTAAACTTCTTGAAGATATGGGCATTAAGACATTTGCGATTGGAAAGGATACTACAGGTGATGAAGTTGCAGAAGTAATGAAAGATTATAAGAAAGTACTTGCAGAGGGTAAAGATGTTGCATTTGTGATTAGGAAGGGTGCTCTTTCTTATGATGGTAAAGTAAAGTATGCGAATGATAATGCACTTGTAAGAGAAGATATTATCAGACACATTGTTGATGTGACAGGTGAAGATCCGATTGTAAGCACAACAGGTAAGGCTAGTCGGGAATTATTTGAGATTAGAGAAGCAAATAAGCAAAGTCATAAGTATGATTTCTTGACGGTCGGTTCAATGGGACATAGTTCGTCTATAGCGCTTGGGGTGGCAATTAATAAACCAGATACAAAGATTTGGTGTATTGACGGAGATGGAGCATTACTTATGCATATGGGTTCAATGGCTGTTCTTGGAGCAAATGCACCCCAAAATATGGTACATATCGTAATTAACAATGGAGCTCACGAAACTGTAGGAGGAATGCCAACTGTTGCATCAGAAATAGATATTGTTTCGATTGCAAAGGCGTGTGGATATCCATATGCTGTAAGTGTAAATAATTTTGATGCTTTGGATAAGGAACTTCAAGATGTGAGGATGAGAAATGAGTTGAGTCTGATTGAAGTTATGTGTTCGATTGGCGCAAGAGCGGATTTAGGAAGACCTACTACGACAGCAATTGAAAATAAACAAAATTTTATGCGTTACTTAAAGGAGAAATAGTAGTTTTTATGTGTGGGACAGATAAAACGGATCGTTTAAGAATAGATTATTTGGATAGCGTTAAAGGTTTATGTATTATATTAATTGTATGGGGACATGTTTCTTATGTAGAGAATATATTTATGAATATGATTGCCGGTTTCAAAATAGTGGCATTTATATGATTTCAGGATATCTTTTAAAAATAAAGCAAGAAGGATTCCATGATTTCGGTAAGTATTTAAAAAAAAGATTTAGAAGCCTTATGTACCCATATGTAACGGTATCGTTGTTGGCAACTGTTCTAGATTTTGGTTGGAAATGCGTTCAGCATATGCAATGGAAAGACGTAGTGATAGATGATGTACTTAATACTATTTCTTTGAAAGGAATAACAACATTATGGTTTTTGCCAACATTATTTTTGGCAGAGATTTTTTTCTTTTTTATACATGATAGTAAGGCGATGAAATGCATTGTGGCATGTTTAAGTTTGATTGTGCCTAAAATATATTCTGTTTTTGTACATGAACACTTTGGTATGTTTCAAAATTTTATATTAATTTTATTTAAAAAAGCGTGATAGCGTTACTGTTTTTAATGGTTGGATATAGTTTGTTGCCAAGGCTATTGGAAAGAATCAAAAAAAGTGAAGCTGTAATATTTTTTATAATTTCGCTGTGCATCGGAGTTTGTAACACTGGCGTAGATTTCAATGGTTTATTATTAGGTAACTTGTACATTAGTTTTTTTATAAGTGGAATCTTAGGGACTGTCTGTTTGATTGTAATATTTAAAGAATTCACTACACTAACTCATGTAAAGGGTTTGGTCTTTGTCGTGTTTATTAGTAATTCTTGTTTTGGAATATATATTGTTGAAAATTTGGAATCTGGTTCAAACTGGTTTGAAAAAGGTTTCGATTTGAATTGTATGGGAACTTCTGGAATAAATTTTTACTCGAAAAACAGTAAGCGGGAGAAATCAATATTCTTGTGTTCCGAAGTCATAATTCTGAAAATATGGAAAATGGAGAAGATTAGCAAATGAATAGGAAAGGAAGATTATTTGTTAGACAGATTCTTGGTCTAGTTATATGCGTTTTATACGTGGTATTTTCCGTTAAGATTATCCATGCAGAGGGTGTAACTGCTGTATCGATTACAAATGAACGGCCGATTGTAGGAGAACAATTAAAGGTTACTATCGAGAATCCATCAGAAGAAGATGTATCGTATTCTTATATCTGGACAATTGATAATCAAGAAATTAATTGTCAGGATTCTTATTATGTTCCGACAGTAGCTGATTATGAGCATTGGATTGAGGTAAAGGTTTACAATGGCACAACATTAGTCGGTTCGGATAAAATATATTTTAGTAAACTTCCAGTTGTTTATATTCATACAGAGGATGGAGAAGCGGTTACGAGCAGAACGGAGTATAAAGCTGGGGATGTGCTGATTCAGGGTAATGCTGAATATGAACAAGAGTATGAAGGAGATATACAGATTAAATCAAGGGGGAACCAAAGCTGGTACTTTCCTAAGAAACCATACAAAATAAAGCTTGATGTTGGCACGGATTTATTCGGCTTTGGTAAGAATAAGCACTGGGTTCTATTAGCTAATTATCGTGATGAATCCTTGCTTCGCAATACAATTGCAAATGAAATCTCAACGAATATGGGACTTGTTGGTGCAGATACAACATGGGTGGATGTCATTTTAAATGATGAGTATGTTGGCAACTATCAATTTTGTGAACAGGTTCGTATAGATGAATCACGAATTAGTATATTTGATTGGGATGAAGAGGCAGAAGATGTGGCGAAGGCTATTTATAAAGAGAATGGTTTGACAAAAGAAGAGCGTGATGCCATAGAAGATTTGTTGACAGAAGATTATTCTTGGATAGATACAGGAACTACTGCCTATAATGATGTAGTATATAACATACAGGAATACTATGATTATAACAAGGATATATCGGGAGGATATTTGCTGGAACTAAATGCCTACGTTGAAAGCTTAGATGGAGAACGGGACATATCGGAATTTGATACGGATACTGGAATGAGAGTGGTTGTAGATACTCCGGAATATGTCGTAACAAATGACAATATGATGAACTACATAAAAGAATATATGCAAAATTATGAGGATGCTTATGTTTCAGTAGATGGTTATAATTTCGAGGGTGTCCATTATACACAGATGGCAGATTTTAATTCCATGCTTTGCTACTGGCTGACACAGGAAATATGTGGAAATAATGATGCTGCGAGTAGAAGTAGATGGGCATATAAAGATATAAGTGGGCTGCTTACATTTGGACCTGTATGGGATTTTGATTATGGATTTGGTATAGCTTCACCTGAAATTGGAGGCGATGCTGCTGAATGGAAATTTACAACAAGTGGTAAAGTTCATAATCTTTTTAAAAATTGGATAGATGACCCCTATTTTACAATAAAGGCACAAGAACAGTATTGGAGTATCCGTCCATATCTGCAGTCGATTGTAGATGATAATGGAATGATTGACCAATACAATGCATATTTAAAAGAATCCGGTGCTGCCAATGAAAGAGTCTGGAAATGGCAAAGGGGATATCAGGGGGATACGGATGCGGTTAAGACGTATTTGAAAGAAAGACTTGCCTGGCTGGACGAACAATTTGCTTCGCAGGAAAGTATTATCAAGAGTTTATATACTCCTAATAGCGCCAATCCTTATACCAAATCAGATGACAGGCTTGCAATTACATTGGACAACGTGGCAGCAGATACCATTTCTGCAAATGCACCTGCAGATGGGGTGATTGCGACAACAGATAATCTTAAATGTACGGTTGCAGTGAATGATAAAGATACAAAAACACTGGCAGTTTATGTGAACGGATTAAAGCTCAATGAGAGTGGTTATATATTTGATGTTGTGGATGGACAATGCTCCTTTGAAGTGCCTGCCAATGTATTGACGCAGAAAACGGGTTCCAAGAATGTGATGTCCCTGATTGGCAAAGATATAGATGGAGCAGTGACCTATACTAACTTTGCTTCAGTTATTGTAGATGATGATGCGAAAGATATTGTAGCTTATAATTATCCTTCCGGTACACCGAATGTAGCTGTAGAAACAGACTTGGAGAACTGCTCTTATCCTGCAACAAGCGGTGCTTTAGCTGCTGGCAGCACATTATCGGCATCCGTTAATGGAACGGATAAGCTGGAGCTTATCTATTCAAAGGATGAATATACAGATGAACAGGGAGCCAAGGTACATGTTCCGGTTATGGCTGCCTCAGAAACGAATTTATGGGGTGAGAATGCATATTATGAGATAAAGTGTTCCACAGAAGGGTATGAAAATGTTTCCTTTTCTGCCTCGTTGGGAGCGACTAAGAAAGGACCACGCGATTTCAAGCTTCAATATAGTCTGGACAAAGAAAACTATATTGATGTAGAGGGTTCAGAGAAGAGCCTAATTAATAATAAAGAGCTGCAGAAATTATATTTGTCATTTGAACTGCCAAAGGAATGTGCCAATAGGGAGACATTATATATTCGTGTTGTGATAGCCTCTGATGTAATGGTGAATGGAAGCGAAGGACTTATCAGAGCAACTGGTGGTGAAGCTGCGATTAACCATATCTGTGTTCGGAGTGTAGAGCCGAAATATACAATTAGATTTAAGAGTAATGGAGGAAGTGCGGTAAAAGCTATTCGGGGAAAGGCTGGAATGGCAGTAGAGGAACCGGAGAACCCTGTAAGAGAGGGCTATACCTTTACAGGCTGGTACAGTGATGAAGCGT
>CAMWYM010000122.1 GCA_947178475.1 uncultured Clostridium sp. | reverse complement strand
TTCATATACTATACTTCATAAAATGAAACCTATTTTTTATATATAAATTAATACACAAATAAGGAGGTATTTTATGGGAACAGTGAATTTTTTGGATGATGGGGGGGCATTTAGAGTTCATCAGCCTGAAAACTATAGTTATCTCTATTTTCCGGTTGCAGGGGAGGCGGGAATAAAGAGCTCCGTTACTCCGAATCTGGGCGGGGACAGTAAGCTTCACCAAAACGCTTTTTTACTTGAACCGGTGAGTGTGGAAAATCTACATAATAACCGTGGATGCAGGAATTTCTGGGTTCAGGTAAAGGAAAAAGGAATCTGGTCTGCCGTCGGAGCATCTGCAGAGCAGGAGCTTAATAAATTTACAGAGGAACAGGATGAAAGTGAGGTTACGGCAGGCTTTATGTGGCATAGTGCAGAGCGCAGGTCGAGGAAGTATGGGCTTGCCGCTCAAGTGATTTCATTTGTACCGTTAGGGCACAACGTGGAAATTATGTATGTAAGCCTGAAAAATACAAAGGATGAAAGCTGTACGGTACGTCCGACTGCAGCCATTCCACTGTTTGCAAGAAGTGCAGATAATATAAGGGACCACAGGCATGTGACATCGTTGCTTCATCGGATACGGACGGTGGCAAATGGCGTATATGTGAAACCGACGTTGTCCTTTGATGAGCGAGGACATAGAAAAAATGAGCTTACCTATTTTGTGTGCGGTGTTACAGGAAACGGGGAAGTACCAGAGAGTTTTTATCCGGTAACCGAAGACTTTATTGGTGAGGGCGGAACTCTGACGAATCCCAAAGTGGTAAGGGAAGATGTGTGTGGTGTTCCGGTCGGTCTTGAGATAGAGGGAAAAGAGGCACTTGGCGGGCTTCGCTTTAAAGAAACCACCTTAGAGCCTGGTGAAGAGGCGGTGTACACGATTATTATAGGTGTGATGGATAATACCTCGGATATTGAAAAAGCCGTTCAGGAATTTTCCTCTAAGGATAAGGTTTTGGGGGCCCTTAGTGCGGTAAAGGAATACTGGAACGAGCAGGTGAATGTAAGCTATTATACCGGTAATAAAGAGTTTGACGGATTTATGCGGTGGGTAAGTTTCCAGCCGTTTTTGAGAAGAATATATGGCTGTTCTTTTCTTCCACATCACGATTACGGCCGCGGAGGACGGGGCTGGAGAGATTTATGGCAGGACTGTCTTTCCCTTCTTATTATGGACCCGAGCGGAGTAAAGCAGATGATTTTGGACAATTATGGAGGAGTCCGCATTGATGGGACAAATGCTACGATTATCGGAGAGGGACAAGGTAATTTTATAGCAGACCGAAACGGGATTGCACGTGTCTGGATGGATCACGGAGTGTGGCCGTATATGACAACTGAGCTGTACATCAACCAGACAGGAGACGTTGATGTTTTGAAGGAGGAGGCTGCATACTTTAAGGATGAACAGGCGGAAAGAGGAACTTCCCTTGATGAGGAATGGGATGAGGAATACGGTGTATGCCAGAAAGCTGAAGACGGAACAGTCTATAAGGGAAGTGTCCTTGAGCATATTCTTTTGGAGCAGCTATGTGCATTTTATGAGGTTGGAGAGCATAACCACATGAAGCTGCGGGGGGCAGACTGGAATGATGCACTGGATATGGCTTCCGAAAATGGGGAGAGTATTGCATTTACCTGTGCGTATGCAGGCAATCTTGGAAGCATAGCGGATCTGTTGGACAGGCTTGTGGAAAAATATCAGTGGCAGGAGGTAGAACTGCTGGAGGAGATGAGCATACTTCTTCAGGATGATACTGCACTGTATGATGATATTTCAGCGAAAAAAGCTCTGCTGAATGAGTATGTAAAACGCTGTGGACACAATGTATGTGGCAAGAAAATATCCATTCCTGTGACCGAGCTTGCAGCTAATTTGAGGAATAAAGCGGAATGGCTGAAGGAGCATATCAGAAATACCGAGTGGATACAGGGAACCGGCGAAAATGCAGACGAGGGATGGTTTAACAGCTATTATGATAACAATAAAAGGCGTGTGGAGGGTTATTTCCCGAATGAGGTCCGTATGATGCTTACGGGTCAGGTGTTTGCGGTGATGAGTGGTTCCGCACTGCTGCCTCAGGTAGAGAAAATATGTAAGGCGGCAGATCATTATCTTTACAAAAAAGAGATTGGGGGATACCGGCTCAATACGAATTTCCATGAGGATAAGATGGATTTGGGAAGAATGTTCGGCTTTGCATATGGTGAAAAAGAGAATGGTGCAGTCTTTTCACATATGACGGTTATGTACGCAGCCGCACTGTATCGCAGAGGCTTTGTAAGAGAGGGCTATAAGGCGTTGCAGACGCTGGCAGATAATGCCATGAATTTTGAAGTAAGTAAAATTTATCCGGGCATACCGGAATATTTTGATGGAAGAGGCAGGGGAATGTATCATTACCTGACAGGTGCAGCAAGCTGGTATATGCTTACCTTTGTAACGGAAGTATTCTGTGTTAAGGGGGAGCTTGGTACGCTTACGATATCGCCAAAGCTTGTTAAGGAGCAGTTTGACAGCGAGGGAACCGCTGTTTTATGCCTTCACTTTGCCGGAAAGAAGCTTCGGGTTATCGTAGAGAATAAAGAAAAGCTTGATTATGGGGAGTACAAGGTTTTAAAAGCGACCTGTAACGGAAACGAGCTATCCATAGTGGATGAAAAGGCGGTTATGGCTGAAGAAGAAATAGAACGGTTGAGCTCGGATGAAAATGAAATTGTGATTACACTTGGGCGGTAGTGTATTTTCACACTTCAATAAAGGGAGGTAAATAGAATGCAGTATGGATATTTTGATGATGAGAAAAGGGAGTACGTGATTACCAATCCAAAGACGCCGGCACCATGGGCAAACTATTTGGGTTCGCCGGAGTATGGGGCAATTATATCCAATAATGCCGGAGGCTACAGCTTTGCAAAGTCGGGAGCCAATGGAAGAATTTTGAGATATGTGTTTAATAATTTTGACCAGCCTGGGCGGTATATATACATAAGGGATAACGATAGCAAGGATTATTGGTCTGCATCCTGGCAGCCGGTAGGAAAGAGCCTTGACGAATATAAGAGCGAATGCCGCCATGGAACGGCTTACACAAAGCTTACAGCGGATTACAGCGGTATTTTTTCGGAAGTGCTCTATTATGTGCCGCTTAACAAAACACATGAGGTATGGCATCTTAAGGTGACAAATAACACAAATGTAAAAAGAAAGCTTACTGTCACAGGATATGCGGAATTTACCAATAACAGCAATTACGAGCAGGATCAGGTTAATCTGCAGTACTCCCTGTTCATATCTCGGACTACGTTTGCAGACAACCGAATCAGGCAGACAATACACGGTAATCTCGATGCACTGGCTGAGGGTGAAATGGTTGATGGCAAGCGGGCTTCTGACCGGATTTTTGGGCTGGCCGGAGCACCGGTATCCTCTTATTGCGGGGATAAGGAGAAATTTGTGGGGCGTTGCAACGGATATGGAAATCCGGATGGAATTGTAAATGGAGATTTGGGAAATTGTTTAAGCTACAATGAAAATAGCTGTGGTGCACTGTCAACGGTAATGGAGCTTGCACCGAATGAAACAAGGGAAATCGCATTTATACTGGGCATGAAGGAAAATGACGAGGCGGAAGAAATTATGGACGCATATAAGAATCCCGCCAAGGTATGCAGTGATGAGCTTTGTGAGCTGATAGAGCATTGGCACAGCAGACTTGTACATTTTCAGGTGAAGACGCCAAGTGAGGCTTTCAACACTATGATTAACACGTGGAATGCCTATAACTGCTTTATGACGTTTATATGGTCAAGGGCGGCCTCCTTTGTTTACTGTGGGCTTAGAAACGGATACGGATACAGAGATACGGTTCAGGATATACAGGGAATTATCCATCTGGCACCGGAAATGGCTGTTGATAAGCTTCGCTTTATGCTGTCGGCACAGGTTGATAACGGGGCAGGTCTTCCGCTTGTAAAGTTTACCCATAATGCCGGACATGAAGATACACCGGACGATGCATCCTATGTAAAGGAAACCGGACATCCAGAGTACCGTGCAGACGATGCACTGTGGCTGTTCCCGACTACCTATAAGTATATAGCAGAGTCGGGTAATATGGCATTTCTGGATGAGGTTATTCCGTATGCAAACAAGGATGAGGGAACGGTATATGACCACCTTAAACGGGCGATTGATTTTTCCGTTAAGCATTTGGGACCTCACGGTATGCCGGCAGGGCTTTATGCCGATTGGAATGACTGTTTAAGGCTTGGAAAGGCAGGGGAGTCAACCTTTGTCGCAATGCAGTTTTATCTGGGAATAAGAATTTTAAAAGAATTTGCAGAGTATAAGCAGGATGGGGAATATATAAAATATCTGGATGAACAGCAACAGAAGATGGGTGGAATTATACAGGAATTGTGCTGGAATGAGGATCGTTTTATCCGGGGTTTTACAGAACAGGGTGAGATTATCGGGAAAAGAACCGACCCGGAGGCAAACATGTGGTTAAATCCACAGAGCTGGTCCGTAATAAGCGGTCTTGCGCAAAAAGAGCAGGCAGAGGCAGCACTTAACAGCGTATATGACAGGCTTAATACCGAGTTTGGTGCAATGCTTATGGATCCGCCGTATCATGCACATGCATTTGATGGGGCTCTTGCGGTAATTTATAATCAGGGTGTAAAGGAAAATTCCGGGATTTTCTCGCAGTCACAGGGCTGGATTATACTTGCAGAGGCTCTTATGGGACACGGAGACAGGGCATTCGGATATTTCGTGGAGAATGCTCCAGCGGCGCAAAACAGCAAGGCAGATGTGAGAAAGCTTGAGCCTTATTGCTATGGACAGTTTACAGAGGGAAAAGCAAGTCCCCATTTTGGACGCTCTCATGTACACTGGCTTACCGGTACGGCATCAACGGTAATGGTTGGCTGTGTGGAGGGAATTCTTGGCATGCGTCCGGACCTTCACGGGTTGAGGGTGGCACCGGCTGTTCCGAAGGAATGGGAGGAATTTGAAATCGATAAGGATTTCAGAGGAAATCATCTTCATATTGTGGTGAAAAATCCGGGACATGTCCAATCCGGCTGTGTGAAGCTTGTTGTAAACGGGCAGGAAATGGAGGATAATTATATTTCCTGTGAGCTTATGACACAAAACACAGAGGTAGTGCTGTATATGTCGTAGGAGGTCGATAAAAAAATCTGAGTAGTGCAGAAAAGAGCATAATTTTTATAAAAAAGACATTAAAACGATATACAAAGAATAGAGAAAATGGTAAGATGTAACTACAATTTAGCGTATATGTAGTAAAAGGAGGAAAGGAGGTACGAGGGGCGCTGCAGAGAGGGCGGCTATATGTAAGTGGGAAGGGAAACCCAATTTTATAAGGAGGATTGAGAACATGATAAACAGATTCAAGAGAGCAATGGCATTGCTGATGACGGCTGTTATGATTGTCGGTTCCGTTTCCGTGACTGCGGAGGCGAAATCGTCGAAAAAGGCGGTAAAGTCTGTAAAGGTCAGCAATGTAGAATTTGGTACAGTGGTGTTGAAACCGAAGAAAAGCTTTAAGCTGAAGACCAAGGTGACGGTAACAGGTAAGGCAAGTAAGAAAGTAACCTATTCGTCATCAAAGAAAAAAGTGGCAACCGTAAGCAAAAGCGGTAAGATTAAAGCGTTGAAAAAGGGTAAGACGAAAATTACGGTAAAGAGCAAAGCGGACAAGAAGAAAAAGGCAGTAGTAACGGTTATTGTGGGAACACCGGTTACGAAAGTAACGCTTGATAAGCAGGAGGCAGCTTTGGCAGAAGGGGAGACCCTTACTTTAAATGCTGTGCTTTCTCCCCAAAAACCGACTGTTAAGAAGATTAACTGGAGCAGTGATAACCTGGATGTTGCAGAGGTCAGCACTTCCGGTGTGGTAACTGCCAAAAAAGAAGGCACGGCTGTTATTACGGCAAAGGCGATGGACAACAGTGGTAAAAAGGCTGTCTGCAAGGTGACTGTAACGAAAAAAACAACCCCAGACAATCCGAAACCTGATGATCCGAAGCCGGATACTCCAAAACCTGATGATCCAAAACCTGATGATCCAAAACCGGACAATCCGACCATCGAGGAGCCAACCTTATCACATGAAGGCTATGAGTTAAAGTGGGAGGACGAGTTTGAAGGAACTGAGCTGAACAGAGATGATTGGAATGTTGAGCTCCATGATCCGGGATGGGTAAATGCTGAGCTGCAGAAGTACGTTGACAGCACGGATAATATTTATGTTAAGGACGGCAGCCTTGTTATAAAACCAATCAAGACTGGAGAGGGAGAGGATGCTACCTACACCTCAGGTCGTGTCAATACACAGGGTAAGCATGATTTTACATACGGATTATTTGAGGCTCGTGTAAAGGTTCCTACAGGTAAGGGATATTTACCGGCATTCTGGATGATGCCGACAAACGAGAATTTGTACGGACAGTGGCCAAAATGCGGAGAGATTGACATCATGGAGGTTATGGGTCAGGAGAATGACAAGGTATACGGTACAATCCATTATGGAGCACCGCATGCTGAAAGTCAGGGTACCAAGAAGCTGACAGAGGATAATTTCTCCGATGAATATCATGTGTTCAGCTGTGAGTGGGAGCCGGGAAGCATAAAGTGGTATGTTGACGGAGTGTTATATCATAAGGAAAATGACTGGTTCTCAGCTGCAGAGGGACAGGGAACCGTGTCATATCCGGCACCGTTTGATCAGCCGTTTTATATGATTCTGAATCTTGCAGTAGGTGGAAGCTGGGTTGGTTATCCGGATGAGACTACAGATTTTGCAGATCAGGCATTTGTTATTGACTATGTAAAGGCATATCAGAAGACTGAGGGGTATGATGACTCAAAAGTAACAAAGCCGGAGAAGCCACCGGTTACATTAAGAGACCCTGATGAAAACGGAAATTATGCAAATAACAGTGATTTCTCTGTGAAAGAGGATTTGACGGATGATGTGGACTGGTCGTTTGCAACAGCTCTGGGTGGCGAAGCAACTGCAGAGATTGTAAATGACACCAAGATGGGTGGTTCTGCAATCAAGATTGAGACTACCAACAAGGGTACTGTAGACTACAGCGTACAGCTTTTGCAGCATAAAGTTCCTTTGAAGCAGGGTAATAAGTATAAGCTTACCTTTGATGCCTATGCAGAGAAACCAAGAACAATGCTTGCCGGTGTAGGCGCAATTGGAGACCGCAGCTGGAAGAAATATGTAAACAAAGAAATTAACCTGACAACAGAAAAACAGACATTCTCCTGTGAATTTGCTATGAGCGATGCAGATTATGCAGATGCACGTATTGAGTTTAATATGGGTAACGTAGAACCGACAGCTACTATTTATATCAGTAATGTAAAGCTGGAGGCAACAGACACATTTGAAGTTGATGACAGCAAGACAGTCAGAGCGGACGGCAACTACGTTTATAACGGTAGCTTCCAGGAGGGTGCAGACCGTATGGAATTCTGGGAGGTTGTAGATGCAGGCAAGAAAGCAACTGTAGGAGTAACAGACATAAAAGACGGACGCCGCTTAAAGGTTACAAGCAGCGGATGTGCAGCAGCAGCAGACGTAGTGTTAAAGCAGACAGAGCTTCCGTTTACATCGGGTAAGTATGAGCTGAGCTTTGATGCAGAGCTTAAGGAGCCGGCAGAAGGGGAATCGGCAGATATCACGGTTCATGTTGCAGGTAATACACAGGCATTTACTCTTACTGAAAAGAAGATGCAGTACACATACAAATTTGAAATCGCAGAGGATGCGGTGATTGCAGATATTGATGATATCGTATTTGACCTTGGCGTAAATGGCACGGTATTGCTGGATAATGTACGTCTCGTAGAGGATACACTGATTAAGAACGGCAGCTTTAACGCAGGAACATCCGGATATGAAATATACGTAGATGGAAGTGCTTCTGCAAGCTATGTTGTGGACAGTCAGAGTGAGGATAATGCACTTGATTTAACGATTAAAAATACTGGCGATGCAGAATGGAAGATTCAGGTAAAGCAATCTAACGTTAAGCTGGAGAAGGATAAGTGCTATGAGCTGAAATTTGATATTAAGAGTTCTATGGACCGTTCCATCCAATATTCAATTCAAAGAGATGGTTCCGTACATAAGAAGGAAGGTCAAGACGGAAAGCTTGAGGAAGATTGGACACCATATGTACAGGATACTGTTGCTTTGACCGCATATGGTAAGGATGGAGCATATACTACGGTTTCAGAGAAATTTAAGATGGACTTTGATACTGACGAGGGCTCTATCTTCAACATCGCTTTAGGCGGTAAGAAGATAACAGATCAACACAGGGTATGTATTGATAATATCTCTCTGGTTGAAATTGATGAATCCGAGATGCCGAAGGAGCCGGAGGTTGAGGCAAAGGAATATGATACCAACCTCTTTGCTGACCCCGAGATGGCAGAGGGAACTGCATGGATTTTACAAGGCAAAGACCTGACAGGAAATTCCGCAGCCATCAAGGAGGGCAAGGCAGTATTTACCGTTGCCAGCCTGGGCAAAGA
>CAMWYM010000121.1 GCA_947178475.1 uncultured Clostridium sp. | reverse complement strand
CTATATGGAAGACAAATCCCGCAGCAGGGCAGAGGGCGGTGCAGGACTGGGTATGTCTCTTGCCGGACTGATTATTCGAAAACATAATGCCACGATGCAAATCAAGAGTTCACCGGGGGAGGGAACACTCATCCGTATACTGTTTAGTGAGTACGTTCCACAGGATTAAACCGGATTATTTCCAATCAGTACTATTCCTCTAACCGACCACGCTCGACTCTGATATCCAGTGTTCCGTATTCAATTGCGCCTTCCTCCTCCAGGTCAATCCTGCTGCCGTCAATGGCATTGATCCAGATATTTCCAGATATCGTCTGCCATGTATTTGGTTCATTCCATTGTGCAAGCCGCCATGCAGGAATATAAGTATAGGTATCCCGCCTTTCCGGATTGGAAATGCGGACATAATTTAACTCAAGACCTCGAAACGTAATGTCATAAACTCCTACCTCAAGCTTTTTCAGTTCCTGCCTGAACACCTCTTTTATCTGATCATAGCTCAGCAATTTGACAGGACCACTCTGTTTTCCCTCGGAAAGAATTCCATAATACTCTACGCTAAAAATCCCTTTATCATTTAATATGATTTCTAGGCTTTCTTTGTCATATGCCTGCTTCGCTGTTTCCGCATCCAGATACACAGTCTTGTCATCTGATCTGGCATATATATTACTATCAATCATTACATCGTTTAATTGTCTCGACAATTCGATTCGATATCCATTACACTCCGTAAAGCCCCTTTCCACCCCCCAATGAACATCATATATACCGGCGATACACATATTAACACCCAGCTTATCACATATTTTCTCCACCTGTTCAATTGCCTTTTCCTTATCGCATAAATTCTCCGTAACATCAGCTCTTGGGAACGATTCATTGTCGAATGCCATATAACCCTCCCACTTCTCCCCCTCTGCAAGAAAGCTGTCCCCATCCTCTGCTCTCAGAACCCAGGAGGAAACATTTTTATCTTCGGCAATATTAAAGTCCAGTGAATACCCTATTCCGTTCTTTGTTCCCCTGTAATAATCCTGGGCATAATCACCCACATCCTCCGTTATGGCAGAAGCCTCCGGAGCCTCGCCCAGTAAATTCTCCAGCCACTTTTGTTCATTTTGAACTGCTGCCATATAAGCCTCGTCAGGGTAGGCATCATTTGCCTCCAGTTCCAATAAAGCTTTACAGGTTTGAATGTCTTCACTTATGGATTCCTTAGTCTGAACCTTTTCCTTATCTACCCTTATGCTGTCCTTGTCCAGAAAATACTCCGCTATACGCTGCTTATCCTCGGCAGTATAGTAATATTGAGATACCTCCAATGTATATAAATCTGATACCTCAGGAACCACTACCCCCGCCTCTATCGCTATCACTACATCCTTCACCTGAATATTTTCTTCCCATATCTGCTCATCGCCAACGCCTAACGCAGCTCTTAACTCGCCGCCATTTGCCTCTTCTGCCACATCCTCTCCGCTGTCCGTAACATTTGCCTCTTCATACTCCACTTCTTTTCGCCCGCAGCCTGTTAATGCTGCTAATAGAAGTAATATAAAAATATATAAACCCTTTCTTTTCATCCTATCTCCTCCTAAAATGAAGCCCGCTGATGCTCGCGCAATTCATTATATCATGTGCTTCGCACATTCAATAAAGCACACAAATTCACCCTTGCAAGCAAGTGAATTTGTGTACATTATATCACCATTTTGCATCAAAATTTTATCCATACCACCAAAGATTTTTAAAAGCTACATGCAAATTTCTCCAGATTTTGTATTTTACGAATCTCTATATTTATGATACACTCTTTTTATGCAATTAGACATCAAACCTTCGAAAACTCTGTCTTTTGCTGACTATAAAAGGAGGAGATATAACCATGAATATATTACATCACAGGCGGCTTATTGTCAGTATTTTTCTCATTGTTACCCTCCTAGGCATTTTTCTTCCCGGCTTTTTACTTCACCATACCTTTGAAACGGATTTGGATACCATACAGGCTGTACCAGAAAACCAATATAATTCACCAAACTCTGCTATGGCAAGAAATGCCTCTGCAAAGCTCTCAGAATATGAACAAATCAAGTTGATTGCCGGAACATGGGACAGCAACAGGATACCGGTAAACTCTTCTGAAGCCAATATTTCGGAGATGCAGGCCGTTGAGCTCGCCAAAACTGCTGTAGAGGAGCTGTATAAAACAGGCGGATACCCCTATCATTTCCAGCCGGAATACGACAACTGGTACTCTTGGTCAACCCAATGCTTTCAGTGCACAGAAAATACCTTCAATACTTATACTGCTTACTGCTATCTGGTAACCTTTTATCGCTACAACAGTGATGAATATCATGATGTTCTGATCACAGAAAACGGTGCACTGCTGGGAATCCGCAACAACTGTCCCAATGAGTACGAAGATGACCATCCTTATTTCTGGAAATACAGCATTAATAATTATATTAAATCGAGATATGTATCTGACAATATTCCCGTCACTCTTTTAAAAGTTACGGATACAGTGAAGCTTCCCACATATGAAAGCCTGTCAACAGAGGATACTTTAACAGAAAACAGCCAGACAGCTGACAGCCAGAATTCATCTGTGGCAGACCACATTGACAATTTGTACACGGATAAGTCTTCCGAAGTGTTCCTTGTGGTTCGTGGCTATTCAGGGAATCCTTCCTATAATGACATACTGAAAATGACTAATTCCACAATACCGGAAAACATAGAAATATATTATCTTTACCGCTATACGACACCGGAAAACTTTGTGATTACCTTTATCCCATGGGAATAATTTTCGACAATTTTTCCCATCTTTAATTCTTTTATCCTGTCGAATCTGCCGGTTAAAAGCATCACTTTTTGTCGAAAAAACATTATAAAATGCGTTTTAACACCACTACCATGTAGCACAAGATATGGTATTATGACAGGGAAGCAACCACTAGTCAACTACTTTAACAATCCCAAAATCATTAGAATATTGGGGTTGGAATACCAAAGGAGGAAGCCTATGGAAGAACGACAAGAAAAATTATTACAGCAACTCGAGGCAGAAGGAAAACAGATAGCAAAATATCGTAAACATCTTCTGGACCTAGTCAAATCCGGACAATTCATTAATTGTTCCAAAATGCTTCAAATCTGCAATGAACTCAACACCCACATTTCCTCATTTGACCAGATTAACGACCAGCTCATTGCACTTGAATCTGCCAGCTAAAGATACATTAGGATAAAGGTTATTCATCCATCAGAAAATAACCATGATATACAAAAGAAAAGGAGATACATCCTACAACGGTTAATGTATCTCCTTTTCCTTCTATAATGATTCCTTTAAATGTCTAATTATTCCTCCCGCTCCAGCAATATCCTAAAGCTGATATTTCTGGGTGTCTTCATCTTATCGAACTGTACAACATAAAACTTCTCTGCTTCATTTACCTCCAAAATCACCCCGCTGCCGAACAGATTGTGCTTTACCCTCATGCCTGCCTTAAGCTGCTCCGGTTCCTCACCACTAATCTTCTCTTCATTTCGCCGGATATATTCTGCGGCAGAATCAATCAGTCGCTGTTCCAGCTCCACCGTATAATCCAAATACATCTTATCCGTGTTAAAAATAAACCGCGAGGGATAACGATAGGAACCATCAAAATTTGTCCCCTCTGCATCACTTAAGAACAAAGCCCTCTCCGCTCTGGTATATGCCACATAGGCAAGGCGGCGTTCCTCCTCTAACATATCTTCAGAATCCACATGCTTGCTGGGAAAGATTCCTTCATTCATACCACAGACAAAAACATAAGGAAATTCCAGTCCTTTTGCCGTATGAATAGTCATCAGCTTAACTGCATCCTTTTTATCTTCCTTATCCATACTGGTTAACAGAGAAACATTTTGCAGATAATCCGCAAGAAGAGTTTCCTCTCCTGCAGCATTTTCATAATGAAATACTGACTGCTTCAGCTCAGCCAGATTATCCAGACGTCCATCCTCACCGGACAGTCTCAGCATTGCTTCATACCCGCTGTCATTCATCAACCCGGTTATCAAGTCTGTCAGTTTAAACAGCTTATACGACTGCTGATAGGAATCAATTAAATTGACAAAATCCGCTGCCTTGCTGCTGGCAATCAGTGGATTGTCCAATGTTTCCCTTAATGCCTCATAAAGCCTGCACCCATGCCCCGCCGCATAGTCTTCCAAAAATTCCATCCTCTTCTTTCCAAAATTCCGTCTTGGCACATTAATAATCCTTTTAAAGGAAAAGTCGTCTTCAAAAATCAGCATTCTCAGATAACAGATAGCATCCTTTACCTCTCTGCGGTTATAAAAGGATACTCCACTATAGATAACATAGGGAATCTTTGCCTTAAGAAGAGCCTCTTCAACACTTCTGGATACATGATGCGCCCGATATAAAATCGCAATATCATTATAAACTGCTTCGGAATCGGTAACCGCCTTAATCTGCCTCACCATCCAGTCTGCCTCCTGAGCTGTGGTCTTTGCATGATTATAAATAACTGGTACATTAGCCCCCTTCACCGATCTAAGCTCTTTCCTAATCCTCTGTTTATTCTTTTCAATCAGAGAATTCGATGCATTTAGAATATTTTCAGAGGACCTGTAATTTTTATCCATGATAATATCAATACATTCCTCATGCACTTTATCAAAATTCAGAATGTATCCAATATTTGCTCCCCTCCATGAGTATATCGTCTGGTCAGGATCTCCCACAATAAACAGATTACCATGATACCCGCTTAGCAGCTCCGCCATCTCATACTGCATTCCCGATACATCCTGAAATTCATCCACCATCACATACTGCAGCCGTTTCTGCCATTTATTAAGCTTCTCCTTAAAGTGACCCAATATATAAAAGGCAAAGGTCATCAAATCATCATAATCTAACCCAAAACATTTCTTTTGCTCATACAGATAGCCGAAAAAAATGCGGTCTTCTGTGTTGTCTGCAGTCAAGAATTTCTCCCGAAGTGCAATATTATCCATGTTCAAAATATACGAAAGATGCTCCTCCTTTATCTTACGGCGGCCAATCATTTCCTCTGCCATGCTATAAGTGTATTGCCGCGGATCAATCTTTGCCTGCTCATAGATATCATGCAAAATTGCATTCACGTCCTCCTCATCCATCACCAGAAAATTATCCGGATAATTCATGGTGTGGATATCTTCTCTTAACAACCGGACACAAAAACCGTGAAATGTGCATACCATACCGGTATCCTGATCTCCAATCATAGAGCGGATTCGCTTTCGCATCTCGTTAGCTGCTTTGTTGGTAAACGTAACACATAAAATATTGGCCGTAGCAATCCCCACATCATTAACCAGATAGACATAGCGGTGGGTAAGTGCCTTTGTTTTGCCACTCCCCGCCCCGGCAATAACACGGACATATCCCTCTGTTGCTGTCACTGCCTGACGCTGTTCTTCATTTAATCCCTCTAATGTATCTATCATTTTATGTAATCCCCTTGCTCCCCGGCCTTTTCTCATTTATCTTAGTATACCATGATTTTTTAGGTTGTAAACTTAAAGTTTTTGTGGTAGAATTAATTTTATGGTTTTATTTAACTGCAACTAATTATATTTTTTAACTTTTTTATTTCTAATAGGAGACGATAAATGAAAATAAACAAGCTAACAGAATCTGAAGAACTCGTTATGAAAGCAATATGGGACTGTGACAGTGCTCCAAGCCTGTCAAAGGTTTGTGATATCCTTAAAAACACCTACAAAAAAACATGGAAGCCCCAGACGGTTTCTACTTTCTTTAACAAGCTGGTAACGAAAAAGTATATCAAATTAACAAGAAAAGGTAAATCTTATACCTATAAGATTCTCATTTCAGAAGATCAATACAAGCAGAAGCTTTATACCGATTATATCCATTTTTGGTATAATGACAACAGCTTTGACTTACTTTGGGAAATGTACCTGAATGGTGATTTGACAAAAGAAAATATAGATGAAATTACATCTAACTGTCTCGATTAATTCCTATATCGCCTATACGCCAAAGGGGGGAAATTTCCTTTTTATTTTTTCTGCATTTTCACACCATACGCCATATTTGGAGCAGAGTCAATTTGAGTTTTTAACCCAAATAACTATACTCTAATATAATATCCTCTACCCTTTTTCCCCCTTTTATTTCACGGAGCATCCGCTGTGCCGGATTGACCTTTTCCCTGATTCGGTCATACAACGGTTGCAAATAAACCTCCTCGCCATACCCGCGCACTTCCAAGCCCTTCTTCGCCAAATCTACTACCTGCCCGACCAGTTCATATAAATCCTTTTCCTCCACAAAAGCCGGAAGCTCCTGTCGCACAAACAGTCTCCGCAATTCCGTTGCCGAAAATCCATGATGATACAGCACATGGTCCTCCTGTAATAGCTTATTCAGTTCCTTTAGCTGCTTCTTCAAGCCCAGATGAAATGCGGATACTGTCATAACATCAGCAATCGGCTGACAGCATACGCTGCGAAATTCTATCGTTCCCCGAAAGGTCAGATCCTCAAATTTGAAGGTACGAAGATATTCCAAATCCTCAAGCTCCGGTGAAAAAGAAATCTCATGATAAGAGTTGTCCGCATAGTATTCCCCGGTAATCGTATCCTGTTGAAAATATTCCATTACAGGAATGGGCGAGAAGTTAATATATTTCTCTCCCCGCTCTACACAGTACATACTGGCAGATTCAATATATGCCTGCAAATCCTCCACGCTTTCAATCTCGCAGTCAAACATCCCTATATTATGGGGATTGATTCCGTGGGTACTGTTTTCCCAAAACATATCCCTGCAGCAGGCAAGCTCCTCATGCTCCCCAATCAAAATAGAGTTATTAAACAACAATGCTTTAATCGGTTCCATTCTCGAAAACGCACGAATCATCACCGGAAGGTCTTCATAGTCTACATCCAGCTGTACCTGAGATGCGCTGGAAAACAGACCATAATCCGGATACTCATGAAAATATAGTGATAGATTTTGGTATTTCGGATAAGAGTTCAAATGATGAAACAGCATCCGGTAGCGACCATTGGGAATCGGAATATTCCGATTATAATTCCGATAAGGATTTACGCCCATACCAGTTAAGGTATAATGATACTGCTTCAATTCCTGCTGAATATACGTGTAATAATCACAAAAGCGCTGATATAGTACCTGCAGTTTTTTCTCTCTTCCTAAAGATAATTCCAAATTATTATAGGAGCAGTCATAAGATAAAATATCCCCATTTTCCGGATGTCTCGCTGCATTTATATTGCCATCATCATCACAGCTCATTACCTCAAATTGAAAATGCTGCATAAAATGATCTGTCAGCTTATGTATCTGTTCAAAATCTACTGCCTGCTTATCCAGATTGACAATGGGCATTTCCACTTCTATTCCAATATATTCCTGCCGCTTTTTCTTTGTCGGCTCTATATACTTTTGATATAATTTTTCCCGAATCAGTGATTTTTCTATCATATAGCTTCTCCTTTTTACAAATTTGAAAATGCCTGATATAAGAATTTCAAATTTTCCTCATTGTCCACATATTCATTCCCGTGCTTTGTCCCGATAAACAACTGTTTTCCATTGCGGTATGCCAGCAGCGTGGTAAACGGCACCGGATTCCATTCTTCCTCACTTAACGGCTGGGTAGAAAACATCACACTGTCCTCCTGTTCCAGATAGTAAAGAGACCTTTTATAATTGGTATGTACATAGGTTATTTCTCCATCATACAAAAGTAGGTTCAGTTTATTTCCCTTTGCCATATCCGACACAATACCGTCCAACAGCAGAAAACGCTCCTCTGCATTTAGCTCTCTTCCCAATTTCCGTACATTCTCATTTACCTTATCCACTAGATACATTAATATTCTCTCACTGTCCGTATCACCGCTTTGCAGCTTAAAATACCGATTCAGCTGCCAATAATCAAAAATCGTACCATTATGAACCATTGTCCAGCGTCTTCCCGTTGCATCTTTCCGGGTATAAGGGTGGCAGTTCCGGTAATCTATATTTCCCACAGTAGCATAGCGGATATGTGCAAACACATTCCTGCTTTCGACAGGCATAGTTAAACGCTCACGCAAATATCTGCTCTTAGCCGCCTGTACCGGTTCTTTTTCAATGACTGCTTCATCGCCTTCCATACAAACCAGCCCCCACCCATGCGGATGCATATCACTATGAGAATAAAACTCCTTCAGATATTCATTGATTGCTATTCTTTTCTCCGATGAAAATCCAAATAATTCACACATACTGTTTCTCCTTTATACTCTCCTGCTTTCGGACATTCATTTCTACACACATCTCTTTCTCAGCAATTCATTTACGCTCTGCTTTGTCAGCAGCTCCCGGGCGTACTTGTCTGCCAGATGGATTCCCTGCTTCACATAATCCGTTCCACATTCTTTTCGAATCCGGTCCACATAGCGGTTATCCGGTATCAGAAGCTTTTCTCTCTGATACCAGATGCTTTTTAATCCCTGCAGCTTATCAAACAATGCATAAAACTCTTCCATGTCCTTTAGGATTTCTAATGCCTCTTTCCGTATCTGACTGCTTCTCCCATCAAGCTTTTTAATGACAATTTGGGAATCATCAAACCTTGCCGCCTGCTTCTCATTCGCAATTGCTTCTATCTGTTCTTCTTTGGTCAGCAAAACATCATTCTGATGCATTAAATAC
>CAMWYM010000120.1 GCA_947178475.1 uncultured Clostridium sp. | reverse complement strand
CATATATTCCATTTTTTCAAAATTTAATTTACGTTTAGTTGACACCTTTCCTTATATATAATAAAATGAGAATAATTATGTTTATTTATCAAAGGAGCAGACACTAAATGAAGAAATTGCTTGCCGTTTTGATGGCATTGTCACTTATTTTTACCCTCTCCATTCCTGTTAAGGCAACCGATGAAAATCAGGATACAGAGGAAACCACGGAACATCCGGAAACAACCGAATATCCCGATGACCCCACCAGAGAACCGGATTTGGTTTGCAATGCTGCCATTGTTATGGACGCTGCCACCGGACAGATTCTATATGAAAAAAATGCACATGAGAAGAAATATCCGGCCAGTACAACCAAAATCCTGACAACGATAATTGCCTTAGAGCATAATCTGGATTTCAACAAAACCATCACCATATCCGAAAATGCTGTCTGGGATGTGGAACGAGACAGTACCCTTATCGGTTTGGATGTCGGGGAAAAAGTTACTATTGGAGATTTGTTTTACGCTACTATGGTCAGGTCAGCGAATGAATGTGCTTATGCCCTTTCGGAGCAGGTAGCCGACAACATTCAGGAATTTGCCGTTCTGATGAATGAAAAGGCTGCTGAAATCGGTTGTGAAAACACACATTTTGTCACTCCTAACGGTTTGCATGATGATGATCATTATTCCACTGCTTATGACATGGCGCTGATAACGAAATACGCTCTGCAAAACGAAACCTTCCGCCAGTTAGCAGGTACACTGTCCTATACTGTTCCCCCCACCAACCTGGCAGACGAAACCAGACCACTTTGGAACGGTAATAAAATGATCAATCCGGCAGAACCTTATTACTATGAATATTGTGAGGGAGGTAAAACCGGTTACACCTCCAAAGCGAATAATACCCTGGTCACCTTTTCAAAGAAGGATGACCTAGAACTTATATGCGTTATTATGGATTGTGACGGTTCCCGGTACTCTTATACCGACTCCAAAGCTCTCTATAATTTTTGTTATAATAATTACTCTTATTTTTATCCTCTGTCCGATTTTTCCTTTGATTCGGAAGAGGCTCTTACAGAAAATACCAACCATATCCTGAGTAACTACTATTCCAGTCTGGACCATGAAATGGTTGATCTAACCGTAGATAAAAATTATGCCCTGCTGCTTAGCCGTTCAGTGGATACGACACAGATTCAGCAGACCATCAGTCTGTATGATCATCCACAGGACAGGGCACTGGGAGAAATCACCTTTTCCTATAATGACGAAGTGCTTGGTTCCACCGTTATTAACAGTACTTCTCCTCTTCTCTCCTCCACAATGAATCAGGAGGAGCCGGCGGAGGACGATGGTAAATGGAAACAAACACTTAAAAAAGTATTGATAACCATAGGAATTGTACTGGCAGCATTAATTGTTATTTTTATTGTTTATTCGGCTTTTGGGGTCATCAAACGGAAGATAAGGCAAAAGAGCCGTTACCGATATCGGCGGAGAAGTCGAAGAAAACGCAGGGACGACTACTACTTTTAACTTTATCTCATATTCCGTTTATGAGAGTCAATAACCTGAATGGAGACAGGAAAGGAAATATATGCCTACAAATGATGCTAACCCACTTAATATTATAGAGGAGGCTAATGCCAAAACTCTGGATTATTTTAACAAAACCTATGTCAGTAATCTGGAGCTGGTACAGAGCCTGAAAACGGAGCTGTTTGAGCTGGATGTACAGATTGAAACTCTGGAAAAAACCCGGGAGCTGTATACCTATCACAATGACAATCGCCGCAATATCTTTTCTCCCCTGACGGGAGAACGCGACCACAGTGCTACCAAAGGACATCAGCTTGAATTGCAGATTCAGGATTTAAAGGATGCCAAGGAACGACTGGAAAAACGTATTGCCGATTTGGAACGGGATATAGAATTTTATAAAGAGCAGGTCTCCATGCTTTCAAAAGCAAATAAATGCATTCATACGGTTTTAGTCGGAAGCAGTCATAGCGAACCGGATACCACTGACGGAGACGATACCATTGAATTTATTGAAAAGGAAAATTCGGAGCCAAAGGCTACTCATCCCTATACTATGCTGATGCTGGAGGACTATGAAAATTATCTCTATGCCTCCTCGTTGGACCAGAATATCAAACAGGAGCTTATTTCTAATCTAAACAAATTAGATGTGCTGAAATGGCTTTTACATTCAGATATAGGACGTGCGAAGGTTACACTGAACGAGCTGCATTCCTCCCAGCAGTCAATCCTTGACTCTCTGGAAAATGTATTAGACCGTCTGAACTATAACATTGACACAAAACAGCCTATATGGGATCAGGTGAATAAATTAATTGGCAGCTATCAAAGCGAGCACCCTGAATGTATGATTGATTTTTCCTGTGATTGTACCGAACACGAATTAAACCTTCCACCGGTTATCACCATACGGTTAATCAAAATGCTACGGGAAGTTTTTGACAATATTTTTAAGCACTCCAATGCCAATCGGGTAACCGCAAAAATCTTTATCAGCAGCCGTCTGATTGATGTATACGTCAATGACAACGGCGTAGGTATTCCGGAGGATTATCTGGAGCGTTCCAACTGGAGCTCCGGACTGCATCGGCTGCATGAAGTCATCTATCAATTAGATGGCAAATTACAGATAAGCGGAGATTTGATATCTGGCACCAATGTACGATTTTCTTTCCCAATCAAAAAACAGTAACAAAAAACTATCGCATTAAGGAGAACAGACATGAAAAATAAAATAATCGAACTTATTTCACAGGCAGCTGCCTTAGACCCCTCAATCGTTGAAGGAATTTTGGAAATTCCGCCACAAAAGGAAATGGGCGACTATGCTTTTCCTTGCTTTCAGCTGGCAAAAACCATGCATAAAGCACCACAAATCATTGCTGCAGATATAGCCGCCAAAATCGGCGAAGTGGATATCATTGACAAGCTGGAAACAAAGGGGGCCTATGTAAACTTTTTCTTAAACAAAGAAATGTTTGTAAGGTCCATGTTAGATAATATCGATGTAGATGAATTTGGCAGCTCCACTCTTGGTAACGGAAAGACCATCTGTATCGACTACTCCTCTCCGAATGTTGCCAAAAATTTCCATGTTGGTCATCTCCGTACCACAATTATCGGTAATTCTCTTTATAAAATTTATTCTAAGCTCGGATATCAGGTAGAGCGAATTAATCATCTAGGTGATTGGGGTACACAATTCGGAAAGCTGATTGTAGCATATAAAAAATGGGGAAATAAAGAAGCTATCGAAAAAAACGGTGTAGCAGAATTAATGCGCCTCTATGTACAGTTCCATGAAGAAGCAAATGACGACGATTCCCTGAATGACCAGGCGAGAGAATGGTTTACCCAAATGGAACAGGGAAACGAAGAGGCTCTGGAAATCTGGCAATGGTTTGTCGATATCAGTCTGAAGGAATATATGGGAACCTACGAATTACTGGATATGAGCTTTGACCATTTTCTCGGTGAGAGCTTTTACCGTGACAAAACTGATGATGTGGTAAAGCGCCTGCAGGATGCCAATCTATTAACAGAAAGTCAGGGTGCACAAATTGTTAATTTAGAGGAATATGATATGCCTCCTTGTCTAATCAAGAAAAAGGATGGCAGTTCTATCTATGCTACCCGTGACTTGGCAGCAATCTTCTATCGCAAGGCAACCTGGAATTTTGATAAGTGTCTTTACGTGACCGGCCATGAACAAAAACTACATTTTGCCCAGGTGTTTAAGGTAACAGAGCTTTTAGGAAATGATTGGGCTGCAGAGTCTTTGGTGCATATTCCTTATGGATTGGTCAGCCTGGAGGGTGCAAAGCTTTCTACCCGAAACGGCAATATTGTCTACGCTGAGGATATCCTCTTAGAAGCCATTAAAAAGGTTAAGGAAATTATAGCCGAAAAAAATCCAGATTTAGAAAATAAAGATGAGGTTGCAAAAATAGTGGGTATTGGTGCTATTATTTTCCACGATTTATACAACCAGCGAATCAAGGATGTCTCTTTTAAATGGGACAAGGTATTAAACTTTGACGGAGAAACAGGACCTTATGTACAGTATACCTATGTTCGTTGTGCAAGTATTCTCCGTTCCGTAAACTATAATGAGAAAATCGCTATCGATTATAACCTGTTACTAGATGAAGAGGCCATTGCTCTATTGAAGGAATTAAACCGTTTTCCACAGGTAATTATGGATGCCGCTGCTAAATACGAGCCTTCGATTGTAGCACGATTTGCCATGGATGTAGCACAATCCTTCTCCCGCTTTTATAATGCATGCCGCGTAAATGTGGAAGATGAAAATTTAAAAAATGCAAGAGTAAAATTAGTGGCGTTGACAAAAACTATCCTAAAGGAAGCCCTAGACCTGCTGGGAATTAAATGTCCGGAACAAATGTAAATTAAATGTTTTTAAAGGAGGGAATCACATGCTTCTTATAAAAAATGGTTACCTTATCGATCCGAAATCCAATCGCAAGGGGATTTTTGATATTTTGATTGATAATGACAGGATTCGTAAAATCGATCCCTTTATTACCTCCATTGATTTGACAGATGAAGAAAAAGATAATCTGGAAATCATCTATGTCGATAATATGATGATTGCACCTGGTCTGGTTGATGTGCATGTGCATTTCCGTGATCCCGGCTTTACTCACAAGGAGGATATCTATACCGGTGCACAGGCAGCCGCCAAAGGAGGCTTTACCACTGTTGTATTAATGGCCAATACAAAGCCCGTTGTCGACAATGAAGAAACCCTTCAATACGTAATTGACCGGGGCAGCGAAACCGACATCCACGTCCTGACCTGTGCCACTATCACCAAAGAATTAGCCGGCAAAGAATTAACGGATATGGAAAACCTTAAGAAGCTTGGTGCTGTCGGTTTTACTGATGATGGCATTCCTCTTTTGGATGAAAATCTGGTTATTACTGCCATGGAAAAGGCAAAGAAGCTGGATGTCCCATTAAGCTTCCATGAGGAAAATCCGGAATTAATCACAAACAACGGAATCCATCACGGTAAAGCTTCCCAGCATTATGATATAGAAGGTTCACCACGAAGTGCTGAGATTGACTTGATTTATAGAGATTTGGAACTGGCAAGGCAGACAGGTGCAACAATTAATATTCAGCATATCAGCACTAAGGAAGGGGTGGAGCTTGTTCGGCAGGTAAAAGAAGAATGTCCCAATATTCATGCAGAGGCAACACCACACCATTTTTCTCTGACAGAAGAAGCCACCATAAAGTATGGCACTTTAGCAAAAATGAATCCTCCTCTCCGCACAGAGCAGGACCGACAAGCAATTATTGAAGGATTGAAGGACAACACCATCGATATCATTGCTACAGACCACGCTCCACACAGTACAGAGGAAAAGAACAAACCCATCACTGAAGCACCCAGTGGTATCATCGGACTGGAAACTGCTCTCCCACTGGGTATTACTAATCTAGTCAAGGCAGGACATTTGTCTTACTTGGAATTAATAGAAAAAATGTCAACAAACCCTGCAGAGCTATATCATTTAGACTGCGGTTATCTTGCAGAGGGCGGACCGGCAGATATAGTTATTTTCAGTGAAAGTTCCAACACCTTTAATGAATTTGTATCCAAATCAGAAAATTCTCCGTTTAAAGGGCAAACCCTAAGAGGGGAAATTCAATATACAATTTGTGGCGGTAAGATTGTTTACAAAAAATAATCTTTTTATGTCTTCAAAGAACAAGATTTCGATTTTAATTGATTATAAAGCAGTGTGAAATTGCACTGCTTTTTCTTTATAAAACATATAAACTAATGTGAACACTCATAAACCAGTTTTTAAGATTGTTTTTTGTTAATCTTAAATATTTTTCAACAGGAGGTAATTTATGGCACAAAGCATTTTAATTGTAGATGATGAAGAAGAAATTGTATCAATGCTGTATCATTATTTTAGCAAACTTGGATATATGGTATACACTGCAACAGCAGGAAATACTGCACTAAAAGAAGTAGAAAAAAATCCTGATATTATTTTGTTAGATGTAAATATGCCAGACATAGACGGATTTACTATTTGCGAAAAAATACGAGATTATGTTTCCTGTCCTATTATTTTTTTGACTGCACGTATTGAAGATAGTGATAAAGTAAAAGGATTTTCTATCGGAGCAGACGACTATGTAATAAAACCATTTTCTGTTGATGAATTAGAGGCTCGGATTGCAGCACATCTTCGTAGAGAAAAAAGGCATAATGTATCTTTAAAAGTACAGTTTGACGATAACATAGTAATAGACTATTCATCACGCATTGTCTTTTATCAAAACACGGATATGACTTTTACTAAAAAAGAATTTGATATAATTTCTTTTCTTTCACAAAACAAAGGAATTGTTTTTGACCGAGAAACTATATATGAAAAGGTTTGGGGATTGGACGGAACTGGAGATAATACCGTTGTTACAGAACATATCAGACGTATTCGGGCAAAATTTTTATCCTTGGGCGACAGACCATATATTGAAACAGTTTGGGGGTGTGGATATAAATGGGGGAACTAAAGCAAAGAGGATTGTTCAATCAGCTAAATAACCTGAGTATCAGAATGTCCTTTGTTCTTTATGCTTTGTTTTCATTACTGATTGGAATAATCATTTGTACTTTTTTAATTTCAATGATTGATAGATACAGAATAAATTTAAACTATAAATACGAAAATATGACAACACGGTATGATATACCGGAAAACGGCTCATTTACAGCTACTTACAGTAATGACCAAACAAAATATACAATATTTGATAACAGAGGAAATGAGATATGCAAATTCAATGTTGATTATCAAAAAGAACGTCCAGTGCATGAATATGTTTATCCGAACCATGTTTCATATATTGAAGTTTCACCCAATTTTACAAACCACGACAGACTTGTAGATAATGTTTTAGGTACATTAAATATTGCAATTATTCCTATTGCGCTATCTATCAGTATGATATGTTGCGTAACAACTTTTTATAAAAAGAAATTGTCAAAACCCATTAAGTTATTAACTAATGCATATCGTAAAGTAGAAACAAATGACTTGGATTTTGCATTGTCATATCCTTCAAATGATGAGATGGGAAAACTTTGTTGTGCCTTTGAAAAAATGAAAGATTGTTTAGCAAAGAACAATGAAACTATGTTACGGCAATTTGCTGAACAGCGACGTTTAAATGCTGCTTTTTCACATGATTTACGCACTCCTCTAACTTTATTAAAAGGTCATGCTTCTATGTTGCTTTCCTTTATTCCCAAAGGCTTAGTATCACAAGAAGAAATAACAGAAGAAATATCTGTAATGTCAAAAAATATTCTACGACTTGAAAAATATGTAAATGCCATGACAAACTTATACAGATTGGAAGATATTGAAATGCCACGACAGTATATTCTATTCCACTCACTTATAAGCAGCTTAAATGAAACAGCAGAATTACTTTGTCGTGACATACATTTTTCGATCACTTCAAAGGGTGATGATATAGCCTTGTTTATCAACTTAGATACGGTCATGCAAATATATGAAAATTTACTTTCTAATAGTATTAGATATGCAAAAAAAAATATTACTATTGGAATAGCAATACAAAACAAAGATTTAATTATATCTGTTTCGGACGATGGTTGCGGTTTTAAAACTAGTGATATTGAAAAGGCAACTTTGCCATTTTACAAATCATCAAAAGATATATCTACTGAACATTTAGGCTTAGGGCTGAATATTTGTAAGATTTTAAGTGAAAGACATGGAGGAAATATTCAAATTGCCAATAACAAAACAGGCGGTGCTTGCGTTACCGTAAAAATAAATTGTGATAAAAGTTGATTAAAAATAGACATTTGGTTATTAAAATATATTTAAAAGAAAGGAGACAAGGACAAATGCAAAAAATAATATGTATATTTATAATCTTATCATTGTTGGTGGGTCTTGTTGGGTGCAGCCAAGCAGAAGACAGTGATAATCAATCAGTGCAGGATTATTCCGAAGAATATGAGGTTTCTCCTTATGAAAATGAAGAAAAACTTGACACTTTGACAGATTTAAAGATTTTATTGAGTACCGAAAACGATTTTGATTTAAAACAACTTTCTTTTCTTATTGAAAATACTTCTGATAAGGAGTACCGATACTCATCAGATTATTTTGAAATAGAAGTAGAACAATCCGGTATTTGGTATCAACTCAAACAGCTTGATGACCCCACAAAGGATAATGAAACAGATTGTATTATTAAGCCTAATGAACGATTGACCTTAGAAATAGATGTCATAAATTTTTATGGAGAGCTACCCGCTGGACACTATCGTTTGATTAAACAATTTGCTTTCTTTGAGAATGAGAGAGATTGGGATTACGACACATACAATTTATCTTGTGAATTTACAATTCGATAAGAAAATATCTACTCCATCTCATCCTTTTCCGCACTCTATATGGTAGATACTCTGTTTTCAATTTATCGGTTGATACTGTTTTATGAGTATCTACCAAACCGGAATAAGTTTGTGTTTTACAATTTTGCATTATTTAAATGATAAATCATTGCAAAACATATTTTTATTTTTCATCGTTACTCTACAACAAATCTCAACTTCCATTTACTAATAATAAAATGTTTCAAGTGAAACATTTCTCTTGAAGTAGATTAAATTATTATATATTAATATTAGAAAAATGCATGTGATTTCATTAGAAAATTGTTTATTATTTAGCAGAAAACTAAAAAGTATAAAAG